>NZ_JCASIH010000010.1:0-157282 GCF_059685935.1 Telluria sp. ZT3P39
AGAAGGTGGTGAGACGCCAGCGTCTCACGAACAGATGACCAAGCGCTTCAATGCACCAAAGTACAGGAGAGACGAAAACTACGAATCTCACTTGACAGTCATCATAGAAGGGTGGGCGGGTCTCCCGCCCGCGCGTTCAAGCAGCCCTGGCTCAGCCGTACAAAAGGAAAATATACGATGGATCGCCTGATCTACACCGCCGCCAGCGGCGCCAAGCACATCCTGGAAAAGCAGGCCACGACCTCGAACAACCTGGCCAACGTGAACACCACGGGCTTCCGCGCCCAGATGGACGTGTTCCGCGCGGTGCCGGTGCAGGGCGAGGGCTTGCCGACGCGCGCCTTCGTGGTCAATTCGACCCCCGGCGCCAATTTCGCGTCGGGCGCGCTGCAGGTGACGGGGCGCGACCTCGACGTGGCCGTCAAGGGCGAAGGCTGGCTGGCGGTGCAGATGGCCGACGGCACCGAAGCCTATACCCGCAACGGTTCGCTGCAGACCAGCGCCAACGGCCTGCTGACCACCGCCAACGGCGCGACGATTGCCGGCGAGGGCGGCCCGATCACGATTCCGCCCGACGCCACCGTGACGGTGGGCGGCGACGGCACCATCTCGACCATCTCCACCACCGACCAGCCCTCGGCCAGCAATATCCTCGGCCGCCTGAAGCTGGTCAATCCGCCGGCAGGCGAGCTGGTGCGCGGCGACGACGGTTTGTTCCGCCTGAAGAACGGCAGCGCTGCCCAGGCCGATCCGGCGGTGCGCGTGGCCGGCGGCGCGCTCGAGGGCAGCAATGTCAGCGCGGTCGATTCGATGGTCGATATGATCGCTTTGGCACGTTCTTTCGACACCCAAATGAGCCTGTTGAAGAACGCCGAGAATAACGCCGCGAAAGCCACCCAGATCCTCGCTTTGAATTGATAGTTGCTGCAGCATAATTCTCCTGTACGTGGCGGACCGTGTCCGCTGCACTTAGGAGAATTCCATGATCCGATCGCTGTTTATTGCCAAGACCGGCCTCGAAGCGCAGCAGACCAACCTCGACGTCATCACCAACAACCTCGCCAACGTCAGCACCAACGGCTTCAAGCGTTCGCGTGCGGTGTTCGAGGACCTGCTGTACCAGAACGTGCGCCAGCCAGGTGCGCAATCGTCGCAGCAGACCAACCTGCCTTCGGGCCTGCAGATCGGTACCGGTGTGCGCACCGTCGCTACCGAGCGCATCTTCACCCAGGGTAATCCCCAGCTGACCGGCAACTCGAAAGACGTCATGGTCAACGGTTCCGGTTTCTTCCCGGTGCTGCTGCCGGACGGCACCCAGGCCTATACCCGCGACGGCTCCTTCCAGACCGATGCCAACGGCCAGCTGGTCACGTCCAGCGGCTTCGTCGTGCAGCCGGCGATCACCATCCCGGCCAATGCCGAATCGATCACCGTCGGCCGCGACGGCACCGTGTCGGTGAAACTGCCGGGCACGGCGGCCCCGACCCAGGTCGGCTCGCTGCAACTGGCGACCTTCATCAATCCGGCCGGCCTGGAATCGCGCGGCGAGAACCTGTACGTCGAGACCGGCGCCTCGGGCAACCCGAATCTGAACGTCCCGGGCACGAACGGCTCCGGCGTGCTGATGCAGGGCTATGTCGAATCGTCGAACGTGAACGTGGTCGAGGAAATGGTCAACATGATCCAGACCCAGCGCGCCTACGAGATCAACAGCAAGGCGATCACCACGTCCGACCAGATGCTGCAGAAACTGTCCCAGTTATGAAATCTTCTTTCTTCTTCGCTGCTGCCGCGCTGCTGGTCATGGGCGGCTGCTCGACCACCCCGAGCAGCATCGTGCAGGGCCCGACCTCGAGCCGCCCGATGCTGGTGCAGACGGCGCCCGCGGGCGACGGCGCCATCTACAACGCGGGCAGCTACCGCCCGATGTTCGAAGACCGCCGCGCGCGCCATATCGGCGACCTGCTGACGGTGAACATCTCCGAGCGCACCTCGGCCGGCAAGTCGGGCGCCAGCACCGGCACCAAGTCGGGCAGCGCCAGCTTCAAGACGCCAGGCATCCTGCAGGCCAAGTTCGGCGCCGGCGTGGGACTGGAGGGCGCGAACAAGTTCGCCGATGCCGACACCCAGAGCGCCTCGAACAACTTTACCGGCACGATCGGCGTGACCGTCACCGAAGTGCTCACCAACGGCAACCTGATCGTCGCCGGCGAGAAGCAGGTCGCCATGAACAAGGGCGTCGAGTACATCCGCTTCTCGGGCATGGTCGCACCGGACACTATCCAGCCGGGCAACATGGTCTCGTCGACCCTGGTGGCCGATGCACGCGTCGAATACCGCACCAACAGCCGCGTCGACCGCGCCGAGATGAGCAACATGTTCTCGCGCTTCTTCCAGTCGATGCTGCCGTTCTGAGGCCTGCCATGCACATGAAAATCACCTCGATCGCCTTGCTTTGCGCTGCCCTCATGGGCGCGGCGCCACTGGCCCAGGCCGAGCGCCTGAAGGACCTCGCCAGCATCGCCGGCGTACGCCAGAACCAGTTGTCCGGCTACGGCATCGTCGTGGGCCTGGACGGCACCGGCGACCAGACCAGCCAGACGCCGTTCACCGTGCAGTCGATCCAGGCGATGCTGCAGCAAAAGGGCGTGAACCTGCCTCCCGGCACCCAGCTGCAACTCAAGAACGTCGCGGCCGTCATGGTCACCACCTCGCTGCCGGCCTTTGCCCAGCCGGGCCAGACCATCGACATCACCGTGTCGTCGATCGGCAATGCGAAGAGCCTGCGCGGCGGTACGCTGCTCATGACCCCGCTGCACGGCGCCGATGGCCAGGTGTATGCGATGGGCCAGGGCAATGTGCTGGTCGGCGGCGTCGGCGCCCAGTCGGGCGGCGCGCAAGTGCAGGTCAATCACCTAGCGGTGGGCAAGGTCTCCGCCGGCGCGACCGTCGAGCGCGCGGTTGCCTCGAACCTCGGTGCGGACAACCAGATCCGCCTGGAACTGAAGGAAACCGATTTCTCGACCGTGGCGCGCGTGGTCGAAGCCATCAACGACCAGTTCGGCGCGGGCATCGCCACGGCGCTGGACGGCCGCGTGATCCGCGTGCGCACGCCATCCTCGAGCGACCAGCGGGTGGCCTTCATCGGCCAGCTGGAAAGCATCGACGTCAATCCGGCCAGGAGCTCGGCCAAGGTGATCATGAATGCGCGCACCGGTTCGGTGGTGATGAACCAGTCGGTCATGCTGGAAAACTGCGCGATCTCGCACGGCAACCTGACCGTGACCGTCGGCGCCGACACCAATGTCAGCCAGCCGGCCCCGGGCTCGCGCGGCCGCACCGCCGTGACGCAGTCGAACTCGGTCGACGTCAAGAAAGACCCGGGCCGCGTGCTGATGGTCAAGGGCGGCGCTTCGCTGGCCGAAGTGGTGAAGGCCATGAATTCGATCGGCACCACCCCGCAAGACCTGCTGGCCATCCTGCAGGCCCTGAAGGCTGCCGGCTCGCTGCGCGCCGAACTCGAGATCATCTAAGAAAGCACACCCATGATCGGCTCTCCTTCCACTGACCTGACCAGCAAGTTCGCCCTCGACACCAAGGGCCTGGGCGAACTCAAGCAATCGGCCAAGGCCGGATCGCCCGCCGCGCTGAAGGAGGCGGCCACCCAGTTCGAAGCCATGTTCATCAACATGATGATGAAGAGCATGCGCGACGCCACCCCGCAGGAGGGGATGCTCGACAACCAGCAGTCCAAGATGTTTACGGGCATGCTGGATCAGCAGATGAGCCAGAACCTCGCCAAGCGCGGCGTCGGCCTGGCCGACATGCTCACGCGCCAGCTGACCTCGAACCAGATGGGCGCCCAGGCGCTGGCGATCGGCGCCGACGGTATGGCCGCCGGCAAGGCCGCCGCTGCCGCGACGGCCGCCGCGCCGCTGCAGGGCATGCCGCCGGGGAAGGATGCCGCCACCATCATGAAGACCGGCGTCACTACGCCGGGCGTGGCGCCGCTGGCCCTGACCACCGCCACCGGCCGCGTGCAGACGCCGCACGTGCGCGCTTTCCAGGAAAAGCTGCACGCCCACGCGGCCGAAGCCGAACGCGCCACCGGCGTGCCGGCCAAGTTCATGCTGGGCCAGGCCGCGCTGGAAAGCGGCTGGGGCAAGCGCATGATCCGCAATGCCGACGGAACCAACAGCAACAACCTGTTCGGCATCAAGGCCGGTCCGGGCTGGAAGGGCAAGGTCGCCACTGCCGTCACCACCGAATACGTGAATGGCCGCGCGCACCAGAAGGTGGAAAAGTTCCGCGCCTACGACACCCCGGCAGATTCGTTCAAGGATTACGCCAACATGCTGGCCAAGAACCCGCGCTACGAGAAAGTGCTGGCCAGCGGCGGCGACGCCTCGGCCTTCGCCCACGGCCTGCAGCGCGCGGGGTATGCGACCGATCCGAATTACGCCGCCAAGCTGACCCGCGTTATCAAGAATTCATTGGCGTAAATGAACGAGGAAATTTTCGTTGGCATTGATGATGCCGCGATCCGTAGGGTGGGCGGGTCTCCCGCCCGCGCGTTCAACCCGAACGTGCGTTGCCACAGAGCGTCGGTGACTTGAACGCGCGGGCGGCGAAGCCGCCCACCCTACAGTTTTCGCAAACGTTGCCGTAGATAAGATAGTCACAGAAAGAAAGCACCCATGTCCGGTAACCTCCTCAGCATTGGCAAGAGCGGCCTGTTCGCCGCGCAGGCGGGCCTGTCCACGACCGGCCACAACATCGCGAACGCCAACGTGGCCGGCTACAACCGCCAGACGGTGGTGCAGTCGACCGCCCCGATGATGGATACCGGCGTCGGTTTCATCGGCACCGGCACCCAGATCGACCAGATCAAGCGCTACAGCGACGAATTCCTCAACGCCCAGGTGCGCACCGCCCAGGCCAGCAAGAGCGGGCTCGATTCCTACTACAGCCAGATCAGCCAGATCGACAACATGCTGGCCGACCAGACCGCCGGCCTGTCGCCGTCGCTGCAAAGCTTTTTCAAGGGCGTGCAGGACATGGCCGCCAACCGCGCCTCGATCCCGTCGCGCCAGTCGATGTTGTCTTCCGCCGACACCCTGGCCACGCGCTTCCAGGCCCTGGACAGCCGCCTGGCGGAGATCCGCGAAGGCGTGAACAGCACCATCGAAAGCAGCATCACCACGATCAACTCCTATGCCAGCCAGATCGCCGACCTGAACGAGAAGATCGGCACCTTCGCGTCGGCCATGCAGCGCGCGCCGAACGACCTGCTCGACAAGCGCGACCAGCTGGTGATGGAACTGAACACGCAAGTGAAGGCCACCGTGCGCCCGGGCGACAACGGCAGCCTGACGGTCTCGATCGGCAGCGGCCAGCCGCTGGTGGTGGGGCAGCGCTCCTTCGAACTGGCGGCCACCAAGTCGCCGACCGACCTGACCCGCCTCGAAGTGGGCTATGTGACCGGTTCCAAGGTGTCGGTGCTGGGCGAGAACGCCCTTTCCGGCGGCACCCTGGGCGGCGCCCTGGAATTCCGCAGCAAGACGCTGGACCCGGCGCAGAGCGCGCTGGGCAAGGTCGCGATCGGCCTGGCCATCGAGTTCAACGAGCAGCACAAGCTGGGCCTGGACCAGAACGGCCAGCCTGGCGGCGACTTCTTCAGCGTGGCGCCGGCCTATGTCGGCAAGAACATCAACAATGCCTCGACCAGCACCACCAAGGTCGAGGCCATCGTCAGCGATCCGGCGGCGCTGGCGGACAGCGATTTCAAGGTGGAGTTCGACGGCACCGATTACCAGGTGATCCGCCTGTCGGACAACCAGAAAACCGCCTACACCGGCGCGGGCGCGGCCCAGACCATCTACGGCGTCGATTTCAAGATCACCGGCACGGCGGCGAAGGAAGACAACTTCCTGGTGCGCCCGACCATCGGCGGCGCGGCCAACTTCAACGTGCTGGTCAAGGACGTGTCGGGCATTGCCGCGGCCGCGCCGATCGCGACCAGCGCGCCGGTGAACAATACCGGCACTGCCAAGATCAGCGAAGGCAAGGTCGACGCCAGCTTCCTGGGCGGCGCCACCGCGCTGCCGGTGACGCTGAGCTTCGACAAAGCCACCGGCAACCTGGGCGGCTTCCCGGCCGGCACCGTGCGCATGGTCGACAGCAACGGCGCCGCCAGCACCGTCCCCGCAGGCAGCGTGCCCTTCAAGGCCGGCGCCACCTATACGTTCGGCGGCATCAGCGTGACCATGAGCGGCGCGCCGGGCGATGGCGACAGCTTCACCATCGCCGGCAACGGCAGCGGCATCGGCGACACCCGCAACATCGGCCTGCTGGGCGACCTGCAGACCAGGAACATCTTCAACAAGGGCACCGCTACCTTGCAATCGTCCTACGCCCAGCTGGTGAGCACGGTCGGCAACAAGACGCGCGAAGTGCAGGTGAACGGCCAGGCCGGCGAAGCACTGCTGGTCCAGGCCCAGGGCGCGGCCCAGGACGTCTCGGGCGTGAACCTGGACGAGGAAGCGACCAACCTGATCAAGTACCAGCAGGCCTACCAGGCTGCCGGCAAGGTCATGCAGATCGCGGGCAGCATCTTCGACACGCTGCTCTCGATCGGCCGCTGATTGACCGAATAACAGCATCAAGCACGAGGCACCCATGCGCATCAGCTCACTTTCCATCTACAGCAACGCGACCAGCCAGCTCAATTCGCTGCAGAGCGCACTCGCGCGCACCCAGATGCAGCTCTCGACCGAGCGCCGTATCCTGACCCCGGCCGACGATCCGGTGGCCTCGGCGCGCGTGCTCGAAGTGAGCCAGACGAAGGAGATGAATACCCAGTTCGCCACCAACCGCGCCAGTGCGCGCTCGTCGCTGACGACGGTCGAAGGCGCGCTGCAAAACGCCGGCAACCTGCTGCAGGACATCCAGGAGCTGGCGGTCACCGCCGGTAACGGCAGCATGCTGCCGATCGACCGCAACGTGCTGGCCACCGAACTGGAAGGGCGCCTGGCCGACCTGCTGGGCGTGGCCAACAGCACCGACGGCGCCGGCGGCTACCTGTTCTCCGGTTACATGGCCACCACCCAGCCGTTTACGCCGACGCCCGGCGGCGCCCAGTACGAAGGCGACCAGGGCCAGCGCCAGCTGCAGGTGGCGGCTTCGCGCCGCATGCCGCTGTCGGCCTCGGGCAGCGCGGTATTCGAGAACAACCCGACCGGCAACGGCAGCTTCCAGACCCAGGCGGCGGCCGGCAACAAGGGCGCCGGCGTCATCTCGTCCGGTTCGGTGGTCGACCGCAGCCTGGCCAACGCCGGCCGCGACTACAAGCTCACCTTCGCGGTCAGCGGCTCCCCGGCGGTGACCACCTACAGCGTGGTCGACACCACTACCGGCACCGATGTGGCGGTACCGGGCATGACCGCCCAAGCCTACGAAGCGGGCAAGGCGATCACCTTCGGCGGCCTGAGTTTCGACATCAAGGGCGAACCGGCCGACGGCGACAACTTCACCGCCAAGCCGAGCGAAAAGCAGTCGGTGTTCACGACCGTGACCAACCTGATCGCGGCGCTGCGCGCGCCGGCCGACGGCTCCACCGGCAAGGCCGCGCTGGCCAACAACATCGGTACGGCGCTGGACAACCTGAAGTCCTCGCACGACAACGTGCTGACCGTGCAGGCCTCGGTGGGCGCCCACATGAAGGAACTCGACTACCTCGACAGCGCCGGCGACGACCTCGACATCCAGTACGCCGCCACGCTGTCGGACCTGCAGGACCTGGACATGGTCAAGGCCATTTCCGACTTCTCGGCCCAGCAAATGACGCTGCAGGCGGCGCAGATGTCGTTCAAGACGATGTCGGGACTGTCGCTGTTCAACTACCTGTAAGCGGCCGGGCAGGGCCTGCGAAAACGGAGAGCTGGCATGAAGCGTAGGGTTGCCGGCTTCGCCGGCCGCGCGGTGATAGTTACAATATGAACCGGCGCACGGACTGCATCACCGTGATCTGAACGCGCGGCCGGGAAAACCCGGCCACCCTACAGCGGCGGGACAAGGCCCGCAAAAGCAAAAGAGCCGGCATGCGCCGGCTCTTTGCTTTTGGCGGAACGATCTGCCGATCAGCCGCGCTTGCGGCGCGCAGCGCCCAGACCGGCCAGGCCCAGGCCGAGCAGGGCCAGCGATGCCGGTTCCGGCACGTCGTTCGCCTGGATGTTATCCAGGCTGAAGTAGGAGTTGCCGCCATTGTTGGTGAAGGTGACGTAGGACAGGTTATCGAAACCGCTCAGCGAAAACGCCTGGAAGTCGACGCCGGCGCCCGGGCCGTCCTGCAGCCAGTCGAGTGCGAACGATTGCGAGACCGTGCCGCCGCCCGCGAGGTAGCCGGTCACCATGATGCCCTTGGCCCACAGGCCGCTCGACTGGCCATGTGCTTCGGCGCCGTCGAAGCCGGTCAGCGAGAATGCGTTGCCGCTGGTCGATGCCAGCTTGATGCCCGCGCCATGCGCCAGGACGTAGGTGCTGCCGTTGTCCGGGCAGGCGGGGCCGCAGAAATATGTGTTGGCGATAGCGGCCTGGTAGCCGTTGGTGCCGAGGGTCGTGGCGGTATAGCCTTGTTCGTCGACGCTGCTGAAGAACGAGACCGAGTCGCGGTCGAAGCTCAGGGTAGTGGCTTGTGCGGGAGCGATGGCCAGCAGTGCGGTAGCGAAGGCGGCGGCGAAGGTAGCGGTCTTGAACATGGTTTTTCCTGATTGGCTGAAATGGGTAGGAGACGATATCGTCTTGACCCATGCCTATTAGCAATTGCCGTGCCAGCAGGAAATAAACCTGTGTTTACAGATACTTGCGTTTAATCAAGTAATAGTTCCAGAGTGAACTGTAAAGAAAGTCGACAGCGGTGTTGCGTGGATCAGGCGTGCTTCGGCCGCGTGGCCAGCGCGACGACCGCGATACCCGCCGCGACGATCAGCGCGTCTTCGATCAGGCCGCTCCTGGTCTGGCCGATACGCGCCATCGCCTGCTTGCGCACGGCCAGCGTGCCGTAGGCGAGCGGCACGGCGGTGGCGACGGCGACGGCCGCGCCGGCCCGTTCGCTGCCGCGTGGCGCCAGGGCGGCACCGGCGATCCCCGCGCTCATGACGCGCGCCAGCAGTCCCAGGAAGACGGTGCGGTCGGGCGCGGACTTCATCTTGTCGCCGTACAGCTCACCTGCACCCATGGCCAGCGCGCCGTATTTGAACAGGGGACGATCGAGGATGAAGAGTTCGCCCGGAGTACGGCGGCCGACGAGGCGCGCCGCCGCGAGGGTCGCCATGGGCGTCATCGAGCGCGCGCTTGCGACGGCGCCAATCAGGGCGGAGGAGAGCAGGCTGCGGAAGTTCATTGTTATTGGTCCCTGTGCGGTGGAGGTTTCTCGAGCCGTCAAGTAGAGGCTGGCTCGACGATTCTAACCACGCTGCCCGCCCGGGTGTCGCCACCCACGCCTTGGGAGAGCCCGGCAGCCGCATTGGGCATATTGTGTTTACTGCATCTGCTATAGTTGGCGTCACCACTAACATTAAAGGAGCAGCGCATGGACAAGTCGATGTTGCTGCTGGCATGTGCCGGCGCCTTCGTGGGGTCGCATTTCCTGCTGTCGCATCCCTTGCGACGCCCGCTGGTCGCCGCGCTGGGCGAAAAAGGCTTCCTGGCGCTGTATTCCGTCGTGGCCTTCGCCACTTTGTGGGGAATCTCCTGGGCCTATCCGAAAGCGCCGACCACTGCGCCGCTATGGGAAGTTGGCGATGTACTCTGGGCGCTGGGCACCGTCCTGATGCTGGCCGCGTCCATCCTGCTGCTCGGTTCGCTCATCCGCAACCCGGCCTTGCCCGGCGCCTCGAACGCCGCCAGCGCGCAGGCGAAAGGCGTGTACGCCATCACCCGGCATCCGATGCTGTGGGCCTTCGCCATCTGGGGCGTGGTGCATATCCTGGTGTATCCGGTGACCAAGAACATCATCGTCGCCGTGGCCATCATCGTGCTGTCGCTGGTGGGCGCGGCGCTGCAGGACCGCAAGAAGGCCGCGCTCGATCCGCAGGGCTGGAGCGCCTGGCAGGGGCGCACCAGCTACTGGCCATTCCAGGCGATCGTGCAGGGCAGGGCGCGCTTCGGCGGCTTCGGCGCCCATGCGCTGGGCGGCGGACTGGCCGTGTGGCTGCTGGCGACCTGGGCGCACATTCCGCTGGCCGGCCGGGCGGCGGGTATCTGGCGCTGGCTGGTGTGAGGCGTCCGAACTAAGGACGCTTCAACTGGCCGATGACGCTTGCCACCTTGGTGGTGATCACATCGACCGCCGGGCCATTGGCGCCGTGGGGCAGGATGACGTCGGCGTGACGCTTGGTCGGCTCGATGAACTGCTTGTGCATCGGGCGCACCGTTTCCATGTACTGGCCGACGATGCTCTCCACCGAGCGCCCGCGTTCGGTAATGTCCCTTTGCATGCGCCGGATGAAGCGCACGTCGGGCGCGGTGTCGACGAAGATCTTCAGCGACATCATGTTGCGCAAGTCGGCATCGTACAAGGCAAACAGGCCTTCGATCACGATGACCGGCGCCGGCTTGACCGGAATGGTCTTGTTGGAGCGGTTGTCGATCGTGAAGTCGTACTCCGGCATCTCGATCGTATCGCCATTGCACAAGGCCTGGACATGCTCGACCATCAGCGGCCAGTCGAAGGCCTGCGGATGGTCGTAATTCTGCCTGCGGCGCACTTCAGGGGTGAGGTCGGACTGGTCGCGGTAGTAGTCGTCCTGCATCACCACGGAAACCACATCGGCGCCGAAAGACGCGAGCACTTGCTGGGAGACCGTTGACTTGCCACTGCCGCTGCCGCCGGCGACACCAATGACAAACGGACGGAAAGGAATGTCGTTCATCCCCGAATGATACCGGAGCGGCGAGCGGAGCGACAGGGTGGGATGGTCCGCATGCCGTGTCGGCAATCGTACATGGCTTGCTGTTCAAATTGTTGTGCGGGTCCAACGCACCGGCATTCGTGGCGTTATTGAAGATTTACTTTTCCATAGGAAATCAGTTTACGCATGGGAAGATCTGAGCTCTGTTCAGTTAGCTCAGGAGTAACGATGTCCAAGATTGGCCGCATGTTGATTTCCTCGTCCCTGACGCGTACTGCGATGGCCACCGCCGTCCTGTCGAGCGTTGCCGTCGCGAGCCCTTCGTTTGCCGCGACCCTGTCGGTCGGCAGCGGCAAGACCTTCGCCACCCCGTGCAAGGCATTTGCCGCCGCCGCCGCCGGCGACATCATCGAAATCGATGCCGCGACCGCCTATGTCGGCGACGTCTGCGGGATCTACGCCCACAACCTGGTCATCCGCGGCGTCAACGGCCGCCCGAAGATCGATGCCGGCGGCGCCAATGCGATGGGCAAGGGCACCTGGGTCGTGGTCGGCAACGGCATCACCGTCGAAAACGTCGAGATGTTCGGCGCCCGCGTGGCGGACCGCAACGGCGCCGCGCTGCGCCTGGAAGGCACCGGCTTCACGCTGCGCTCGAGCTTCCTGCACGATAACGAGAACGGCATCCTCGCGAACGCGAATACCGCCTCGGACATCCTGGTCGAACGCTCGGAATTCGGCTTCAACGGCTACGGCGACGGCTATTCGCACAACCTCTATATCGGTAACGTGCGCACCCTGACCTTCCGCTACAACTACTCGCACGACGCCAATATCGGCCACAACCTGAAGTCGCGCGCGCAGACCAATACGATTGCCTACAACCGGTTCTCGAGCACGCCGGCGGGGCAGGCGGGCACCACCGCCAGCGGGCAGCCGAGCTATGAGGTAAACCTGCCCAACGCCGGCACCGCCTACGTGATCGGCAATGTGATCCAGCAGCCCGCCGCGAACCAGAACCCGGCCATGGTGACGTTTGGCGAAGAGGGCGTCACCAATCCGGGCCAGAACCTCTACGTCGTCAACAACACCTTCCTCAACGACGACAGTTCGCGCGGCACCTTCGTGTTCGTCGGCAGCGGTGTCACGACCCCGGCGCTCATCCAGAACAACATCGTGGCGGGCGTGGGCACCCTGAGCACGCAAGCCGCGGCAATCGACAGGAATAACTACCGCTCGCTGGCGCCGGCGTTCGTCGACCGCGCCAACTTCGACCTGCGTCCTGCCGCCGGTTCGCCGATGCTCGACGCCGGCACCAATCCCGGCCTGTCGGTCACCGGACTGTCGCTGGCGCCGGTCGCCCACTACCAGCACCGCGCGGGCGGCGACGTACGCCCGGTGAGCGGCGCGCTCGATATCGGCGCGTATGAAGTGGCTGCTGTTACGCAGCCGACGCCTGCTCCGGCTCCTGCGCCGACCACGGATGTCGTGGCGCCGACGGTGAAACTTGTCAGCCCGGTCGGTGGACGCATCAGCGGCACGGTGACAGTGATGGTGCAATCGACGGATAACAGCGGTGCGGCCGGCATCGTCAATCAGCTGTATATCGATGGTGGGCTGGTCGCGAGCAACAACGGTGCGAGCCTGAGCTACAAGTGGAGCACCCAGAAGATTGCCAAGGGCGCTCACACGGTCAAGGCGGTTGCAAGGGATGCCGCCGGCAACGTGTCGAGCACGTCGGTGCAGGTGACGAAGTAATCGCGTTGCGGGGCGCGGCGGATTGATATGTCAGGTCCTGCGGCCGTGATGTCATCCAGCGAAAGTCGCTTCCTGGGATCCAGAAGTGCATGGCGATTCTGGACCTCAGATTTGATCCCGGCCTCGCGGTCATTAGGCAAGTAAGGCAGAGGTTGTGTCCGGATGTCAGACTTGACCCCGGCCGCACCAGTAGAGGCCGACCAGGAAGGCTTCCTTGATCAGGGTCTGGCCCAGCTGCATATTCAACCGGCAGGCCTGTTGAAAGGAGCGCGAGAGGGCCAGCGGAAGCTCGTTGAAGAACGCGACCTGGGCATTGAGATGCGAGTAGACCGCGGGAATAACGGACTGGGGGAATGGATGCATGGGGGCACCTTCATAAAACGAACACGATTGGGAAAACGGTCGCTCCACAAGGGCATTGTATGAAATGCCGGGTGGGCATGGCAGAGCAGCAAACGCTGTCTGGAAGGAAGACAATGACGGAAGATTGGATATCGGTCTTACACTATGCGCTCTTTTCGCTGCATATGCGGTCTGTTTGCGGAAGTGTTTTTGTAGGTTGGGAACCGGCAATGAAAGGCTGCATCCGGTAGCCATGTGCCACACCCCTGCCGGTGCCGGCGTACGGGGCACGCGCAACCACGGGCAAGGTGAGGTCACAGGGTTGCCACTCTACGGTACTGGACGCTCCAGAACCGCCATGCTGATCACCGAACCTTTGTTCTACGAAGCAGCCATCCCTACTTTCGTAATTGGACATGCCAAAACTTCTGCAGCCGCGTGCTGCTATCGCAGATGTTCCGCATTGTTGAAGATCTGCTCTTGGCCGGTTGCGGACCTATTGTAGCGTCCGCTACCGACCCATTGCGGACGTTGACGGTCGTTCGCTACTGATCACTTTCAGTCGTCGTGGATCGGTCTCGCGGCAGGAAGCAGCCCGATGCAAATACCAAAATAAGTGCTGCTTCCGCAACCTCTAACCAGGCGCCGTGGCCACTTGCTGTCAGGGCGACAACCGTATCCCATCCATCGAAGTAGACACTACAAAGGTACCAGAGTACACATGTGCCTGCGAGCAATCGTCGCATAGCTTGCCGAAGCATGGCTGCGAAGAGGAGCGCAACGATTACGATCGCTGGAACCAAGGCCCAATGTGAAACATCGCCTACAAACAGGATCCCAAAGAGCCGTAAAAGAACAAGGAAAATTGTGAGAACGGTCAGCGCAGAATACGCGAATAAACTGATGAGGCGTCCTAAGAATGCCATGTTCATGGTCGTCCACCTGAGGTGCGAGATATCCATCAAAACATGGAACTCTTAAACCCGACGCAGTTTATCAATGGTAGCGACAGGCAGGATTCTCGGTACCGCCTGATAGGCTTTCACAGCATTAACCGAGTGTTCATACACTGAATTGGTGTCTAACGTTGACTTGACGTCTGCTTTTGGCCGAATGCAGACCAAGCCAAGTCAGCTCTCGCGGTCATAGTAGAACTCGCGAAGCTCTTGCGCGCAGCGGCAGGCGGCAGCCAATCTGGCTGCCCAATGGACAGCCGCCTCCCTGGATGGCAGCTCGAGCACGCAAAAACCACCGTCCAGCTCTCTCGTCTGCCGGTAAGTCTCGTTCGTACACTGTCCGTCGGCCGACACCATCAGCGGATCGACTTCGCTATTGATTCCGCCACCGAAAACATATACCCCGGCGGCCTTTGCTTCTCTGATCACTGCACGCGAGGCATCGCTGACAGCGCCCATATCCTCGTCAGCGACCACCATCGCACTTGCAGGGAAGGATATAAGGAATGTGGTCATTGCCTGGCCTTGATGACGTTTAATCAGAAATGGTGTTTGATCTGCGGAGCCCAGGTCTGGCCCCGGCTTTTCTACCAGCGCTCATTCCGCTAGCTTAGCGACACCGACACGCTAAACGTATTCCGGTATCCACTCGACCAGGTCAGTCACGCCGATATCGACGCCCGATTGGGACAGCAGCGTACTTGCCTGGCCCCGGTGATGCGTCTGATGATTGAACAGGTGCAGCAGCAGGCTCCCAAAATTCTTCCGGAAGTCGCCGCGCGAATTCGTGTACGACAGGGGCTGGGCCAGGTCTTCGTTGCTGACCTCCGCCGCCAGGGCCGTGATGACCGCATCGAGCCGCACACGCAGTGCCAGCAGCGACTCCAGGTCCTCGCCGAAGGCATGCCCAAGGCTGGCGGGAACCGGCATCTCGGCCATCGCGTTCAACGAAGCAAAGCCCGATGGATGCCCCCTGAACCGGCGCAGCCAGATGATGTCCCCGGCGACGATGTGGTTCAGGGTGCCCATGACGGAACCGAAAAAGGCGCCGCGGTCGGCGTGGAGCGCGTCCTGCGGCAGCAGGGCGGCAGCGGCATACAGCTTGCCGTTCATCGACGCGTTATAGGCGGCCAGTAGAACGATATCGTCGCGGGTGGGCATCCG
This sequence comes from Telluria sp. ZT3P39, assembly GCF_059685935.1. Lineage (NCBI taxonomy): Bacteria > Pseudomonadati > Pseudomonadota > Betaproteobacteria > Burkholderiales > Oxalobacteraceae > Telluria > Telluria sp. ZT3P39. Next base: position 15,131 of record NZ_JCASIH010000010.1, read on the forward strand.
GTTTTCTCAGGCTGGCTTCAGCGCGCCGACAGGAAGGCGGCCATCTCGGCCTGGAAGCGCTGCGGCTGGTCCCACATGATGAAATGTGCGCTGTCCGGAATGCGCTTGAGGGTCAGCTGCTTGACCGGTGCATAGGCGCCCTTGTAGACGCCGTCGAACTGTTCCGGCGCGAGCGGCACGGTCTTGGGCTGGACGTACAGCACGGTGACCGGCACCGTGATCTTCGACAGTTCGGGAATCAGGTTCGTGACGATCAATTCGCGGTAGGCGCGGCCGCTGACGTCCGGGTCGCTGGCGACCGAATCCTTGATCGCGACCGGGCGCATCGCTTCGGTGTCGATCATGCCGGCGATGGTGTCGCTGGTGTTCCTGGCGCGCTGCCCGGGCGTGGCGGCGCGCATGCCGGCGCTGATGCGGTCGGCCACGGCTTCCACCTGGCTCGGGCTCGCGCCCGGACCGGCGAAGAAGGTGCCGAGGAAGGGGAACATGTCGACCACCATCAGGCGCGACAGGCGCTGTGGATGGCGGCTCGCCAGCATCATGCCGATGGTGCCGCCCATCGAGTGGCCGATGACGGCCGGCTGCTTGAGGTTCGCTTCGCCGATGTAGCGTGCGATCTCATCGGCGACTGGCGCGGCCACGGTGCCTTCCTTGTTGCCGCCGGCTGGCTGTCCGGCGAATCCGGAGACCTGGACCAGGTGGTAGCGGTAGCCGGGGAGCTTTTCGACGGCCGAGGACCACACGCGCGGCGACGAATTCAGGCCGGGGATCAGGACCACGTCCGGCCCGCTGCCCTCGGTTCGCACGGTGATGCGCTCCGACGAAAACGGTGCGGCGATCGCGCCGGTCAGTGGAAGTGCTGCCAGAACGGCTACTGCGCATGCGGCAAAGCTGCGGCGCGACATCTTCGTTGAATTCATCCTGTCTCCTGTTCGATATGACGTGGGCGCTGGTAGCGCATCGGGGCCGATCGCAAGGCGGTCTGCTATCAGTAAGCAGCCAGTATATTTGCTAATACCAAGGCGATTCTCCCACATTGTCACAGGGCGCCCGGGCGATATCTCACGCATTCCCCCTGCCAGCAAACGACCGTTCATCGCAGCTTACGTCGATCTGTCGCAAAACCGCTGCGCCTGAGCCGCCCCGGCGCGATGCTGGCGTTTTCTTGATGGAGACGCCCGTGTTCAAACCAGTCCTGATGCTGTCAACGCTCTGCCTTCCACTGCTTGGTGCCGCCGCCGCCGCGCCTGCGCCCGTCGTCGATACCATCGGCGGGCGCCAGGTCGAATCCCTCACCATCCGCCATCCCGGCTCGAAAGACGTGGTGGTGTTCGAAGGCGGTTCGCGCAATACGATCGACAAATGGGGCACGGTGCCGGAACAGGTCGGGCAGGACGCCACCGTGTTCGCCTACAACCGCCCCGGCTATGGCAACAGCGCCGTCGCGGCTACGGCACGCGACGGCCGCACGATCGTCGAGGAACTGCGCGCAGTGCTGCGCCACAAGGGCCTGCGCCCGCCCTATGTGCTGGTCGGGCATTCGCTGGGCGGCCTGTACGTGCAGCTGTTCGCGCGCGCCTATCCGGAGGAAGTGAAGGGAATTGTGCTGGTCGATTCGCTGTACCCGCGCATGGTCAAGCGGGTCGAAGACTTCCCGATGTGGTCGCGCCTGGCCGGGCAGCTGGGCTTCTCGCGTTCGGTCTGGCGCGAAATCGAAAAGATCGACGAGACCGGCGACATGGTGCTGGGCATGGGGAGCATCGACGACAAGCCGATCGTCCGCCTGGTCAACCGGCCGACGTCGGCGACGGCGATCCCGGTCGATTTCGGCGCCTTCCGGATGGACGAAGACACGCGCAAGCAGGTCCGCGCGCTGTATCCGAATGCGAAAACGATCGTGGCCGATTCCAGCCACCAGATGGCGCTGACTTCTCCGGATGTGGTGAAGGCGGCGATCCTGCAGGTGATCGCGGCCGGCGGCACGCAGGCCGCGGCAGGGCGCTAACGGGGCTCCGTCAGCCCGGAGCGGGAATGGCGGCCACTGGCGCGGCCACCGGCTGCGCCGGCTGCCTTGCCCCGGCGCGCGGCACCGCGCGTCCGGCCTCGATCCCCTGGTTGAACAGGTTCACGATCGGCATGCCCAGGTAGGGCAGGGTCAGGCTCAGGGTCAGGAAGCCCACGCCCAGCGTGACCGGGAAGCCGATACCGAAGATGTTCAGTTGCGGCGCGGCGCGCGTGAGGATGCCCAGCGCGACGTTGGTAATCAACAGGGCGGCGACGATCGGCAGCGACAGCTGCAGGCCGGCCGAAAAGATACGGCCGCCCCAGCGCACCAGTTCCAGCGGGGCGTTGCCGGAGAACGGGGTGCTGGAGATCGGCAGCGTGACGAAGCTTTCGGCCAGCGCCGCCAGCAGCACCAGGTGGGCGTTCACGGCCAGGAAGGCCATGGTCGCCACCAGCGCCAGGAACTGGCCGACCGCCGACGAGCGGCCGCGCGAATTCGGATCGAAGAACATGGCGAAGCCCAGGCCCATGGTCATGCTGGCCACCTCGCCCGCGTATTCGATGGCGGCGAAGACGATGCGCATCGCGAAGCCCATGGCCACGCCGATCAGGAGTTCCTTTACCAGGATCAGGATGCCGGCCCAGGAGCCCGGATCGACGGCCGGGATGTCGCCCACGGTGGGTCCGATGACGGCGGCCAGCAGTACACCCAGCGCGACCTTGATCGATACCGGCACGCCGGCATTGCCGAACAGCGGGGCGGAGGCGACCAGGCCGAGGATGCGCGTGAGCGGCCAGATCAGCCCAGCGATCCAGGCATTCATCTCGCCCGTGGTGAGGCTCAGCATCGCGGTCTTGTTAACCGATCATGCCGGGAATGCCGGTGAAGACCTGGCGCATGTAGTCGAGCATCACCGACAGCATCCAGGGACCGGCCACCACCAGCGCGACGAAAATGCCGACCAGTTTCGGGATGAAGGAGAGGGTCGCTTCGTTGATCTGGGTGGCGGCCTGGAAGATGCTGATGATCAGGCCGATGATCAAGGCCACCAGCAGCAGCGGGGCCGAGACCATCAAGGTCACTTCCATCGCGTTGCGGCCCATCGTCATGACGGTTTCGGGTGTCATGCGGGCCTCCTAGTAGAAGCTCTGGGACAGTGAGCCCAGCAGCAGTTGCCAGCCATCGACCAGCACGAACAGCATCAGCTTGAAGGGCAGCGAGATCACGGCCGGCGACATCATCATCATACCCATCGCCATCAGTACCGAGGCCACCACCATATCGATGATCAAAAACGGTATGAAGATGGCGAAGCCGATCTGGAAGGCGGTCTTCAGCTCGCTGGTGACGAAGGCCGGGATCAGCACGCGCAGCGGGATGTCCTCGGGGCCCTGCAGGGCGGGCGAGCGCGAGATCTTCACGAACAGGGCCAGGTCGGACTGGCGCGTCTGCTTGATCATGAATTCCTTGAGCGGCACCACGCCGCGGTCGAGCGCCTGGCTCATCTCCATCCGGTTCTCCTGCAGCGGCAGGTAGGCCTCGGTGTAAATGCGGTCGAAAGTCGGGCCCATCACGAAGAAGGTCAGGAACAGCGCCAGGCCCACCATCACCTGGTTCGGCGGCGCGGTCTGGGTGCCGAGCGCCTGGCGCAGCAGCGAGAGCACGATGATGATGCGGGTGAAGGCGGTCATCATCAGCAGCGCGGCCGGCAGGAAGGTCAGCGCCGTCATCAGGATCAGCGTCTGGACCGGCAGCGAGAAGGCGGTGCCGCCGCCCGGGGCGGGGCGCGAGGTGAAGGCCGGGATGCCGGGCTGGGCGAGGGCGGCGAGCGGCAACAATGCCAGTCCCGCCAGACCCACCCACAGCAGGAGTCGTTTATTTCGCATTACGTTTGTCGATGGTGTTCTTGAGCCAGTCGCCGAAGCTGGCGGCAGGCGTGGCATGTTGCGCGAGCGCCGCATCAGGTCCGTGCGCGCCTTCCTGGCGCGGCATGGTGGCCAGCGCATTCACGCGTCCCGGCGAGGCGCCGACGACGATCCACTGGTCGCCGACTTCGACCACCATGATCCGTTCGCGGCCGCCGATATTCAGGGCGCCCACCAGCCGCACGTTCGCGCTTGCGCCCATGGCGCGCGGCCCGAAGCGCTTCATTACCCAGGCCAGGCCGAGCAGGAGCGAGAGCACCAGCACCAGGGCCAGGATGGTCTGCAGCAGGCTGCCGGCGCCGGGCGTGGCCGAGCCGGGCATGACCACTTGCGGGGGACGCTGGCCAGGTGCCGGCGTCGTGGCGGCCGGCGTTTCGGCAACGGGCGCCGGCGCGGTGCCGGTGGTGACGGCATCAAGGCCGGGGCCTTGCACCGGCGTCGAGATCGGGCCGGATGGGGCGGGGCGTGCCGGTGTGGCCGGGCGGCCGGCCGTGGTGGCGCCTCCAGGCATGGGTTGGGTGTCGACGGAGGCGGGGGCCGGGACGGGAGTCGGGGCAGGTGCGCTGATCGTTTGCTCGGGCGCCGGCGCCTGGCCGGCCGCAACAGGGGCTGCACAGGCCACCAGGGGCAGCAGCAGTGCCGCTGCCGCGATCCGTAGGGTGGGCAGCTTTGCTGCCCGCGCGGTGATAGTGAGCGTATGCGTCAACGCACGGGCAATTCCACCCCGGTTTGAACGCGCGGGCGGGAGACCCGCCCACCCTACGGGATTGCTGCAATGTGCGACGTTGCGCGAGGTCATTTATTCAGTTTTCTGATCCGTTCTGATGGCGTAATAATATCAGTGAGACGGATACCGAACTTGTCGTTCACGACGACGACCTCGCCCTGGGCGATCAGGCAGCCATTGACGAGCACGTCCATCGGCTCGCCGGCCAGGCCATCGAGCTCGACCACGGAGCCCTGCGCCAGTTGCAGCAGGTTCTTGATCGCGATCTTGGTGCGGCCCAGTTCCACGGTCAGCTGCACCGGGATGTCGAGGATGAAGTCGATGTCGTTCGGCGTTTCGTTGCGCGTGCCCTTGTTCGAGAAATCCTTGAACACGGCGGCGGTCGGGGCGGCCGCTGCCTGCTGCTGCTGGCGCTCGAGCGCCGCGGCTTCGGCCGCGGCCTGCTCGGCAATCGCCGCGCCCCAATCGTCGTCGAGACCGCTTTGGTCGTCCTGGGTATCAGACATCTTGCTCTCCTGTTGCCGGCGCACTGCCAGCCCTATTCATTACCTGTTGCTATTAATCGCGGCCAGTATTGATGACTGCGCTATCTGGATATTACTTGTTGAAGCTGTCGCTGTTGGCCAGCAGTTTCTCGATCTTGAGCGCGTACTGGCCATTGAAGACGCCGTAGGTGCAGTCCATCACCGGCACGCCATCCACCGTGGCCTGCAGGGTTTCCGGCACCGTGATCGGGATGACGTCGCCGATCTTCATGTTCAGGATCTCGTCGAAATTGGCGCGGCCTTCGCCCAGCACCGCCACCAGTTCGACTTCAGCGACCTGGATCTGCTGCGTCATCAGGCGCACCCAGCGCTTGTCGACTTCCAGCGCCTCGCCCTGAAGGCTCGAGGTCAGCGCATCGCGGATCGGCTCGATCATCGAGTAGGGCATGCAGAAATGGATCTGGCCCGACACCGACCCGAGTTCGATGGTGAAGGTGCACGACACCACGACTTCGTTAGGGGTCGCGATGTTGGCGAACTGCGTGTTCATCTCGGAACGGATGTACTCGAACTCGACGGGGTAGACCGGCTCCCACGACTTGGTGTAGGCCTCGAACACGATGTCCAGGATGCGCAGGATGATGCGCTGCTCGGTCTGGGTAAAGTCGCGGCCTTCCACGCGGGTGTGGAAGCGGCCGTCGCCGCCGAACAGGTTGTCCACCAGCAGGAACACGAGGCCCGGGTCGAACACCATCAGCGCCGTGCCGCGCAGCGGCTTCATGTGGATCAGGTTCAGGTTGGTCGGCACCACCAGGTTGCGGATGAATTCGCTGTACTTCGAGACCCGCACCGAACCGACCGACACTTCCGCGCTGCGGCGCAGGAAGTTGAACAGGCCCACCCGCAGATACCTGGCGAAACGCTCGTTGATGATCTCGAGCGTCGGCATGCGGCCGCGGACGATCCGCTCCTGCGTCGCCAGGTTATAGGTGCGTACCCCCGAGGTGTCTTCAGGCGCGGCAATGTCGTCCTGGTCGCCGTTGACCCCCTTGAGGAGGGCATCGACTTCTTCCTGGGAGAGGAAATTATCGGCCATGGTGCATCAAGCCTACTGGATGATAAACGACGTAAATAGTACGTCGCTTACTTCCTGCTCGTCGCCTTCTTTCTCGAAGGGCTCGCGGATGATGGCCTGGATCTCGGCGGCGAGCTGCTGCTTGCCCTGCACGGTGCTGATCTCCGACGCCTTCTTGCCCGACAGGAGCAGCAGCACGCGGTTGCGCACGATCGCCATGTTGTCCTTGATCAGGGTGCTCTGTTCGGCGCCCTCGACCTGCAAGGTGAACTGCACCTGCAGGTATTGCTCGCCGTTCTCCGGCTGCAGGTTGACGGTGAACTGTTCGACCGGCACGTATTCCGGCTTGACGCCGGTCTCCTTCTTTTTCTTCTTCTTGCCGTCCTTGGCAGTCTCGTGGCTCTCCGCCGCGTCATCGCCGCCATGCATGAAATACCAGGCCGCACCGCCGCCGCCGCCGAGCAGCAGCACGGCCGCCGCGACGATCACGACCAGCTTCTTCTTGGAGCCGGCCGGGACGACTACGGCTGCGTCTGCTTTAGGGTCGGCCTTCATTTTCGGATTCGCTTTCAAGATGCCTCTTTACTGCCTAAAAGAATGGGTGCGTCATTATGGCATTATCGTGGGGAAGGGTAGACCGGCAAGCCCCGAAAAGAGGGGCGAACGGGTGGCAATCCCGGCGATATCGTGCTTACGCGAAGGTATCGACTAACCCGTTGTCGCCCAACATCACCGTGCGGGTCGCCGGACGAACATCGTCGGCAGCAAGCACACTGCCGCCCTGATCGAGCCCCGCACGGCCGCCATTACCGTTGCGGCGCTCGCCATCCTGCGCCTGCCGCTGCTCCTGCGCCCCGGCATCCACCGTCGCATTACCCAGCGCAATGCCGCTCTCGCTCATCATCTCGCGCAGGCGGGGAAGGGCGTTTTCCAGGGCCTGGCGCACTTCGAGTTCGCTCGAGGAGAAGGCAATGCTGGCGCCTTCATTGCTCACGTTCAGCACGACCTGCACCGGACCGAGGTCCGGCGGGTTGAGCGTCAGCGTCGCGGCCTGCTCCTTGCCCACCATGTAGACGATGCGCTGGCTGACCTGGTTGTCCCAGGCCGGGGTGCCGATGCGCGCCGGGATGCGGTCGGTCGGCACGGCAGCCGGGGCCAGCGCCTCGAGCTTGGCTGCCTGGGCCTGCAGCTGGGCCGGAGCCGGGGCCTCGGCGATGGCGGCGGCTTCAAGCTTGGCTTCGCGCCCGCCTGGCAAGGCTTTCGGCTCGCCCTGCACGGCGGCCTGGGCGGTTTGTTGCAAGCTGCGCAGGTCGGCGCGCAGTTCGGCGGCGTCCTGCGTCGTTGGCTGCACGCCCGTGGCCAGCGAGAACACGGCTTCACCCTCGGCCGCTGTCGCCAGGGCCGGATCGGTCGTCGTGGTCACGGCCACTTCAATCGGGTCGAGCTTGGCAAACGCGGACTGGAGCGCGGCGAGCTGCACGTCGGCGCCGCTTACGGCAGCGGTGGCCGCTTCGGCGGCACTTGGCGCGGCAACGGCTGCTGCCGGCTGCGCCAGGCTGGCCATGAAGGCGAGCATCTCGGTCACCGGGCCGGCTGCGGCTTCGGCGACTGCAACGGCCGCTGCGCTGGCGGACTCGGCCGCTGCTGCGGCGTCTTCCGTGCTTTCCGCTTTCGCAGGCGCGTCCGATTGTGCGGTCGCCGGCGCGTCGCTTGCTGCCTCATTCTGTTTCGCAGGTTCGCGCGCGGCGGCCTTCTCAGCAGGCTGTTGTTTCGCAGGCGCTACCGGCTTGTTGGCGGAGGCCGGGCCGGGCGCCGGCATCGGTGCGCCGGTGATCTTGCCTGGCGCCTGCTGGCGCTGTGCGATTTCGCGCGACAGGGTGGCGCCGAACTGGCCCGCATTGGGGGCCTGCACGCCGGCTGCGGCATTGCGTTGCGGCTGCGCCAGCGCGTTGGCGCCGGAGACCTGGAACGGAAGGGTAGTCGTCTGGATCGTCATATGCGTTTGGTGAATCAGCGTTGTTTGTAGCGGGCGCCACGGGCTGCATGGTCGTCCATCAGTTTCTGGTCGCGCTTGTTCTCGATCGCCAAAGCCTCGGCGGCGGCGCGTTCGTTCAGGGTGCGGTAGGACAGGCGCTTGCGCTCGCTTTCCTGCCAGGCCTTCTTCTCAAGATCCGCCTTGTACTGCGCGTGCTTGATCACCTCGCGCTGGCCGATAATCGCGTTGTCCAGCTTGCCGATGAAGGCGACGAAATTCTGGTACGAGAACGGGGTGATGCCTGCCATCTGCGCCGCGTCGAGCTTGCGCACGTATTCGTCGCGGTAGCCGTCCAGCATCACCAGCTTCTGCTCGCCTTCTTCCACCGCCTTCAGGGCCGCACCGAGTCGCTTGGCAATCGCGTCTGAATCGCGCTGCGCCAGGTCGATCAGGGTGTCGAGTGCGGATGCTTGGGCCATAATGGATCACAGTATAGTGCCGCCAAGCATCCTTTCATCCTTAGAACAGAGAGGTCAATTGCCCCAAACTCTCCAGCATGCCGGCGTTGTCGTGGATCTCCTGGCACAGGAAGTTTTCGATCTGCTCATTCTTGGCGATGGCCTGGTCGAGCACGGGGTCGCTCCCGGCGGCGTAGGCCCCGACGCTGATCAGGTCGCGCGAGCGCTGGAAGCGCGAATACAGTTGCTTGAGCTTGCGCGCCGCGAGCTGGTGCTCATGGGTGGTGATGCCGTGCATCGCGCGCGAGATCGATTGTTCGATGTCGATCGCCGGATAGTGGCCGGCCTCGGCCAGGTGGCGGTTGAGCACGATGTGGCCATCCAGAATACCGCGCGCGGCGTCGGCAATCGGGTCCTGCTGGTCGTCGCCCTCGGACAGCACGGTATAAAAGGCGGTGATCGAGCCGCCGCCCTCCAGGCCGTTGCCGGCACGCTCCACCAGCACCGGCAGCTTGGCGAACACCGAGGGCGGATAGCCCTTGGTGGCCGGCGGCTCGCCGATCGCCAGCGCGATTTCGCGCTGGGCCATCGCGTAGCGGGTCAGCGAATCCATGATCAACAAGACACTCTTGCCCTGGTCGCGGAAATGCTCGGCAATGGCGGTGGCGTAGGCCGCGCCCTGCAGGCGCAGCAGGGGAGGGGAGTCGGCCGGGGCGGCCACGACAGCCGAGCGGGCGCGCCCTTCCGGCCCCAGGATCTGCTCGATAAATTCTTTCACCTCGCGGCCCCGCTCGCCGATCAGGCCGACCACGATCACGTCGGCCGTCGTGTAGCGCGCGATCATGCCCAGCAAGACCGATTTACCGACACCGGTACCGGCGAACAGGCCCAGGCGCTGGCCGCGGCCGACCGTCAGCATGGCGTTAATCGCCCGCACGCCCACGTCCAGGGTTTCGGTGATCGGTGCACGGTCGAGCGGGTTGATCGGGCGGGCGTTCAGGGGGCCGACTTCGTCGGTGGACAGTGGGCCCTTGCCGTCGAGCGGCCGGCCGGCGCCATCGACCACCCGGCCCAGCAGCTGCATGCCCACCGGCAGGTGGCGCGTGCGGTCGCTCGGGCGGCGGCGTGGGTGCTGCACGCTGCCGGGTTTGGGCAGCGCCGATTCGACCGGGAACACGCGTGCGCCCGGCACCACGCCTTCCACATCGCTCTGCGGCATCAGGAACAGGCGCTCGCCTTCGAAACCGACCACTTCGGCCTCGATCCGGGTGCCGTTGGGCATCGGGATGGTGCAGGCGCTGCCCACGGCCAGCTTCAGGCCGACGCATTCCATGACGAGCCCGGCCACGCGCGTGATGCGGCCGGAGACTTGCATGGGTTCGGCGAAGCCGACCAGGGAATCGCAATCTTTTAAAAACGATTTCCAGCGGGCGGTGTGGCGGTCAGTGGTCATGTTTTCGTAGGGTGGGCGGCTTTGCCGCCCGCGCGTTCAACCGCCGCCGGTATGGCCGCGACATATTTAATTTCGGCGATCACCGCGCGGGCGGGGGACCCGCCCACCCTACGACAACCAATCGACATTGGATTGCAGAGAGTGCGTCAAGCGCCCCCAACGCGCGGCAGCGCCGGCATCGATCTGGTTGCTCGCCGTATCCACCCGGCACCCACCGCGCGCCATGCCGATATCCTCGGCAATGCGCCAGCCGCCTTTGATCAGCTCCTGCCCCATGGCGTCGCGCACGATCTCGGCGTCCTGCGGGTTGAGCGTGAGCACGGCCGGCTGGGCCAGCACCGGCAGGTAGCCGATCGCTTCCTGCACCACCGGCAGGATCAGTTCGGGACGCACGTCGAAAGCCGTGCGCACCATGCCGCGCGCAAGCCGCAGGGCCAGTTCCAGCACGTCGTGGGCAATGGTTTCGTCCGCCTGCACCACGGCGTCGCTGAAGGTCGCGGCAATCGCGCGCAGGTGTTCCAGTTCGGCGCTGGCCTCGATCTGGCCGGCGGCCGCGCCATCGGCATAGCCCTGGGCATGGCCCGCGGCATGGCCTTCCGCCAGGCCTTCGGCATAGCCCTCGGCCCGGGCCTGTTCGCGGATCGCTTCGAGTTCTTCGGCGGTCGGCATCGGCACGTTGCGCACGATCTCGCCGGCGTCGGCACCCACCGCAGCCGCCGCCGGCGGCGCCATCGCGGCGCGCCGTGCAATCGTGCTCGGGCGCTCGTCGCCGAACGAGGTCATTTCCCAGCGCTGGTAGGCGCTTTGCTGTTCCTTTGGAATCATCAGACGAAGGAATCCTCACCCTTACCGCCCAGCACGATCTGGCCTTCGTCCGCCAGGCGGCGCACGATTTGCAGGATCTGCTTTTGCTGGGATTCGACTTCCGACAGGCGCACCGGACCTTTCGACTCCAGGTCTTCGCGCATCATCTCGCCGGCACGCTGCGACATATTCTTGAAGATCTTCTCGCGCAGGTCTTGCGAGGCGCCTTTCAGGGCGATGATCAGCATTTCGGACTGCACTTCGCGCAGCAGCAGCTGGATGCCGCGGTCGTCGATGTCGATGATGTTGTCGAACACGAACATCTCGTCCATGATCTTCTGCGCCATGTCGTTGTCGTAGTTCTTGATGTTGTCCATGACCGCCGATTCCTGCTCGCCGCTCATGAAGTTCAGGATCTCGGCCGCGGTGCGCACGCCGCCCAGCGAGGACTTCTTGATGTTCTCGTTACCCGACAACAGCTTGGTCAGCACGTCGTTCAGCTCGCGCAGGGCAGCCGGCTGCACGCCGTCGAGCGTGGCGATGCGCAGCACCACGTCGTTGCGCAGGCGCTCGGTAAAGTTGGCCAGGATCTCGCAGGCCTGGTCGCGCTCGAGGTGGACCAGGATGGTGGCGATGATCTGCGGGTGCTCGTTGCGGATCAGTTCGGCCACCGAGGGCGAGTCCATCCACTTCAGGCTCTCGATGCCCGAGGCGTCCTTGCCGCCCAGGATACGGTTGAGCAGCACGGCGGCCTTGTCGTCGCCCAGCGCTTTCGTGAGCACCTGGCGGATGTATTCGTCCGAATCCAGGCCCACGGTCGAATGCAGGTTGGTTTCTTCCACAAACGCTTCCAGCACCTTGACCACTTCGCCATGCTGCACGGCCTTCATCTGCGCCATCGCGCCGCCGAGTTTCAGCACTTCGCGCGGGCCCAGGAATTTCATCACTTCGGCCGCTTCGGCTTCGCCCAGGGCCAGCATCAGGATCGCTGCCTGCTGGACGCCTTCTTTATCCTTGTCACTCATTTGTACCCAACCATGCTTTGACGACGTTTGCCACGATGCGTGGATCTTTTCTTGCCAGTTCCTGCGCCATCACCAGGTTCGCGCGGTAACCCTGGTTGCGGCGTTCGACTTCCTGTTCTTCCAGCTCTTCCTCGACCGCCTCGGCCTGGGCGTCGGCTGCCTCGCTGCTTTCCGGCTCCGGTTCCGGCGGCAGGGCCACGGCCTGGTCGAACTTCTTGATCGCCGGGCGCATCAGCGGCAGCAGGATACGGTAATACAGGAAGCCGAGGATGGCGAACAGCAGCAGGTATTTGGCGATTTCCTTGGCCAGCGGCAGGTTGGCCGGGTCGCGCCACCAGTCGATTTGCGCGATGGTGTCGTCCGGGCGGTCGACGCCGTCGAACGGTGCATTGGTCACGTTCAGGGTGTCGCCCCTAGCCTGCGAATAGCCCATCGCCTGCTTCACCAGCTCATTGATCTGGGCCACTTCGGCGGCCGCCAGCGGACGCACGATGATCTTGCCGGTCCTTGGGTCCACGGTGCGGCGGTGGTTCACCACCACGCCCACGGTCAGGCGCTTGATGCCGCCCATCGGACGCTGCTCGTAGCGGATGGTCTTGTCGACTTCGTAATTGGTGGTGGCGTCCTTGCGGGTCGGGCCGCCAGCCGCTGCTGCACCGGCGGCGGGCGCTTGCCCGTCGATCGGCGCGGTGGCCACGCCCGGCGGCTGGTTCGACAGCGCGCCCGGGACACCCGAGGCGCCGGCGCCCGGCTGGCTCGACTCGGAGGTCTGCTGGCTGCGGATGGCCTGCGGCTCCGGCGGCGAATTCGGCTTGTACATCTCGGCGGCGGTGTCGACCTGGGCGAAGTCGACTTCGGCGGTGGCTTCGGCGCGCACATTGCCTTTGCCGACCAGCGGCACGATGATCGATTCGACCTGCTTGATGATGTTCTGCTGCACCTGCTCGACATACTTGAGCTGGGTGGCGTCCAGGCCCTTGGCGCCGGGACCCTTGTTCGAGGTATCCGACAGCAAATTGCCGTTCTGGTCGACGACGGTGACGTTCCCGACCGTCAGTTCCGGCACGCTGGACGCGACCAGGTGCACGATGGCGCTGACCTGGCCCGGATCGAGGGCGCGGCCCGGCTGCAGGTTCAGCAGCACGGAGGCGGTGGGCTTTTGCTGGTCGCGCACGAAGACGGACGGCTTTGGCAGCGCCAGGTGAACGCGTGCGGCGCTGACCGAGCCGAGCGACTGGATCGAGCGCGCCAGCTCGCCTTCCAGCGAGCGCTGGTAGTTGACCTGTTCGAGGAACTGGGAGACACCGAGTTTTTGATTTTCCATCAGCTCGAAGCCGACGTTGCCGCCCTTGGGCAGACCCTGCGAGGCCAGCTTCAGGCGCAGATCGTGGATCTGTTCGCTAGGCACGAGGATGGCGCTGCCGCCTTCGGAAAACTTGTATTTCACACCCATCTGGTCGAGCGAAGCGGTGATCGCCCCGCCATCGCGGTCGCTGTAGTTCGAAAACAGCACGCGGTACTCCGGGGCCTGGCTCCACATCCACAGCGCGATCATGATGGCAACGACAAGCGCGATGCCGCCGCCAAGGGCGACGCGGCGCCCCATCGTGCTCTGGAAAAAGCCCTGGCGCTGACCAGCGGCCGGGGTATCGATCAAGTCTTCAGCAACTGCTGCCATGGTGGGTTGGTGTCCGGGATGGGGGGATTAGATGCATTATGAAGCCACAGAGCAACATTCAAACCCTGAAACAGGGGTGGAAACCCGTGCTTCTTCGAAGGAGGAACCTGGCTGAGGGCTGATATTCTGGGAGCCTGAATAAAGCGGCCACGCTAACCTGCAGGAGAACATGATGAGTATTGGCGGCATCGGCGGTATCGACCCCAGCCGGATCCAGGCGATGATGGAGCAATTGAAAGCTGCGGCAACCAAGCCGGCGGCGAGCCCGGTTGCGCCCGTCGGACTGGGCGCGCCCGGCGCCAGCGGCGGTGTTGCCAAGCTCGACTTCGCCGATGCGCTGAAGACGACGCTCGAAGGCGTCAGCAATACCCAGAAACAGGCATCCGAGCTGGGCCAGCGGTTTGCGATGGGGGATGATACCGTGAGTTTGTCCGACACCATGATCGCCATGCAGAAATCGAGCATCGCCTTCCAGAGTACGGTGCAAGTACGCAACAAACTGGTGTCAGCCTATCATGACATCATGAATATGCAGGTGTAAGGCGGTAATGCTGTTCAGTTAGCATGAAAATGTAGGGTGGCCGGCTTCGCCGGCCGCGCGTTCACATCACCGATGCGCTGTGGCAGATCACATTGGGGTTGGACGCGCGGCCGTTCGTCGTTCAGGCCACTGGCCTGAACGACCCCGGCCACCCTACGCTTAACTGAACGGCATGAGGTGTAAGGCGGCGTTGTTTTGCTGGCAAACTGATAGCATCGAACCGGCGGCAAGGCCGGTTTTTTATTGTGGGCTCTCGGGTTACCTGGAACAAGCCTCGGTTGTGGGCTGATAGCGACCGGGCGTGATAGGCTGCGCTGGGCAAAACCCCCAATCCTCATTCGAAAGGAAATCCATGAAGTTTGCAATTCAAGCCCTGCTCGGCGCATCGCTCGCCTTCGTGAATCCCGCGTTTGCCGCGGCTCCAGCGCCCGCAACCCCGACTGCGGCAATCAGCCCCGCACACGTCAAGGCCGTGCAGGATCTGCTCGGCGCCATGCAGGCCGAAAAGGTCGTGCGCGGCGTTGCCGCCCGCAGCCGCTACCAGAGCGAAGCGCAGCGCAAGGCCGTGTTTGCCAAGCTCGACAAGACGCCGCCGGCAGTGGTGTACCAGCGCATGGCCGCGCCGCTGGCGTCCGCTATTTCCCTTGATACCGCCACCGAGATGACGCGTTTCTATAACACGCCCTACGGCAAGAAGGTCATCCACAGCAAGTACAACAGCGCCTCGCAGATCATGATGCCGGGGATGAAGCCGGTCGTGCCGCCGGAAGAAAAGAAGGAGCGCAAGCGTGCGGCTTATGTCCAGGCGAGCAAGCAGCTGGCGGAGGCGGAACCGGCGATCGAGCGCGAAGCGTTCAAGGTTCTGCAGATGATCAACAAGGAAAAGTGATGGAAGCGGTTTGTTAATGCGGCTTTGGGTACGGAGCAGGGCTTGGCATCCGATTAACCGCTTGCCCGGAAGTATTCATGCAAACCGAGCCTCAGGAGAATGACGCCGCGTCACGCCGCATAGCGGTCGCGGCAAACTTGAACTGATTGCGCCCGGCATTCTTGGACGCGTACATCGCTTCGTCAGCTTTGCTCACGAGTTCGTCGGGCGTATCACCATCTCCGGGGTAGAACGCAATACCCATGCTGGCCGAAATGGTCGCCTCGCCGGCCGCCAGGGTGAACGGACGGCGTAGCTCGCCGATGATTTCAGCAGCAATGGCGTCGATGTGGGTCGGATCAGTGACATCGGTGAGGATCACTGTAAATTCGTCGCCGCCCAGCCGCGCAACCGTGTCGGTATCGCGCACGCAGGTATTGATGCGCATGGCTACCTGCTGCAGCAACTGATCGCCAGCGGCGTGGCCGAGCAGGTCGTTGACTTCCTTGAAGCCGTCAAGGTCGAGGAACAGAAGGCCCAGGGGCAGCCCGGTTCGCGCGGCATGCTTGATTTCGTGCTGGAGCCGCTCGCGGAACAGGCTGCGGTTCGGCAAGTCGGTCAGGGAGTCATGGTTGGCGCTGCGGCGAATGCGCTCTTCGGATGCTTTGCGCTCCGTGATGTCGCGCGCGCTGCCTGCGATCGCTTCGCAGCGGCCCGCTTGGTCGAGCACCGGCACCAGCAAGTACTCGAAGGCGCGACCGTCACCAAAGCCCTGCACGCCGCACATTTCGGCTCGATAGGTCTTGCGACTCGCGACGACCTGTCGGATGCGCATGCCGATATCGTTAACGCAGGGCGCGCATAACGAAGGAAAATCGACTCCGGCTAACTCGCCGGCCGTCTTACCGAAGAATTCGGCGAAGGCATTATTCGCGTAGAGCAGTTTTCCGTTGGGCTCGATGATGTAATTCAGGTCAGGAGAGCTCGACAGCAACACTTCAAACAGCCGGGCCTGGCGATTCTTCAGTTCGGTGAAGCAAGCCAACGACTCGGCCGTGGCTTGATCGATCGCCTCGTTGAAACGCGTAATGTCCTCGGCCTCGACCGGCGGCATCTTGACGGTCTCGCCCCACAGGCGCATCACACAGGCGCGCAGGGCGCGAAACTCCGCCATCATTTGGTTGACATCGAAACCCTCACCGAAGCGTGACGAACCGTGCAACTCGGCTTGGGTCGTCCGCGGTGCATGCGGTCCCAGACCGTGCGACTTTTCTTGCTGCTGAAGTTCGCTCTGAAAGCTCGCGAGGTCGGCCGCTATTACATCGAGCATGCCGCGTGCATGGTCGCGCGCGGCTGCGGCGTTCAGAATTTCGGTGGGATAGATATCCTGGGCAAACTTGTCCCACTCGGCAAGTATGAGTTCGCTGTTGCTGCGCAAGAAGTCGACAAGGCGCATGACCGAGCCCTCGAGTTAAACGAAGCATCATGGGTTACAAAATTCGTGGACCCCCATTTTTGTCAGCCAGACGCCCTTGGATGAACCTGAAGGGTAACTTGTGAATTTCAAGGGGAAAGTCTGAAAAATCTGATGGAGTGCCAGTCCCATCCTGGCATGTGGTGCGACACATTCGCCATTACGAAGTTCCACTCTTTCAGCTTATAGCGCGGTTGCACGGCGGGGGGCCGGCCCTGGCTTTAATGCCTGCCCCGATCACGGCCCCGCCCACCATCATGGTGCCGCCCATCATGCCTTCGCCCATCGCGGCGATAGTCCCCATGACGATTGCCACCGTAATAGCCAAGGCCAAGGTTCAGCTCCACGGGCGAACCGTAATAGCCGGAGTAGCCCCCGTTTCCATAATACGGATCATAGCCGGCCGAGGGCGGACCATACACCGCACATCCGCCAAGCCCGGCAGCGAGCAATAGTCCAGCTGTACAGCGCCTCAAAATACGTACGCTTCGATTAGTCATCTCAACCCCCATCAGTTAGCCTCAACCCAGTCTAGGCTTGTGCAATGGGGTTTCAATCGAAGTTACGTTTGCTAACGCCTGATGCTTCCAGCTACACGTGCCGGCTCAGCCCGCAACCACCACCACACGTGCTTCCCGTGCCGGCGCCGCAGCCGGGTGCCCATCGAACTGATAGCCACTGGCCTCATGCACCTCCCACGCCCCTTCACCCAGCAGGCGCAGCACATGGGTATGGTGGCGCAGCACGGCCGGCCGGTGCGCAATGCTGATCAGGGTCGTGCCGCTTTCGCGCAGGCGCGCATACAGCGAGGCTTCGTTGCTGCTGTCGAGGGCGCTGGTGGCTTCGTCCAGGATCACGATGCGCGGCGCGTGTACCAGCACGCGGCCGAAGGCCAGGCGCTGCTGCTCGCCGACCGACAACAGCTTTTCCCAGTCCTGCTCGGCGCCCAGGCCGCCCACTTGCTCGGCCAGGTGGGGCAGGTGGACCTGCTCCAGGATGCCCAGCAGCTCGTCGTCGCTCAGGCTTGAGTGCGCGCTCGGGTAGATCAGCTGGCTGCGCAGGCTGCCGTGCTGCAGGTAAGGCTGCTGGGGCAGGAAGAAGAAATCTTCCACGGGCGGATGGTGGATCGCGCCGCTGCCGGTATGCCATAGCCCGGCGATCGCACGCAGCAGGGAACTCTTGCCGCAGCCGCTGTCGCCGGTGATCAGGAGCGCGTCGCCCGGCTTCAGGGCCAGGCTCAGTTCCTTGATGAGGACGCGTTCCGAGCGCGGCGGATGCAGGGTGAGGGCGTCCAGCGAGAGGTGTTCGCCGGGACGCCGCTCGATGCGCGGATGCTTTGCTTGCGCATCGGGCGACGTCTCCGTGTCGGGCAACACCAGCCTGGACAAGCCCTGCAGGCGGTCGATGCCGGCCACGAAGCGGCTCAGGCTCTCGAAATTATCGACAATCACGCCTACCGCAGCGAGCACGGCGGTAAATGCGCCGGCGGCCTGGATCGCCCGGCCCACTTCGAGTTCGCCCGACAGCACGCCCTGGGCCAGGATCACGAAGGGCAGCACCAGGGTCAATTGGCTGAAGGTGCGCTGGAACAGATTGAGGTTGCGCTGCTTCTTGATCAACAGGGCAAAATTCTGGATCACCTTGTCGAACTTGCTGTTGATGTGCGCACGCTCCTGCGGCTCGCCGCGGTAGAAGGCGATCGACTCGGCGTTTTCGCGCACGCGCATCAGGCTGAAGCGGAAGTCCGCCTCGAGCCGCAGCTGCCAGAAGTTCAGGCGGATCAGCGGGTTGCCGAAGACCCACAAGGCGATCGCGGTGCCCATCAGCGCGTACAGCGCCAGCACGCCCACCAGCACATGCGAGATCGACCACAGCACGGCGCTGAAGGCCACCAGCTGCATGATCGAACCTAAAAAGATCAGCAGGAAGTGGATCGACCTGCCGGTGAAGGTGTTGATGTCTTCGCTGATGCGCTGGTCGGGGTTGTCGATCTCGCTGCTTCCGCCCAGCTCGTAGTATTTGCGGCCCTTCAGGTAGCTGTCGAGGAAACGGCTGGTGAGCCAGCGCCGCCAGTGGTTCGCGAACAGGTCGCGCATGTAGTAATAGAAGGCGTAGATCGGTATCGCGAAGGCCAGGATGAACAGGCAGGCCCGCACCGACTTCCAGAAGCGGCCGCCGTCCTTGCCGGCCAGCGCCGAGGTCATCTCGCCGGTCTCGTTGTTGAGCATGACCGCGAACTTGGTCTCGACCAGCATCAGGGCGATCAGGAGGAAGAGCAGGAGCCAGGCCTTCTTTTTTTCTTCTTCCAGCCAATACGGCTTGGCCACATTGACGAATTGTTTCCAGGCAGCGAGCGACAAGGGCGCCCGACGTCGATTCTTGCGTGGTGCCGGATGTTCGTTCGTCGCGGCGTTGGTGCTGGCAGAGGAGGGCATGGTTCAGTTTCAGTAAGCTGCGGTAATCGGCCAGTGGTCGAACTCGTGGATTGAGCAATAGATTGCCAATCACACCCCGAGCATATGCCCCGCCAGGAGATCGTTCAGTGCGGAAACGGACATAGCGGGCGTTGCCCTTTTGGGACACAGCCTGCCGGATCAGCGTTTTACAGGGAGGGAACAGCGGGGATGCCGGGGCCGGTCTTGCGCCAGCCCCGGGATGCTGCTTCAGGCAGTGTTGACGGTGTTCAGCAGCAAATGTGCATCGATGGGTTTGACCAGGTGGCGGGCGAAGCCGGCCGCCAGGCTGCGCTGCTCGTCCTGGTATTGGCCATAGCCGGACAGGGAAAACAGCGTGCAATCCACCGGCGGCAAGGTGGCCTGCAGCCGTCCCGCGAGCTGGTAGCCGTCCATGCCGGGCAAGCCGATGTCGAGGATGGCCACGCTGGGGCGCAGCTCCTGGAAGGCGGCGATCGCCTCGAAGGGCTCGTAGGCGACGCGCACCTGGTGGCCGGCGCTGCGCAGGATCTGGGCCAGGGTGTCGGCCGCATCGCGGTTGTCGTCGACCAGCAGGATGTGATGGGCCTTGCCGCTCGCGGCCACCGGCAGCGGCGTGGCGGGCGATGCCGGCAGCTCGGCCGTCGTGCGCAGCGGCAGCGTGACGACGAAGGTGCTGCCCTGGCCTTCGCCGGCGCTCTCCACCCGCACTTCGCCGCCGTGCATGCCTACCAGGTTCTTGACGAGCGACAGGCCGATGCCCAGGCCGCCTTCGGAGCGGTCGGAGCTGCGGCTGCCCTGCACGAACAGGTCGAAGATATTCGGCATGAGCTTGTGGCTGATGCCGGCGCCATTGTCCCTGACGCTGATGACGACATGCGACTGCGCGTGTTCGACGGCAAGCTCGATGCGCCCGCCGGCCGGCGTGTAGCGGGCCGCATTGGTCAGCAGGTTCGCCACCACCTGGGCCAGCCGGGCAGGGTCGCCATACCAGTTCAGGTCCGGCACGCTCACCGTCAGGTGGTGGGCCTTTCGCTCGAGCAGGTATTCGGCCATCTCGACCGCCTTCTGCATGACCTGGGCGATGTTCACGGTTTCCATGCGCAGCTCGACCAGGCCGCGGGTGATCTTGGACACGTCCAGCAAGTCATCGACCAGGCGCACCAGGTGCTCGACCTGGCGCTCCATGATGAGCTGCTCGCGGCCGATCTCGCTCGAGCGCATGCGCATCAGTTGCAGCGCCGTGACGATCGGGGCCAGCGGGTTGCGCAGCTCGTGGCCGAGCAGGGCGAGGAACTCGTCTTTCGCCCGGGCCGCCACGTTCAGCTCCTCGTTGAGGCGCTCGGTTTCCTTGCGCGAGACCACCTGCTCGGTGATGTCGACCACGATCACCCACAGCCCGTAGATGCCGCCCGCGGCGCTGCGCAGCGGCACCAGGTTGTAGGTGTAGTAGCGGTCTTGCAGCTCGCCTTTCAGGCGGATCTGGGCATGTGTTTCCTTGGAGGTGACTGCCACGCCGGTGCGGTACACGGTGCGGAAGACATTGCCCAGCGGAGTGCCCTTGAGTTCGGGGAAGACTTCATCGAAGGTCTTTCCGTCGATATCGTACTGGTCGATGATCTCGCAATAGGCCTGGTTGGCCCATTTCACGGTCAGGTCGTCGCCGACGAATACCGCGGTGCCCACCGGCGCGCCCATCAGCAGGCGGTCGCGGTCGGCGGCGGCCAGGGCTTCTTCCTGGGCGGCACGCGCACGCAGGATCGCCTTGCTGACGGCGTCGCCGAGTTGTTGCAGGAAGCTCTCGTAGCCATGGTCGAAGGCGGACACGTGACCGGTCGTGAGTTCGATATGCAGGTCGCTGACGGCGGGCGCAATTGGAAGCGACCTGGTGGCCGATCCGATTGCCGTGGGGCCGGATATTGGCGCCACCGAGGCCGATTCGAAGTCTTCCGGGCAGGCATTCAGGACGCGCAGCACCACAGTCTTGACTTCGTCTTCCGTCACGCAGGAGGCGAGGGCGTCGTTGAGCCGTCCGAGCGCCGCGTCCCGGCGGTTTTTCAAGACAACCGCAGTCGTTTCGGTACAAATGACCAGCACACCGTCGATGGCGTCGGCGGCCCCGAACACCGGCGTATAGGAATACGACCAATATGCCTCTTCAAGCCTGCCATTGCGCGCTACCGGCAGCAGTGCGTTCTCGATGCGGAATGCCGAACCTTCGGCATACGAGCGGTGGACCTGTTCACCGATCACAGGCCAGACCTCGGGCCAGCACTGCGCTGCCGCTTGTCCCAGTGCCGCCGGATGTTTGCCGCCCTGGATACTGGGAACGAATGGGTCGTTATAGATCTGGACGAAATCCGGCCCCCACCACAACACCATCGGCTCGGCCGAATTCAGGACGATCGACACCGCTGTTTTCAGGCTCGGGCTCCATTTGGAAATGGGGCCGAGGGAAGTGGCCGACCAGTTGAAGGACGCCACCAGGTCGCGCATCGGCGAACCGGTTCCAATGAAGTGTGGGGCCATGCGGTGCTGGTTGCTCATTACGATAGAAGTCTCGCGGAAGGTGCGCCTGGATGGGCGATGTTCGAGTGGCCGGTCATGGCCGCGCAAACATTATACGCAGCGTTCCATCAGGAGGCGCGCCCGGCCGCGGCTATGCAAGACAGCTAATTCTTGCCCCGCGGAAAAGAACCTGCCAGCATCATTCTCGCTGCCGCCGCCCGATGATAGCGGCCGTCACGCCGAAGTGAGCCAGTCAAAAGCACAAGCCGCCTGCGCCTGCCAGGGTGCGGCCGGCGCAGCTTATGCCGCGATCCGTTCCTTGCGCTGGAAGGTCATCGGGATGGCGCCGTCGCGCGGCGCCGGTTCCGGCAGCAGCATGGCGAGCGTATGGCGGTCGAGTTCGGCAAGATAGGCGGCGGTGGCGTTGGTCAGCACGCCCTTGAGGCTGCAGGCCTTGACCAGGCCGCAGGGATTGCCGCCCGGGTCGAAGCACTCGGCCATGTAGAAATCGCTCTCGCTCTGGCGTACCACGGCGCCGATATTGATTTCGTCGGGGCGGTGCGCCAGGCGGAAACCGCCGTTGCGGCCGCGAATGGTCTCGATGACGCCGTTGCGGCCCAGCTCGTGCACCACCTTCATGAGATGGTTCTTCGAGATGCTGTGCAGGTCCGCGATTTCCTGGATCGTCACGAGCCGGCCCGGATTGCTGCCCAGGTGGAGCAAGGTCCGCAAGGTGTAATCGGTGAAGGAAGTCAGGCGCATAGTCAGGCCAGTATATCGCATACGCCCTGATGCGGCGGGGGCCTCTGACGCCGGAGAGACACTTTAACCAGTTTTTACATATCATTACTTGCCTTGCCGGCGTTGTCGTTTCAATATGGGAGCTGGCCGCGCCATCGCGTTGCCCCCAGCCGGAGCATGTCCATGCAACCGATACCAACTGCCGTCCATATCATGCACGCCGATCCGATCATGACCGTCGGCATGCAGGCCGTTCTGGCCGGGCATCCCGGCCTGCGCGTGACCACCCACCTGGGCCAGCCGGAGGCGCAGCGCGTCGCGCGGGTGCTGGTGACCGACTACGACGTCGGCATCGCCCTGGCGCGCCAGCCGGCCAGCCAGTTCGCAGCAAGCGGCCAGCCGCCCGGCGTGCTGGTGGTGACGCAGTTCGACAAGGAATGGGAAGTGCGCCTGGCCATGGATGCCGGGGTGTCGGGCTACCTGCTGCAGTCCTGCGCGCCCGACGAACTCTCGCATGCGGTGAACATGCTGGGGCGCGGCCAGCGCTACCTGAGCGAATCGATGACGCGCAGCGTCGCCGACAGCCTCACGCGCGAGGCCCTCACCGGGCGCGAGACCGACGTGCTGGAGCTGCTGGCCCAGGGTTGCTGCAATAAATCCATCGCCCGCAAGCTCGGCATCGGGGTCGGCACCGTGAAGACCCATGTCAAGGGCGTGATGAGCAAGCTCGATGCGACCGCGCGTACGCATGCGGTGGTGGTGGCAACCCAGCGCGGGCTGATCCGGCCGGGTGGCGGGGCGTCCACAGGGATGTAGATCCGTTGGGTGGGCATTGGTTTCTCGTAGGGTGGGCGGGTCCTCCCGCCCGCGCGTTCAAACCACGGTAATGCTGCCCGCGCGGCTGTTCAAGCCCTGACTATCACCGCGCGGGCGGCGAAGCCGCCCACCCTACGATTCGCGGCAATTCCCCCGCATTGGTGCATTGCGCCGCATGCCCCCAATTCAGGCGGCAAAATCAGCTGCCCACCACCCACTCCCCATCGCGCCAATACGCCACGCGGCTCTTGCCCGCATTCTTGGCCACATACATCGCCGCGTCGGCGCGCGAGAGCAGGGTGTCGGCGGAGTCGCCCTGCAGGTAGTGCGCCACGCCGATGCTGGCGCCCACTTCCAGGCGGCCGGCGATCGCGGCATACGGCTCTCTGGCGGCCTCGAGGATCTTGCGGCTGACCTCCACGGCGTCTTGCGCCGGGTCCGGTACGTGGTCGAGCACCACCATGAATTCGTCGCCCGCCAGCCGCGCCACCAGGTCGGTGCGCCGCACCGCGTGCTCCAGGCGGCGGCCGAACTCGATCAGGACGGCGTCGCCGGTTTCGTGGCCGCACTGGTCGTTTACCGCCTTGAAGCCGTCGAGATCGATGAACAGCAGCACCAGCGGCAATGGGGTGCGCGCGGCAGCCTCGATCGCGCGTTGCAGCCGGCCCATGAATTCGTAGCGGTTCGGCAGGCCGGTGAGAAAGTCGTGGGTGGCGCGGTAATGCAGTTCCTCGGACATGCGGCGCTGTTCCGAGATGTCGCGCAAAAAAGCGTGGAAATACTGCTCGCCCCCGAAGGACACCACCCCGACCGTGATCTCCACCACGATTTCCGAACCGTCCTTGCGCATGGCCGGCACCTCGATGCGCTTCTGGCGCGCCTGCTCGCTTCCGGGGCGCAGACAGGCGCTGAAGCCATCGAGATGGCCGCGGCGCATCCGTTGCGGCGCCAGCAGGTCGCTCATCTGCTGGCCGATGGCTTCCCGGGCGGTCCAGCCGAAGGTGGTTTCGGCCTGCTTGTTCCATTCGGTGATGATGCCTTGCTCGTTCATGCCCACGAAGGCGTCGTTGGCGTTGTCGATCAGGAGCCGGATCTTCTGCTCCTGGGCGCGCAGGCGTTCCTCGTTCTCGATCTGGGCGGTGACTTCGCGCACCGAGCAGTACAGCAGGCCGTTGTTGAGCGCGCGCGTGCACCATTCGAGCCAGCGGTAGCCGCCGTTGGCATGGCGGTAGCGGTTGCGGAAGCCCTTGGTCACACCGCCGCGGTAGATTGCATCGGCTTCGGCCAGGGTCGCGGCGACGTCGTCGGGATGGATGAAGTCGATGAAGGGGCGCGAGCACAAGTCGGCCTGGGTCCAGCCCAGGGTGTCCGTCCAGGCCGGGTTGACCTGCTGCAGGTAGCCATCGATGCCGGCGATTGCCAGCAGGTCGGGCGACAGGGCGAAAAACGCGTCGCGGTCTTCGAGCGCTTTTTTCTGCTGGCTAATGTCGACCAGTTGCGAAATGAAGCATTCGATGCCGCCAGTGGCGTCGCGGCTGAGCGATACCGTGAGCAGGCCCCAGACCAGGCGGCCGTCAGCATGGCGGTAGCGTTTTTCCAGCTTGTACGAATCGATGTCGCCGGCGACCAGGCGCTCGAGGAGGTGCAGATCGCCAGGCAGGTCTTCCGGATGCGTAACTTCCTGGAAAGTGCGTGTCAGCAGCTCGTCGCGCTGGTAACCCAGGATCTGGCACAGTGCCGAATTGACCTCGAGCCATTGCCCCTGCAAGCCGACGAGGGCCATCCCCACCGGAGAGTCGGCGAATGCGGTGAAGAAATACTCTGACGTCGGGGAACGTGTCGGCATCGTGGCACCAGCATGTCGGAATGCCCCAAGTGTAGCGTGTTTCTTGCCTTGTTAGTGACTGAAAGGCGACTTAATATTTCACCGGCCGGTCAAGTTTCAGGCCAGTCCCGCCAGGCGCGCGTTGCGCTCGCGTTCGAGCTTGGTGATGTAGCGCTGCACCCCCGCCATGCCGCCGCGCGAGATGTCGATGAACTGCAGCCCCAGGCGGCGGTTGGCCTTGTTGTTCAGCAGGGTCACGTCCAGCGAATTGCGCACCTGGAGCGTCACCGTGACGGGACCGACCTCGGGCAGTTCGATGCGGCAGTTGGGGAAATCCTCGCCGATCGTGGTGCCGAGCTGGAGCTTGTTGTCGAGGATGGCGATGCCGCCGCAGCTGATGTCGTGCAGCGGGAAGACGCCGGTGCCCGCGCCCAGTTCGGGCGGCAGCGGGATGATCGCGCGCACCGGGTTCGACACCGGCGTCTCCATCCGGTAATACTCGCGCCGCTGCAGGCGGATCAGGGTCGGCGGGATGTCGGCGCGCAGCGCGGCAGTGCCCTCGAACTCGATCGGGCGCAGCTCGTCGGCGGAAAACAGAATGCGGATCTTGTCGAGCGAGGTTTCGCAGCGCACCTCGCCGGCCGCGACGATGCGCTCGTTCTGGCTGCGGTCGATCGAGCGGTCCAGCACCATGGTGTTGGTCTCGGGATCCACGTCGAGGATGGAGGTGACGCAGACATCGGCCTCGCCCTTGACCAGCATGCGGATCAGCTGGTGCTTCTCGCTGATCTGGCGCAGCAGCGCCACGATTTCACGGCGCGACTCCACCTCGTAGTCGTGCCAGTTATCCAGTTCCTGATTATTCATTGCTTATACCAGCGTTCGCCGCGTCGTCCAGGTTGAGGTGGGGCGTCGGATCCGGCGGGGGCATTATTGGTGCCCCATGCTTTTGCGCCGACTCAATATGATATAGCCATGCCAACAGTTCCGCAATTGCCCGATACAGGGCAGGGGGGATCTCACGGTCGAGGTCCACGCCCATCAGCAGCTGGACCAGCTCTTTCGACTCGTGCACGAAGACGCCGGCCTCGTTTGCGCGGCGCATGATCTGCTCGGCGACCAGGCCCTGGCCCTTGGCCACCACCTTCGGCGCGGCGTCGCCGCCGCCATAGGCGATGGCGACGGCGCTCTGGCGCCGCTTCTTCTCGAGCCCGCTCATCCGGCCTGCTGCTCCGGCGGGGCGCCGGGCCCCGCTTCGACGCCATGCGCGCGCACCTCGAAGCCGGCCAGCTCGGTGCCGGCCGCATCGAGCGCGCCGGCCAGGCTGCCCATGTGCTGGCGTAATAGATGGGCGGTCGATTCGCTGCCCGCGGCGAACTGCACCTGCAGGCGCCCGCCGCTGAAGCTCAGGCGCGCATCGAGCTCGCCCAGTTCCGGGAAATGCAGGCGCAGGCGGCTGTGCCAGGATTGCTCCGCCTCGCCGGCTTCCTCGTGGCCTTCGCGGGTATCCCGGGCTACGTCGAGCTGCATCGGCTGGCCCGGCCACAAATTGCCCTGCCAGGTGAGCTGGGCCTGTTCCTGGGTGCTGAGCTGCAGGTTGATGAACTGGGCGGTGGCCGGGTCGAGCGGCGACTGGCGCACGCCTTCGCGCGCCAGCTGCTGCTGCGGTTCGGCGTTCAGTTCGGCGAGCCCACGGGCGCCCTGCGCCCATTCGGCCACGTGCGATTCGTAGAACAGGCCGCTTTTGCCGACCGCATGCTCCAGGCCTTTCGCGATGCTGGCCGCATCGGCGTTGTTTGATGCCACCAGCGGGGCGCGGCCGACCAGCGCCGTCATGGGCGTCTCGGCCTTCTGGGCGGCGGCCAGCACGCTGCCGATGGTCTTGCCGGCCTGGCTCAGGGTGGTGGTGTTGGTCTCGAGGCCGCCCAGCAGCGCGCCGGCGCCGGCGGCGGTGGCCTGCAGCAGGGCGGCGGCGCGATTGACCGCGGCGCCGGCCCCTGGCGCGGCGCCTTCGCGCATCGCCAGCGGCGCCTTGCCCGGGTCGGCGCCTTGCGGCAGCGGCGGGCCGGCTTCGGAAAACACCGGGTTGGCGGCAGTGCCGACCTGGAAGGTGGGGCGCGGGGAAACCGACAGCAGGGTCAAGGGCACGTCGGCGCCGACCTGGACCCCTGCGGGCAACTGCATGCGGGCGGGGATGTTGGCGACCTTGACGACGAAACTGCCGTCGGCCAGCTTCGCCAGGACTTCACCGTGCAGCGCCTTGCCCAGCTGGGGGGCGAGGGCGCGCGCAAAGGCTTGCTGGCGCGGATCGGCGAGCTGCTCGGCCGGGACCACCGGCCCGGTGCGCACGATTGCAGAGACGAGCTCGCGCGGCAGCATGCTCTAGGAAAGGCCTTGCGGCCTAGATGCCGTAGGCGCGCGCGACGCGGCGTTCGGTCGAGGTATTGCTGATCAGGGCCGACAGGCGCGCCATCCACGGGGTGGCGAGGTCGCGGATCTGGCGGTCGGCGGCGAGCATGCGGCGGATCGCGTCGACTTTCTTGACGCGCGCGGCGCCGGCGAGGGCTCCCTGCTCGTGTTCCTTCAACTGGCGCACGTGCAGGGCGCACTGCTGCTCGAGTTCGGTCAGGCGGTCCCAATCGTTGTCATTGGCGGCGCGCAGCATCTGGTCGGTGATTACCGCCATGGTCTCGTACACGTCGACGATATCTTCGCTGGTCATCATGGGCATGGCTCAGGCACTCATCAGGGTCGGTGCGCGCAGGGGCGCAGGGGCGGCGGCCGGCAGGTTCCCGGCGGCCAGCGGATCGATCGCATTCCATGCATCGCGCAGGTCGGACAGCAAGGCATGGACTTCTTCCAGGATCGCCGGGTCGTTCGACAGGTTTGCCTTGAGCATGCGGGCGCTGACGTATTCGTACAGGGCGTCCAGGTTCTGGGCGATCTCGCCGCCGACTTTCTTGTCGAGCGCGGCGCGCAGGCCGTTGTCGACGATGTTGATGGCTTTCGAAATCGCGGCACCCTTGGCGGCGACATTGCCGGCCTTCATATTCGTGATGCCGCTCAGGATCGACACCAGGGCGCCGTCATACAGCATGACGATGAGTTTGTGTGGCGAAGCCGAGGCGACGCCGGTCTCGAGACCGACTTTCGCGTAGGCGCCAACGCCGCGTTGCATGGTTCCAAACATGGTGTTCTCCAGGTACTGTGAGATTAGCCTGCGTTCGCGGTGAGCGCCGCAAGCTGCTGGGTCAGGTAAGCCGAGGTCGATTGCATCGACATCAGCGCGCTGTCGAGCGCGGTGAACTGGGCGCGGTAGCGTTTTTCAATGGTTTCCAGGCGCGCGCTGAACTGGTTGCGCGCCGTGGCGATGGATTTGAGCGTGATATTCATGCTGTCGGTTTTGCCGGTCAGCAGGCTGCCCTTGCCGGTGAAGCCGGCGGTCAGGTTGGTCAGCTCGAAGGCGAAGCCCTTGGAAAAACTGACGGTGCCGCGCTCGCCGACCAGGCCGCCCGTGATCGAGAGCTGGATGCCTTCCGCGGGCGAGCCCGCGGCAGCGGTGAGCGCCTGGCCGTTGCCGGTGGCGGCGACGCCGCCGATCGTGCCCTGGACGTCCGTGCCGGCCACCGGCGCGGCGCCCCCGAACAGGGTGGCGGGGTCGCTGCCGCTGACGCTGGAAATCGAGACGTTCGAATTCGCGCCGTACTTGCTCGACGAAACCGACAGGCGTCCGCTGTCGTCGATTTTGGTCTCGACCGTGTCGCCGGCGCCGGCAAAGACGGTATTGCCGTTCACCGCCGCGCGCAGCATGGCCACCAGCTGCGCATTGGTGTAGGTGCCGGCTGCCAGCGCAATCTCCTGGGTCTTGCTCTCGGTGACCGGATCGGTCTGGTTGAGCGTGATGCGCCAGGTCGTGTTCGGACTGATCGTGGTCGGGCCGGCCAGCGCCGCGGCGCTGGTCAGCGTGCCCTGGCTGGCCATGCTGGCGATGTTGACGCCATAGACGCCGGGCTTGGTGGCGGCAGTCGACTTGTCGAACTTGACCATGCCGTCGGTGGCGCTGCCCATCGCAGCGAACAGGCCGCCGATCTCGGCGTAATTGTCGTTGACGGCTTTGTTGAGCTTGGTTGCATCCACCGCCAGGGTGCCGTCGCGCTGGAAGGCGATGCCGACCTGGCCGAGCGTGGTCAGCTTGCCGCCCAGGCCTTCGACCGCGGCCCCGAGCTGGCGCCGCAGCTGGCTCTGGATCGAGCGCACACCCGGGTCGCCCTGCAGCACGCCGGCGGTCCTGGTTTCGGCGTTGTAGCCGGTCAGGCTCGAAATCGTCTTGCTCAGGTCGTTATAGGCCTTGACGAAATTGTTGACGGCGGTCGAGACGCTCGCGGTGTCGCGGGTAATGTTCAGGCTGGTGCTGCCGGTCGCGGTGATGTCCAGCGACACGCCCTGCACGGCGTCGGTGACGGTCGTGCTGCTGCTGCGGATGTCGATCCCGTTCATGTTGAGCAGGGTGTCCTGGGCCGCGCTGGTCTGGGTCAGCCCCTGGGCACCGCCGGGATCGTGGCCGAGCAGGGCGGCGATGGCCGGATCGGGCGGCTGGCCGTCGGCCCCGTCGACGCCGATCTTCATCGACGACTTGGCGCCGGTCTTGTTCGAGGTCAGCACCAGGTGGTAGGGGTTGTCGCCGCCGTCCGACACGATGGTCGCCGTCACGCCGATGTTGGCCTTGTTGATGGCGTCGCGGATGCCCTGCAGCGACTGGCTGCCGGCCTCGAGGGTCACGGTGCCGCTGGCCTGCGCGCCATCCTGGGCGAAGGCCGCGCCCGCCAGGTAGCTGCCGGCGCTGCCGGCGACCAGGCCGGCAGCGGCCGGGTTGGTGCCGCCGACCAGGATCTGGCTGCCGTCGCGCGAGCTCAGGGTCACGCCTGCGGTGGTGGTGACGCTGGTGCCGGTGTTGGCAACGCCGACGCCTCCCAGGCCGCCGGTGACCGCGCCGCTGCCGCCGATGGCTTCGAGTACGGTCAGGTTGGAGCCGTCGGCCGCGGTGAATTGCAGGCTGCCGTCCAGGGCGTTGCCGCTATAGGTGATGTTGGCGGCCGCCAGCGCCGCGCCGACGGTGCCGCTGGCCAGCGCCGCGTCGACGCCGGCGGCGTCGAGCGAGGCGCCGCTGCCGGCCTGGCTCGCGATCGCCACGCCGCCGACCGACAGCGTATAGCTGGCGGTGGCAGCGGTGGTGACCGTGCCGAAACTGGCGAACAGGTTCGCCGCGCTGGTGGCGGTTCCGGCCTTGGCAGTCACCCCCGTGGTGTCGCTCCTGGCGTTGATCGCTTCGGCCAGCTGGGCCGCGCTGCGGGTGGCCGCGCTGGTGGTGATGGGGGCGCCGTTGAGCGTCAGCGAACCGTTGCTGATGCCGCCGGTGGCGATCGATGCGCCCAGCGCGGTGCCGGCCACGCCGAAGCTGCCGCCGCCGATGCTGCCGAACTGGAAGGTCAGGGTGGTCCTGGCGCCGCTGCCGATGGTCGCGCTCATGCTGGCCCTGCCGGCGGTGGTCAGGCTCTGGGCCGACGCCAGCTGCGACACGTTGATGCTGTACTTGCCCGGCACCGCGCCGGTCCCGGCGGTGGCGCTGAGCAGGTCCTTGTTGCTCGATGCGGTATTCAGGGCGCTGAAGGTCGAGGGAGAATTGAGCGCGGTCAGGGCGCCCTGGAAGCCGCCGACCGCGGCGCCGACTTTGCCGAGCGCGCCCATGCGCGCCTGCAGCGCGGCTGCCTTCTTGTCGAAGCTGGCGAGCGGGGCTGCTTCGGCCTGCATCAGCTTGCTGATGATGCCGTCGACGTCGAGGCCGGAGCCGATGCCGGATGAACTGATGCCCACTTTGTTTCTCCCGTGAAAGCGATAATGTAAGTCATTATCGACAGAAGCAAACCGGACTTAAGAGCGGGAAAGGTATCCCAATTCAAATAGTTAAAAACAGGGATGGCAGGAAGACATCATGTGCGGATGCGCGCGCCGGCGGCAGGCGCGGAAGCGCAGCGCACGCTCCCGGGGAACGTGCGCCGGCGGTAATAAGGTAGAACCGGCTCAGGCAGTCTGGCTGATCAGGAGGCCGCGCATCTTGTCGATGGACTTGGCGATCTCGAGCGCTTCGACGGAAGGAATCTGGCGCACCACTTCGCGGGTGCCCTGGTCGATGATCTTGACCACGATTTCCTTGCTGTCATCGTCGATTGCGAATTCCAGGCTTTGCAAGGTGGCTGCCATGCCCTCGTTGATCTTGCGGACGGCATCGTCGACCTGCTCGCGCGACGGCTGCGCGCGCGATGCCGGGGTCGTTCCGGGGGCCTCGGTGGGCTTCACCGCCTTGGTGGGCTCCGCCTTTTGCTGCTCGATCGGAGCGAGCGTGCGCTCCTCCAGCCGCGACGCCACGGGTGAACCAAGAGATTGGATGTTCATGTGACTTCCCTAGCAAAAATTCCCCGGCTGAATTTCTTCAGCCGAGGAACCGTTTTACAGCACGGATGGACTAGTCAGTCCGTCGGTAATTAACCACGCAGCAGCGACAGGACACCGTTCGGCAGCGAGTTGGCCTGGGCCAGCATCGAGGTACCAGCCTGTTGCAGGATCTGGCCGCGGGTCATTTTCGCGGTTTCAGCAGCGAAGTCGGTATCGACGATGCGGCTGCGCGATGCCGACAGGTTCTCGGTGGTCGACGACAGGTTCGAGATCGCCGATTCGAAGCGCGACTGCAGTGCGCCGTACGAAGCGCGCTGGCTGTTGACCGACGACAGGGCGGCGTCGGCTGCCTTGATCGCGGCCTGTGCGCCGTCGAAGGTGCTGACGTCGATGTTGGCGACCGACTTCAGGTTCGAGCTGCCGGCCAGCGCGAAGCCGGTGGCGGTGGTTTCGGCAACCGAGAAGCTCTTTTCCGAGTCCATCGACACGCGGCCGTTGGCAGTGCCGACGCCGGTGTTTGCAACAACCGAGAAACTGGCGTTGGTGGTGCCGTCGGCCTTGTAGCTGGCCATGGTCATCGCAGCACCGGCAGCAGCGTTCTTGTTCTCGAGCTTGATGTCGTTGCCCGAAGCATTGGTCAGCTTGATGCCGCCGCCGTTGGCCGAGTCGAACGATGCGGTCACGCCGGTCTTGGCGGTCTGGGCATTGATTGCGCTGATGCCCGATGCGAAGTCGTCGGCCGTGGCGCCGGCGCCGCCGATCGAGAACGAGACGCGCACTGCGGTCGAGTTGTCCGAGGTCAGGTCCAGTGCGTACGAACCGGCTGCGCCGTCGATCTGCACTTCGGTGGTCGCCGAAGCGGTCACACCGGTCTTCGACGTTTCGGCGTTGATCTTCGAAGCGATCGACTTGGCGGTATCGGTAGCGGTGGTAGCGACGTTGGCGCTGCCCAGGAAACCCGAGACGGCTGCGGTGCCGGCGGCAGCGGTGGTTGCCGCGACGACGGCGTTCGCATCCTTGCCGACGTTGTTGTTGCCGTAGGTCGAGGTGCTGAAGTTCGAGCCGGTCATCGAGATCAGCTGGCCTGCATTGGCGCCGACCTGGAAGTTCGCGGTGCCCATCGAGCCGTCCAGCAGCTTCTGGCCGTTGAATTCGGTGGTGTTGGCGATACGGTTCAGTTCCGAGGTCAGTTCGGTCACTTCGGTCTGCAGGGCCTTGCGGTCACCGGCCGAGTTCGACGAGTTCGACGACTGCACTGCCAGTTCGCGGACACGCTGCAGGATTTCGCCGGAGCTCGACAGGGCGCCTTCAGCCGTCTGGGCCATCGACACGCCGTCGTTCGCATTGCGGGTTGCTTGGTTCATGCCGCGGATCTGCGAGCTCATGCGGTCCGAGATTGCCAGGCCGGCAGCGTCGTCCTTGGCGCTGTTGATGCGCAGACCCGACGACAGGCGCTGGATCGAGGTGTTCAGGGATGCTTGCGAGGTCGACAGGTTACGCTGCGAGTTCAGGGATGCGACGTTGGTATTGATTACGGATGCCATGGTGTTTCTCCAGACTAGGTCTTTCAGGGGTGGGCTGCCTTGCCCTGTTCACTTTGGTGCGCCACGCTGTTCCGTGACGATCACACCGCTGTTGTTGCTGGTAACGTGCTTTGCGGCAAGAACTTGAGGGCCCGGAGCGAAATTAATTCCGCCTCTTTTCGCTCAAGTTTCTTTCGGCAGCGCGTCTAAACGACCGTGGAATGGCGAACTTTAGGGCAAAAAAAGATTTATTTTTTCTCTTCGTCCAGAATAATTTGCCGCCACATGCGCCGGGGTGATGCAAAACTGTTACGATTTTGGCGGGCGCGGCCCTGATGGCCGCACACGAACCAACGCGTTTCTTGTCCGGAGAGAGAAAAAATGAAGACGATTGCTGCTGCATGCGCCGTGCTGGCGCTGGGATTGACGGGATGCGCCTCGGCGCCCGACACCGATCCGACGCCGACCATGGCGGAAGTCGCCGCGGATACCTCCAACACGGCCGGCCAGGATGGGCATACGATGACGGGCAGCCGCCTGGCCAAGCGCACCTCGACCGACCGCATGCTCAAGGCGGTGGGCGCCCAGGGCGCCAAGGACGAGATGCGCAGCGCGCCGCGTCCGGGCGCGCTTACTCAATAAGAGGGATTAATCTAGCGAAGAAATGGGTTAGCGCGGCTTAATTCGCCACCACGACCCGGTTCTTGCCGGTCTGCTTGGCCTGGTACATGGCGCGGTCGGCCCGCGCCATCAGACTCTCCTGGCCTTCGTTCGGCACCCGCAGCGCCACGCCGCACGAGAAAGTGATCAGCATTTTCTCGTTCTCGTGCATGAAGAAATGGCGGGTCAGCTCGCGCTGCACCCGCACCATCGCCGCCGCTGCCGCCTCGACCGTGGTCTCGGGCAGCAGGATCAGGAATTCCTCGCCGCCGAAGCGGGCGATCACGTCCATCGAGCGCAGCGTGTCGCGCACCACCGTCACCAGGTGCTTCAGGGCGCCGTCGCCGGCCAGGTGGCCGTAGGTATCGTTGAGTTTCTTGAAATTGTCGAGGTCGAGCATCGCCACGCATAGCGGCGTGTTGCGGCGGTCGGCGCGCGCGCTTTCGCGCCCGAACACTTCTTCCAGGCCGCGCCGGTTCAGGCTGCCGGTCAGCTGGTCTTCACGCACCAGCTCGCTCATATGCTGGAGCTCCGCTTCCAGCAGGCGGATGCGGTCCTCGGCTTCCTGTACTTCGCGGTGCACCTCCATCATGCGGTCGCGCGACGCCAGCGCATCGATCTGCGCCCGGCGGGTCTCGCGCAGCACTTCTTCCAGCATGTCGTTGAGTTCGTCGATGTTGGCCGCCCCGCTGATGCGCTTCGAGAAGGTGCCCAGCTTGGCGTGGTAGTCGCCGGTCGAGGCCGCCACCGAACCGAGGCGGTCGATGAAGGTCATCATCATGTTCTTGACGGTGGCGCGCACGTCCGAGATGCTGTGCTTGAGCTGGCCCTGCTTGAGGATCACATCCTTCAGGCTGCGGGTCGCGTCTTCCAGCGAGCGGGTATCGAGCGGCCCCGAGATCAGGTCCTGCACGGCGGCGATCTGGCCGCGCATCCAGCTGTCGTCGTCGAGCAGCTCGTTGACGTTATCCAGCAGCAGCCGGAACAGGCGCAGCAGCAGTTCGCGCTGCTCGGCCTGGTCGCCGCTGTGCAGTTCGACCTGGTAGCACAGCTGCTTCAGGCGGCTGGACAGCTCACCGAGTTCGTCGCCGCGCGCCAGCTTGACGGCGCCGCCCAGAGTTTCGGCCTCGAGCACCAGGTCCTTGCTGCCGGCCAATAGGGTCGCCAGGGCAAAGGCCAGCGACCGGCCCAGCATCTCGCGCAGGTGGCGCGCGTCCGGGTCTTCGTCGCCCATCGCCATCACCGGCGTGTTGCGGCGCAGGTGGCGCTCGGCCATCTGGCCCAGCGCCTGGGCGTAGCCGGCCCAGTCGGCGGCCTTCGACGCGCGCAGCAGGCGGCGGCCGTATTCCGACACCTCGCCCGGCGTATCGGCCAGGCGGCGGGCGAAGGATTCCAAAACCTCGGCGGCCGGGTTGACGGCCGGCGCGGCGGGGGCCGGGGGGAC
This sequence comes from Telluria sp. ZT3P39, assembly GCF_059685935.1. Classification (NCBI taxonomy): domain Bacteria; kingdom Pseudomonadati; phylum Pseudomonadota; class Betaproteobacteria; order Burkholderiales; family Oxalobacteraceae; genus Telluria; species Telluria sp. ZT3P39. Next base: position 50,023 of record NZ_JCASIH010000010.1, read on the forward strand.
GCCGGCGATCTCGTCGTAGATGGCGCGGTAGGCGTCCGGCGTCGGCGCAATGCGGCGCGTCGCGAGGCGCCGGAACGCTTCACGGGCAATATCGGCAGGATTCTGGCCGGGGACAATGGGGGAGGGGGACGACGTGGTGGACATGGCTGTAATGACGCGGATTGCGGTTTGGCGTAATGATAAGCATCTTTATTGCCAACCATCAATTAAAAAACAGTAACAAAGATCTTTGATGCTATGAAACCAACTGGTTGCGAATCGCATAATGCGTCAACTCCGCACTGTTCTTGAGCTTCATCTTCACGAGCAAACGGGCGCGGTATTCGCTCACGGTCTTCACCGACAGCGACAGTTCGCGGGCGATGTCGCTGACCGACATCCCGGAGGCGATCATGGTCAGGGTCTGGTATTCACGGTCGGACAAGGCGTCGTGCAGCGGTGCGTCGTGGTCTTCGCCGACCTGGGCGGCGAGGGTCTGGGCCAGCGCGGCGCTGACGTATTTCTGGCCGGCCGCCACCTGGCGGATCGCGGTGACCAGCTCGCGCGGCGCGCTCTGCTTGGTCATGTAGCCCGAGGCCCCGGCCTTGAGCGAACGGATCGCATACTGGTCTTCGCGGTGCATCGACAGCATCAGCACGGCCAGGTCGGGCCGGTCCTTGCGCACCTGTTTCAGCACTTCGATGCCGTTGCGGTCGGGCAGAGAGATGTCGAGCAGCATCACGTGGGGGCGCGACTTGCCGACCAGCTTGATGGCGTCGAGCCCGGTTTCCGCTTCGCCGGCCACGATGATGTCGCCCTGTTCGGCCAGGATCTGCTTCAGGCCTTCGCGGACGATGGCATGGTCGTCGGCAATGAATACACGGATGATTGCTTTGTCAGTCATTCTGTCCTGCGCTGTTGCTCAACTCGTGGTGGGCGGCCGCCTCGCGCGGTGCTTGCGGGGCAGCCAGCCTGGTCTTGATGGTCACCATCGTGCCACCTCCGGGCGCTGGCGACAAGGCCAGCGTGCCGCCCAGCGCCTTGGCGCGCTCGCTCATCCCGCGCAGCCCGAACGACTGCGGCTTGAGGCGGTCGGCGGGCTCGATGCCGCGCCCGTTGTCGCAGATGACCAGGGTCAGGTGGGCGCGCTGCCGCCGCAGCGACACCGTCACGCGGGTGGCGCCGGCATGCTTGGCGATATTCGTCAGCGCTTCCTGGAAAATACGGAACAGGGCGGTCGCGTGGTCGTCGTCGAGAAGGATGTCATTCTCCGGACAGCGGAAGCTGCAGGCAATGCCCATCTGCTTTTCGAATTCCCTTGCCTGCCACTCGAGCGCGGCCACGATGCCAAGGTCGAGCATGGTCGGGCGCAGGTCGAGCGAGATCCGGTGCACCGCCTCGATGGTGCGGTCCACCAGGTCGTCGAGGTAGTTGGCTTTTTCCAGCAGCACCGGCTGCTCGGGCAGGCGCGCGGCCAGCATCGCCAGCGCCATCTTGATGGCCGTGAGGTTGCCGCCCAGGTCGTCGTGGATCTCGCGCGCGATGCGGGCCCGTTCCTGTTCCTTGACCTGCTCGATGTGGTCGGTGAGCTCGGCCAGCCGCGAGCGCGAGCGCACCACCTCGTGCTGCTCCTGCTTGCTGTCGCTGATATTGGTCATGATGCCGTCCCACTGCACCCCACCGCCGTCGATCGCGTGCGGGGTGGCGCGCAGGTTGATCCACTTGACGTCTTTCCAGGCGTCGATCCAGATCCGGCCTTCCCAGTTCCAGGCGCCCAGCTGGTCGCGCGACGCCGCCATGCAATCCAGGTAGCCCTTGCGGTCGTCCGGCAGGATCAGGCCTTCGAAAAGAGACGCGTCGCGCTGCAGTTCGAGCACGGACAGGCCGAGCAGGGCCTGGCAGCCTTCGCTCAGCCAGGGGAATTCGAGGCGCCCGTCCGGGTAGTGCACCAGCTGGAACACCAGCCCCGGGGTATTGCGCACGATGGCGTCGAAACGCGCCTGCGACTGCGCCAGGGCCTGGGCGGCGGCCTGCTCGAGCGTCAGGTCGTCGGCGATCGCCAGCAGCAGCGAGCGGCCGTCGCGCACGATGCGCAGGAAGCACAGCTTGACCGGATAGCTGCTGCCGTCGCCCCGCAGCAGGCGGGTGCGGATGCCCACCTGGGCGCCGATTTCCTCGCCCAGCCCGGCCAGCAGGCTGGAGAGCGCGCCCGGATCGAGCCTGGGGGCGATGGCGTGCACGTCCATCGCCTCCAGGCTGGCCGCGTCGTATCCCAGGTTCAGGCGCGCGGCCTGGTTGGCGTCGACGATGGCGAGCGTGGCGGCGTCGAGCAGGAAGATCTCGGAGGCGGCCGCCTGCATTTCGGCGGCAAGGGTGGGATTCGGACTCATGACTGTTCGGTTTCGGTTTTTTCGTCGCGCCGCGCCAGCTGGCGCGCCTTGAAGCGCGCGTTGAAGCGGCGCAGCACGCGCGACAGGTGGCTGGGCTGGCGCCCGGCGCGGCGCAGCAGGCGGCGCAGTCCGCGGCGCGCGCCGTTGACGGCCACGCGGGTGCGGCGCCAGAAGGCGCTGGCGCGCAAGCCGGCCAGCCAGCGGTCTTTCAGGGCGATGAAGCCGCCATGCCAGCGTGCGAACCAGACGAGGCTGAGCAGGGTCGGCAGAGTCAATATGTAGATGCGCGCCACCACCATGGCGCCGCCCAGCTTGGCGGCCGCGAAGGTGGCGATGCCCGCCAGCGCATGACCCTTGGCAATCGCGAACAGGGCCAGCAGCTTGACCGGAAACAGCAGCACCCCGGGCAGCACGAACACGCTCAGGGCCGCCCACGGCGGCAGGAGCCGGATGCGCGCTTCCAGCCAGCGCAGCGGCGGCCAGGCGGCCAGGCGGGCCGCGGCGCGGCTGCCGACCTGCCAGGTCCAGGACTCGATCAGCAGCACCAGCGCCGCCAGCTGCACCAGGGGGGCGAGCAGCCGCGAGCGCCGGCCGGCCCGCGGATGGATGCGCGTGTTGTGTCCCGGATGTCCCGCCGATTTTTCTCCGTCCATGAGCGCATGATACGGCAAGCAAGGGCATCGAGGCGCCGCTGCCGTTACAATAAGACCATGAATAAGGCATTTGTAAAAGAGTCCGACAACGACGACGACGACGGCGAAGCGCTGGCGCTCGCCCAGGCCATCCCTGCCGGGGCCAAGAACTACATCACGCCCGCCGGCTACCAGGCCATCAAGGACGAATTGCTGCAGCTGATCGACGTCGACCGGCCGGAAGTCGTGCGCATCGTGCACTGGGCCGCGTCGAACGGCGACCGCTCGGAAAACGGCGACTACATCTACGGCAAGCGCCGCCTGCGCGAGATCGACCGCCGCATCCGCTTCCTCACCAAGCGCCTCGACTCCGCCGCCGTGGTCGACCCTTCTGTTCACCACGGCAACGACCAGGTTTTTTTTGGCGCCACCGTCGCCTACCTGAACAAGGCGGGCGAAGAGCACACCGTCACCATCGTCGGCATCGACGAGCTCGACCCGCTCAAGGGCAAGATCAGCTGGGTCTCGCCGGTGGCGCGCGCCCTGACCAAGGCCAGGGAAGGCGATGTGATCACCCTGCAGACGCCGCTCGGGGCCGAGGAGCTCGAGGTTCTTTCCGTCGAGTATCCGGAGCCGGTCGCGGATTGAACGGGTCACGCTGGTAAGATGAGCGATTCACCGAATGTCCTGTCCTAGATGAACCGTTCCCACGACGCCATGCGCGAGGCCGATGTCCTGGCCGCGCTGCGCACCGCCACCGCCGCCCGCCACGAGCGCCTCGACGGCGGCCTGCCCCTGTCCGCCCCCGAGCCTTCCCTGCAAGACTATGCCGGGCACTTGCTGATGGTGCGCGACTGGCTGCTGCCCCTGCAGGCCTGGCTGGACGGCTATGCCGACGGCCCGCAGGCCGAAGCGGGCCTGCCGGCTACCCGCCGCCTTGAACTGATCGACGCCGACCTGCTGGAGCCCGGCATGCCGGCGCCTTTGCCGGTGCGTGCCGGCGGCGCCTGGCCCCCGGGCGCGAGTAGCGCCTACCGCTGGGGCGTGGCCTATGTGATCGAAGGCTCGCAATTGGGCGGCGCCGTGCTGCATGCGCGCCTGGCCGAGCGCTTCGCGCCGCATCCGCTACGCTACCTGCGCGGCGAAGCCGGCGGCCCGGGCCCGCGCTGGCGCGCCTTCATGCTGGCGCTGCGCGCGAACGTGCGCACGCCGGAAGAGATTGCCGAGGCCTGCGCCGGGGCTTGCGCGGCCTTCGACCGCATCCTGGAACTCGCGCCGCACAAATAATGCATGGAGCGAGAAGCTGCCGTATTCAACCCACCCACACGGAGGAAGCGATGCGATTCATGATTTTGCTGAAAGCGGACAAGGACACCGAAGCGGGCGTGATGCCGAGCGAAGAGCTGCTGGTTGCCATGGGCAATTTCAACGACGAACTGGTCAAGGCCGGCGTGATGCTGGCGGGCGAAGGCCTGCAGCCTTCCTCGAAGGGCGCCCGCGTGCAGTTCGCCAAGGACGGCAGCGTGCGCGTGGTCGACGGGCCCTTTGCCGAGACCAGCGAATTGCTGGCCGGCTTCTGGATCTGGCGCGTGAACTCCAGGCAGGAAGCCATCGACTGGGTCAAGCGCGTGCCGATGCCGATGGCGAGCGGCGAAGCCGAGATCGAAATCCGCCAGATTTTCGAGATGGAAGACTTCGGCGACACCATGACGCCGCAATTGCGCGAACAGGAAGAACGGCAGCGGGCCGCGCTGGGCCAATAAAAATGGCCGGGCAAAAGGCGCCCACGGCCTTCCGCTCCGGCCAACGCCAGGCCGCTGGTGAACTCCAGCGGCCTGGCGAGGGGCTCAGTCGGTCACCGGATAAGACCTGCTTGTGATCATGCCTGAAGGTGAAGTGACCTTGATGGTGAGGGCGCCATTGGTGACTGCGTTGGAACAATATAGAGGCGGGAGGGAGGCCGGGGAGCTTTGGCTCGCATCGCTCTGCATCTGTACCGTATAGATCCATACCTGTGCGCTCGGCTCGCTGGTATTGGGCACGGTGTAGCTGCGTTCGCCGAGGATGGTGCCGTTCGATGCCGAGAACTCGATCTTCGTACCCGCCGCAAGGATGTTCCCCGGCAGGTCGAACGGCAGGCGCAGCGGTTCTCTGCCAGCGCGGTTCAGCTCGAACACGGTCGGGTTGGTATCGCGGATCGCCAGTTGCATCGTCACCGCCGTGTTGACAAAGGGCGTGCCAGTAACGCAATGGCTGAGCGCGATCGATTCCGGCCCGAGCGAGGTGATGGCGGCGTTGCTGGTCGACATGACTTGAACCAGCGCCCCGCGTGCATGGGTCACCAGGCGGGTCGCGCCGCCGCCCTGCCTGAGCACACCGTTATAGCTTCCATCGCCTCCGCTGTCCCAGCTGCCGTTGACGTTCGAATCGATGAAGATTTCGCCCGGGACGCGTACCGCATTTCCGGTCGACCAGCCATCGTCCGGCCCGAGCGTCGTACGCGCCGGCTTCCAGTTGGCGTCCGGCGCCCAGTTGGCCTGGGCGTTACGATGGGTGATGGCGCGGTCGTTGCGGAACGGCTCACCCAAGTCCTGGAAGGCATCGGAATCCTGGAAGTAGATATTGGTGCCGTTGGTATCGACGAAGCTCTCTTCGCCCAGCGCATAGGCCAGCACGGTCACGCGGCCGTCGGCCGGACGCGGATTGGCGGAGCAGAAGCGCACGGTGCACGCGCCCGGGATGCCTTTCTGCTGGATCACCGTGCCGTCCGTCAGTGTGGTGTTGACCAGTCCGGTCAGGCAGGAACCGTCGATGGTGCCGCCTTCGGTGGTGAAACTGACCGCCGTGCCGTCCGGAGCCGGATTATTGAAGTGGTCGGCCAGGCGCACCGTGACCAGCGATCCGGTCGGGGCCGGGCAGCCACTGACGTTCATGCCTTCGACGTTGAAGATTTCGGTCGCGATGGTGAAGCTGTTCTGGTCCGGCACGCCGGTGGAGACGACCAGCTGGTCGGACATGGTCGTGATCGCCGTTCCGGGAATCGTCGCGATGATGCGCACCGGCGTGTTCACCGTGCCTTCGGCCACGGTCGTGCTGGCAGTGCCGTCTGCGCCCGTGGTGGAAGAAGCAGGGTTGAGCGTCAGGCCGCCGACCGTCGTGGTGAGCGAGAAATCGATGCGCTGGCCCGAGATCGGGTTGCCGTTCCGGTCACGCAGCTTGAACACGACCGTGGATGATTCCTGGCGCCCGGCGCCACCCGTACCCTTGAGCGAGATGTTCTGCGGCAGCGCAGACACGAAGGCGAGCTGGCCCGGTATCGCGGCTTCGACGTTCACGGTGGCGGACTGGGTGGTGGTAGCGCCTGCCAACACGGTCGAGGCCGTGACGACATCGGGCGCCCCGCAGCCCTTGTCGACATACGAGGTGGTCGCCACCCCGGCAATGGTCGTGACGGGCGAACTGATCTCCGCCTTGCCTGCGGCGGCGCAGGGCGAGGTGAAGGTGACGGCTTGGGCCGGCGCAAATGGCGTCGTGCCGTCGAGCAGGGTGACCGACAGGCGTGCGGTGCCGCCGGCGGGCAGGGGCGAGGGGCTGACGGCCAGGGTGCTCATTTTCAGTGCCGGGAAGCTCACGGCATAGCTCGTGCTGCCGCTGGCGCTGGCGCCGTCGCGGGTGGCGGTGGCGGTCACCGTGAAGGCGCCGGCCTGCTTGCCGGCCGCGATGCTGATGGTCGCGGTCCCGGAGGCGTCGGTCAGCGCGGTCCCGGAGGCGGGGACGAGGACGGCGGTGGTATCGGTACTGGCGAAACGAACGGCCACGTTCGGGAGCGGATTGCCGCCGCCGTCCCGGACCACCGCCTTGACCACTGCCGGCGTCCGGGCCGACACCATGGTGGTCGGGGCGCCGCTGGCGTCGCTCAGCGTCACGAGCGGTGGCGCCAGGGCTGCCGCGGGCGTACCGGGCGCGGCTGCCGCCGTGCAGGACGGCAGGGCCGGGTCGCGGGAGCCATCGAGGGTCCGGCAGGTGGCATTCGGTCCGTCTCCGCCACCGCCACATGCTGCCAGCAGGCTGGCAAGCGTGCAGGCGGTCATCCCGGCGGCCGCGCGTTTCGTCGTTACTCTCATGGACGCTCCTGGTTCTATGGTGGTTGTTATTTGATCGAGGCTGGTGCAGCCGCCGTCAGCAGCGGTGCGCCTGGCGAGCTGTGGCCCGAAAGCACGGGCGCCAGGTCGGCATCCTTGCCGAGCACGAGGCGCAGGTCGGTGGGTGCGGCCAGCCGGTCCGCCTTCTTCAGGACGGCCTTTCCGCCCAGGGCAGCCTGCAGGTCGCGCGCCGCGGTATCGAAGCCGGGACGGAATTCGATCCGGGTCGCCGCCTGGCCGAATGGTTTGGCGTTCGTCAAGCGCCCAGCGGCCAGGCCTTGTGCGGCGAGGGCGTCGCGGAAGCGCCTGGCCAGTCCGTTGGCGCCATGTCCGTTGGCGATCTCGAGCCGGGCGGCGGGGCGCGCGGGTTGCGCCGCGAGCGCCGTCGCAGGCAGTGGGCTGTCGCTTGCTTTCAAAGCTGGCGGTGCAATCCGCAATTCGTACACATTGGGAGCGGTCCTGACCAGCTGCATGCCGCCAACCACGGTCTCTGGAGCCGCCGCAGCAGGAGCGGCAGCAGGGGTAGGCGCCGGGAGCGGCGCTGCGGCCTCGGGCGTTGCCTGGACAGGCGTGGCTGCCAGCGCGGAGGCTGGGGCCGCACCGCTTGGGCCCGCGTCTTCCGCCAGCCGCAGGTTGTTCAGCGCACGCTCATTGCCCGGCTGCAGGGCCAGCGCCGAACGGAAAGTAGCAGCCGCCGACGCGTATTCGCCCTGCAGGTAATATACGTAACCCAGGTTGTTAAGCGGCTGGACCAGCGTGGGATGGTCTACGCAGACGGCCAGCAGGATTGCCCTGGCCTGGGCCAGGCGCCCCTGCTGCGCGTGGATCACGGCGGCGGCCATGCGCGGCAGGGGCGCCCGCGGGTCGCGCGCCGTGGCGTAGGTATAGGCGGTCAGGGCCAGCCCCAGGTCGCCCGCGTCCTGGTGGTAGCGCCCCAGCCGGTAGTACGCGGAGGCGAGGTCATTGGCGCCGTGGCGTACCTGCTCGGCTGGCTGGAACATCAGCCGCAGCTGCGGCGGTACGCCGGCGCAGGACGAGAGCAACGCAGCGGCCAGCAGCGTGGCAAGCGCAGGGGCGACGGGACGGATCGGCATGGTCGTGTCCTTTCAGTTGGCACTGGCGCCGGTGAAGGTCGGCAGCAAGACGCGGTAGATCTGGATGAAAGCGGGGCCCATCAACACCACCAGCAGGCAGGGGAAGATGAAGAAGATCAGGGGGAACAGCAGCTTGAGCGCGATCTTGGCAGCCTGTTCCTCGGCTCGCTGGCGGCGCTTGGTGCGCAGTTGTTCCGATTGCACGCGCAGCGAGTCCGCGATGCTGGTGCCGAAGCGCTCGGCCTGAATCAGCATCGCCACGAGCGCATCGACGTCTTCGACCCCGGTCCGTGTGGCCAGCCCACGCAAGGCCTTGTCCTTGCCGCTGCCGGCGCGCAGTTCGAGCGTCACCAGGTTCAGCTCTTCGCTCAGGACCCGGCTTTTCAGGCCGATCTCGCCGGCCACGCGGGCCAGTGCCGCGTCCATGCCCAGGCCAGCTTCGACGCAGATCGTCATCAGGTCGAGCGCGTCGGGAAAACTCTCGAAGATTTCGCGCTGGCGCCGCCCGATCATCCTTTTGAGGACGAAGTTCGGCAGGTAGTAGCCGAGGGCGGCCGCCGTCAGTACATAGAACAGCATGCCGGTAGTGCCCGTGTTGGTACCCCTGATGCTCAGGCCAAAAAAGACCGCTAGCGGCAGCCCGAGCGAGAGCACGGTTTTGGCGGCGAAGAAGACCACGGGCGCCCACGCATGGCGATAGCCCGCGTTCATGAAGCGCACGCGCACCGCCGAGCTCCCGGCCTCGTCGTCGGGCAGCGACAGGCGTGCGACCGGCGTGGCGGCCACGACCATCTTTTCCAGCCAGGGCGGCGGGCCCGAGCCTGGCGCGTCCGTATTCACCCCGACCGCGTCCAGCCGCTCCTGCAGGGGCGTGGTGGCGAAGGTGCGCATGCCGAGCAGTGCGATGCCGAAGACGGCAACGAAGACCAGCCCGACAAAACCAAGTTCGAGGATTGTCATTGCACGCTCCTTGCGTCATGGCCGCTCATACGCGGATCCGGACGATCCGGCGCATCACGAATACGCCAATGACCATCATGGTCAATGCGAAGCCCAGCATTTTTCGTCCAAACGGGTCGGTGAACAGCAATGCGAGGAACTGCGGACTGGTCAGCTGGATGAGCGCGCCAGCGGCAAACGGCAGCAGCCCCAGCACCCATGCCGACATCTTGCCCTCGGCCGAGAGCACCCTGACCTGGCCCAGCAGTTTGATGCGGTCGCGGATGATCTTGCTGATGCTGCCGAGAAGTTCCGACAGGTTGCCGCCGGTATCGCGCTGGATCAGCACGGCGACGACGAAGTAGCGCAGGTCGGTACTGGGTACCCGGTTGGCCATGTTCATCAGGGCGTCCGGCATCGAGACGCCGAAGTTGACCTCGTCGAAGACGGTGGCGAATTCGCCGGCGATCGGGTTGCGCATCTCTTCGCTGACCATTTTCAGGGCGTTCGGGAAGGCATGGCCGGCGCGCAGCGCACGGCTCATCAGGTCCAGCGCGTCGGGCAACTGGTTCTCGATCTTGTTCAGGCGGGCATTGCGGGCGCGCAGCGCCAGTTGCAGTGGCAGGGTCGTCGCAGTGGCGGCGGCCGCGAGCTGGAGTGGAAAGGGCAGCGCGAACGAGTAGGCCAGCGTCCAGGCCAGCATGGCGAGGGCGAGCGAGACACCCGAGAACCCGGCCACCGTCCATTGCTTCCCCGACTGCATCAACAGGCGGTCGAGGGTGGCCATGTGCGGCACGGCCGCGAGCAGTTTTTGCAGGATCGGATGGCTGCTCAGAGCACGTTTCTTGGCGAGGGCGACGCTGCGCTCGGCGTCGCGCGTCGACAAGTTGCGCACGCGGCGCGACAGGCGCTGCGCTTCCGGCCCCCGGCTCGCGTTCCAGGCCAGGTAGGCGCCCTCGATCAGGAACACCACGGCCACGAAGATCAGGATCGCGAAGACGAAGAACATGTAGTCCATGGCGGCTCCTCAGGCAAACTGGCGGGAGGGATCGAACACGCTTTCCGGGATGTTGACCCCGTAGTTGCGCAGCCGGTCGAGAAAGCGCGGGCGGATGCCGGTGGCGCAGAAGTGGCCAAGCACGGCGCCGTTCTCACCCAGGCCCGTCTGGCGGAAGGTAAAGATCTCCTGCATGGTGATGACGTCTCCTTCCATGCCGGTGACTTCCTGCAGCGACACCAGCTTGCGCTTGCCGTCGGTCAGGCGCGACACCTGCAGCACCACGCCGACGGCGGAGCTGATCTGCTGGCGCATCGCCTTGCTCGGCAGCGAGGCGGCGGCCATGCTGATCATGTTTTCCAGGCGGGTCAGGGCGTCGCGCGGGGTGTTCGCGTGAATGGTCGCCATCGAGCCTTCGTGGCCGGTGTTCATCGCCTGCAGCATGTCGAGTGCTTCGCCACCGCGCACCTCGCCCAGGATGATGCGGTCGGGGCGCATCCGCAGCGCATTCCTCACCAGGGCGCGCTGGGTCACCTCACCTTGGCCCTCGATGTTGGCGGGGCGGGTCTCGAGGCGCACCACGTGCGGCTGCTGCAGTTGCAGCTCGGCCGCGTCCTCGATCGTGACGATCCGCTCCTCGGGGCTGATAAAGCCCGAGATGACGTTCAGCATCGTGGTCTTGCCGCTGCCGGTGCCGCCCGAGATCAGGATGTTGACTTCGGCCTTGCCCAGGCCCTGCAGGATCTCGCCCATTCCAGGCGTCATGCTCTTGTAGGCGATCAGGTCCGACAGGCGCAGCGGATCGGCGGAGAAGCGCCGGATCGACAGGATGGCGCCGTCGATTGCCAGCGGCGGGATGATCGCGTTCACGCGCGAGCCATCTGGCAGGCGCGCATCGACCATCGGGCAGGACTCGTCGATGCGGCGGCCTACGCGCGAGACGATCTTGTCGATGATCTTCATCAAGTGCGCCTCGTCGGCGAAGCGCACCTCGGTGAGCTCGAGCTTGCCGCGCCGCTCGACATACACCTGGCTGCAGGTGTTGACCAAAATATCCGACACGGACGGATCGGCCAGCAGCAGTTCGAGCGGGCCGAAGCCGAGCATCTCGTTCTGGATGTCGCGCACCAGGTTGGCCCGTTCGACTTCGTTGATCGGGACGGTTTCCTCTTCGAGCATCAGCTCGACGATCAATTTCAATTCGTCTCGGATCTGCTCAGGCGCCAGTAGCTGCAGGCTTTCCAGGTCGACCCGGTCGAGCAGGCCCTGGTGGATCCGCCCTTTGAGCTGCATGTAGCCAGCGCTGTGCGAGCTGCGCTGGGTGGCAAGGGGGATGCCGCGGCCGGCGTTGCCGGCCAGGCGGTCGCGCAGCGTCAGGATTTCTGCATCCATACCTGTTTCTCCTCGAATGCCGCTTGCATGGTGGCGGGCGCCGGATGCTGCTCCGCCGGCTGCACCGGTGCCGCTTGGGCCGCGCCCGGCTGTGCTACGTGCTTTGGCTTGCTCAACAGGCGCGCCAGCCAGCCCGCAGGTGCTGGAGCGGCGTCACCGGCAATCCCGCGCGCGAGCGACACCAGCGATTTCGCGATCGGGCTTTTCGCTGACAGCTTGAGCACCGGAATGCCCTGGTTGACCGAGGCGGCGGCCGCCTCGTAGTGGTTCGGCACCTGGCGCCAGACCTGGGTAGCGCAGGCTGTTTCGAGGTCCTGCAGCTTGATCTGGCCCTTTTTTTCGTGGCGATTGACGATCACCTGGATCTTGGCCGCCGGGTAGCCAAGCGAACGGAACACGTTCAGCAGGCGCTTGCCGTCGCGTACATAGGGCAGGGTGGTCTGCAGCACCGGGAAGATGGTGTCGGCCAGGTCGAGCGCCCGTACCCCGACCGGGTCGAGGCTTCGGCCGACGTCGAGGACGACGAAGTCGTAGTGGCGACGCGCCAGGTTCAGCAAGGTGTCGATGTGCTCCGGCTTGACGTCGCCGGCGTGCACCGGATCATCGGCCGCGGCCAGCACCGAAAAGGTCGGGGTCACCGCCATCATGCTCGAGGCCAGCAGCGAGGCGTCCATGCGGTGCATCTGCAGGGCCACGTCGGCCAGGGTGGCAAGCGGCTTCTGGTCGGACACGAACAGCGAGGCGTCGCCGAATTGCAGGTTGAGGTCGATCAGGGCGACGCGCTGGCCGCATTCGGTCGCCAGCGCATACGCGAGGTTCGTGGCCAGGAAGGTGGCGCCGCTGCCGCCCTTGCAGGAGACGAAGGCGAGCACCTTGCCGTTCGCATGCTGGTGCGCCGACAGTTTTTCGCGCACCCGCGCCACCGCCGGATACAGGGCGGTAGGGGTGACCGGCGCCGGCAGCACTTCGCGCACGCCGGCGCGCATGGCGTCGACCATGAATTCCACGGTGTGCAGGGTCGACAGCACCATGGTCGTCATGCACGGATGGGCCGCCCCCAGCCCTTCCAGGCGCGACAATTCGCCGCCTTGCGGCTGGTCGAGCAGCAGCAGGTCGGGCATGGCCGTGCCGGCGCCGCTGCTGAAGCGTTCGAGCGAACCGGCGACGAGATTGAGTTCGTCGCCCGGACTGCGCTCGCGCAGAAGCCGGGCGATCTCCAGCAGGTGTTTTTCACTACGCGATACGACGGCGATCTTCACGATGACTCCTTTTGCATGACCAGGCGGGATGTTGAGAGCGAAATATTCATTCGCACACCGGGTTGCTGACCTCGGCGCCGGCCGCTCCGAACGCGCTGCGCATGCTCTCTCTGGGCAGCGTGGTACGAAACGGCGGATGGGCGATTCTGAACGGCATGCCTGGAATGTGGGTGGCGACGCGGGCCGGCAGGATCGACACCTCGACCCCTCGGCAGGTGGTTGTCGTGCAGCCCGTGGGCTGGTAGGCGATCACGATATTGGAGGCGGCGACGGCCGGGAACAGGGCGGCCATGCGGCTGCGGATGGTGCTGTCGTCGAGGTCGCAGACCACGGCCAGCCGCGCCCCCAGCCGCGTGGCCTCGGTCGCCGCGTTCCAGTAGAAGGCGATGCGTGCGAATTCGATAACCCCGAACAGCAGGGGAAACAGGATGAACACGGCGACCAGCGCGAACTCTACCGCGGCGACGCCGCGCTGGCATTCGGCGTGGGGGCAGGGGCGCAGGTTCATGGTACCTGCTCCATCGTCGCCTGGATCGGCGAGAACACGACGTTGGGAACGTATCCGGACGCCACGCTGCGGAAGGTGAATCCCGAGACCTCGACGCGGACCAGGTTGAGCACGCCCCGTCCCGTGGCCTGCAAGTCGAAGGTATCGGGATCGGTCGTGCGGTCGCGCACCCGGACATAGTTGAGCGACATGCCAGCGACGAGCGGGGGCCGGCCGCTGCAGTCGGTGGCGCCGCATACCACCATCGACCTGGCTTCCAGCGTCCGGGCAGCGTCGCCCGGCGCGAACTGCGACAGGTAGCGTGCGCCGTCGCGCACCGCCTTGGCAAGCGCGTTGTACTGGTAAACGGCGCGTCCGAATTCGGTCACGCCGAACAGCAGCAGGACCAGCAGCGGCAGCAGCAGCGCCATTTCGATGGCCGCGGTTCCGGATTCCTTGTTCACCTTGCGCATGGCCGCTCTCCTATTGCACCAGTGTCGGCACCAGCGGGCCATTGGCGCCGCCGGGGACGCCCGAGCTGCGGCAGGGGCTGCCCGGGGTGTTGGCCAGGCCGCGCCACTCCAGGTACAGGTTCCCCGTGCTGCCGTTGGACATGGGGTTGAGCATCAGCACGCAACCCATGGAGAGGATCCTCACGCTGGCAGGCGACCTGTTGCATTCCAGGATGGGCACCGGGATCAGGCGCCGCTCGGCGCCGTATTGCAGGTGCTCGGCAGAGGTCAAGGGCTGCCTGCCCGGGATATTGCCGGCCGCCCCGGACGGCGCGTATTCGTTCGGCTTGAACGGGGCGTGCGCCGCCTGCTTGGAGCGGTAGTCGGCGTAGGCCGACTGTCCGATGCCGATCACGGTGCCGGGGGCCTTGCTGGGATAGGCATAGCCGGTCTTGTCCGGGGCGACGTCCGCGGGAACGTAGCCATTGCTGCCGTTCGGATAAATGCCGAAGCGGGTATTCCAGGCGCTCTTCGCACCCTGCTTGACGCCTTCTTCGCGGATGTCGTTGCCGACCGCGATGCCGCATACCGAGCTGTTGCCCAGCAGCTGGTCGCGCACCTCGCTGGCGCCGCCCGCGCTAGGGGTGAAATCGACCCAGCGGAAATTCCCGGCCAGGCCCGAGTCGTCGCCGTTGTTGCTGCCATTGAAGGAGCTGACGATCCATTCGCCGATGGTGCCGTAGCCGTAATTGGGCGGCGTTGCGTTTTTCGAGCACACGCCGATCGGCGCCGCATTGCAGGATGTCTGGCTGGGCGCCAGCGTGGCAACCGCCGACGCCGCAACCCTATTCGGTTGCGACCTGCCGCGCACCTGCATGAACCAGTTCGCGATCGGCGCCGAACGGGCGATGCACAGGGCGAATTTCGCATTCGGATTGGCGCCCGCTGCGCGCGACAGGTAGGCGCTGTTGGGCCCGATGGCGGTATGGAAGCGCACGTCGGCAGGCGCAATCGTCACGGCGCCCTTCTGGAAATTGCTGACATTGCGGTTGCCGACGAAGATGCCGGCAGCCTCTGCATCGGCCAGGAAAGACGCTGGACAGCCGGCTCCACCGGCCGGATCGCAGGTCAGCCGGCCGGCGGCGGCCAGTGCGCAGGAATCGACCGCATTCTGTAATTCGGTCTTGTTGACGAACAGGTGCCCGAGGTCGAGCACGACGCCGCCGAAGCCGAGCAGTATCGCCAGCACGAGGGCGACAATGATCGCCACGCCGCCGTCCTGGCGGCCAGGAAGGCGGCGTGACGCGGGAAAGGGATAGAGGCGATCCATGGTCGTCACCGCTCAGCGCGCCCCTCCGACGCCGATCGTGAATACGTTCGGTTGCGGCTGCGGAGCGCGGAAGGATTTCTGATAGGCGTCGTAGGCGCTCTTCGCTTCCTGACCGCCGATGCCGTTTACCGTGGCCTGCTTCGAGCCGGCCAGCGGATCGAGGACCTGCTGGGCCATCGTCAGGGCGACGCGGTGGCCGTAGGGAAGCGCGGCAGGGCGGTTGGCGCAGCCCGGCAGGGTCAGCAGGGCCAGCAGGACCAGCAGGAGCGGCCCGGCGTGGCGTAGATGGCGCGTGGTCATGATCGCTCCTATTTCAGGTCGAAACCGGTAGGGCCGGGGGCGGCCGTGGTACGGGCCGGTTCGGCCTTGCTCTTGCCTTCGAGCTTGCCGCCCAGGAAAAGCTGGCTGCGGCTCGGCTCGATATAGCCGTCGGTCGGCAGCCTGTAATCGGCCGGCAAGGGCTTGACCAGGTGAGGCGTGATGATGAAGACCAGTTCCGAACGGTCGGTCTGGAAGTCGGTGCTGCGAAACAGCGCGCCCAGCACCGGTATTTCGCCCAGTACCGGGAAGGCCTTCACGTTGGTGGTGACGTTGTTCTTGATCAGCCCGCCGATGGCGAAGCTCTGGCCGTCGTACAGCTGCACCGTCGTGGTGGCGCGCCGCGTGGTGAACGAGGGCAGGATCGCCGTTCCGTTTATCCCGGTCGCGGTAATCCCGATGCCTTCCTTGTTCAGGTCCGACACTTCCGGCGCCACTTTCAGGTTGATGCGACCGCCCGCGAGTACCGTCGGCGTGAACTTGACGGCGACCCCGAATTCCTTCTCCTCGAGGGTGATGGTGGGAATGCCGTTGTTATTGACCTGGCTGACCGGAATGAAGATTTTGCCGCCGGCGAGGAAACTCGCCTCCTGGCCGCTGATGGCCATCACCGTCGGCTCGGCCAGCACTTTGATCAGGCCGTCGCGCTTCTGCGCATCGATGGTCAGGAAGTTGCCGTTCTTGCTGCTGAAGGCGTCGAGCAGGCTCGGGTTGCTGCTTAGCAGGTTGGACAGGAAGCTGTAGGTCCAGCTGCCGTTGGTGCGGCTGGCGCCCATGCTGACGCCGAGCTGGTCGGCCAGGGTCTTCGAGATCTCGGCAACCCGCACTTCGAGCATCACCTGCTGGGGCGCGGCGACCGAGGTCATGTTGATGACCTTCATCGTGGCCTGCTGGCCGCCCGCGTCTGTCGGCACGGCTGCGCCACCTTGACCGCGCTGCACATAGGCATTCGCCAGCGCCATCATCTGGTCCACCTTGGTCACGTCTGACACCATCCCCGACAGCACGAGGGTGTCGGCCGCGGTGGTGATCCTGACGTCCTTCTCATCGGCCAGCAGCTGCTCGAAGCGTGCTGTCAGGCCGCTGGTGTCGAGGTCGACCGCGATGTCGATGATGGTGGCGTCGTTGGCCTTGTTCCAGAGGATCAGGTTGGTGCTGCCGACCGACTTGCCCAACAGGTAGAGTTCGCTCGGATTGAGCAGGATGACGTCCGCGACTTTCGCGTCGCCGACCGACATGCGCGTCGCCGGAAAGGGCAGGCGCATCAGGGTCGACTTGCCCTCGGACAGGGTCACCTTCGGCGCCAGCGTCGACACGCCGCTGCTGCGTGGCGGCGCCGCCTGGGCCGGCGCACGGGGCGGCGCCTTCGCCGCGGCCGCCGCGGCAAAGCCCGTTTCCGGCGCCATCATGCCCCCGCAGCAGGCCAGCGCCGCCAGCGCCCCCAGTGCCGTGCGCCTGGCGCTGTTTGTCGTCATCGTGTCGGTAGCTCGCATGATCGCTCTCTTTAAAATTGTTGGGTGCTGCGCTCGAGGCCCTTGATGACGTCGACCTTGTAGCGCGGCTCGCGCACCAGCACTGCCCTGCGCACCGCCGGTGCCCGCAGGACGGCCGGACGAACCAGGCCGAGCAGCGCATTCTTGGTCGCGCCGCGGGTGCCGACCGGATCCGGGTCGATCTGGTTGCGTAGCACCAGCGAGAGGGTGCCGACGCTGCGTGCGAGGTCGAGTTTCTCGGTCTGCTCGGGCGACAGTTCGAGCGTGACGGCGTTGACCACCTTCGGCTTGGTGTCGTCGCGGTTCGGGTCCTGGGCAATCGCCAGGACCAGGATGCGTTCGAGGACGATCTTCGAGATCGAGGCGTCGCCATTCGGGCCTGCCTTGGCGTTCTCGCCCTGGGTGTTGACCAGGATGTCGACGAAATTGCCGGGCAGGGCGAAGCCGGCGACGCCGACCACGTCGTTCACGCGCACCGTCATCGCCCGCTTGCCGTTGGCGACCACGGCGGACAAACCGCCCTGGGTGCCGGGCGCCGCCAGCTTCGCTTCCATGATCGGTTCGCCCCGTTGCAAGGTCGAGCGTGTGACGCGCCCGCCGAGCAGCTTCGGGTCCGAAAAGGCGCCTGGCGGCAGCGCGCCAGCCGGCCAGTCGACCATCCTGATCATCTCCGGCGCAATGCGCGCCCCGAGGCTGATGTCGACCATCGCCACCGCGACCTTGGCCGTGTTCGATGCGCGCCCGTTGATCCAGCTGACCGCGGCGAACACGGCCCCCAGGGCGAGCACCAGGGCAATGCCCAGCATGACGATTCCACGGGTATTTTTCATCTCATTCACCTTTGGTGCCAGTGGCCGGCGCCTGTTGGAGGCCGGTGAAAAAATTATTCCATGCCCAGTCGAGAGCGTCCGGAGTGAGCGCCGGCGGCACGCCCTCGTAGGCGGCGCGGTCGCGTATCTGGCTCAGCAGGTCATGCGGATAGCAGGCCAGCAGGGGTTGGTCTTCGCGCGCGTGCCGTTCCTTCAGCAGCCAGGCGAAGGCGGCCTCGTCCCAATCGATGCCAAGGTCCGTGCAGCCTTCGGTGAAGATGCGGCGGTAGTCGTCTTCGCCCAGCGGGCCGACGTGGATCTTGTAGCCGATGCGGCGCAGGAAGGCGCCGTCGCCGAGTTCGGCGGGCGGCAGGTTCGACGAGAACACGACGATCACGTCGAAGGGCACCTCGAACTTGTAGCCAGTATGCAGGGACAGGAAATCGATCCGGCGGTCCATCGGCACGATCCAGCGGTTGAGCAGGTCGGCCGGCGAGCAGCGCTGGCGGCCCAGGTCGTCGATAATGAAGATACCGTTGTTGGCCTTCAGGTGCGGCGGCGCCTGGTAATAGCGGGTGGCATGGTCGAACTTCAGGTCGAGCATGTCGAGCGAGAGTTCGCCGCCGGTCAGTACCGCCGGACGCCGGCAGCTGACCCAGCGCGTGTCGCCTGCGGCGCGCCGGAACGGCAGGCCGGGGAGCGGCGCGGCCTCGGGCGCCAGGTGCACGACCGGATCGTAGACCTGCATGACCTCGCCCCCAACGTAGACGGCATGGGGCACGGCGATCGCGCCCGTCAGCAGGTGCGACAGGCGCTCGGCCAGGAAGGTCTTGCCGCTGCCGGCGGGGCCGTGGATGAACATCGCGCGGCCCGAGTTCATGGCCGTGCCGAGCTGGTCGAGGATGGCCGGGGGCACCACGACCTTGTCGAATCCGGCCTGCACGGCGGCGCGCCCGATGCGCATCGTGGCCACGCTGCGCGCCATAACCGCGTCGCTGTAGCTCTCCAGCGTGACCGGGGCCGGGCCCGTGTAGCCGCAGCGCGCCAGGAAATCGGCGCCGCGCGCCCGGCCCAGGTCGGTCAGCTTGTAGCAGACGTCGGCGTCGGTTCCAGTGGCGCCGGCGCGGCTGATCTCGCACAGCCTTTCGGCGCGCAGGTAGACGATCAGCGGCTCGATCACGCCGACGCCGAGCTTCATGCGCGACGCCAGCTCGGTGATGCGCAGCAGGCCGCCGAGGAACAGGATCTTGGCGGCCAGTTCGGCGAGGAACAGGAAGGGCAGGCCGGTCTGCGCCACGGTCAGTGGCGCGGCCGGCAGGATGGCGTGCGGCTCGCGGCGCGGTACGATGGCGTCGGCGCCGGTGCTGCTGTCGAGGGACGTGGCGAGAATGGCCATGGTCTGGTACCGGTCAGTGCAGGAAAACGAGCTGGGCCAGGGTACCGGCGGTGATGGCCACCGCATATGGCATGTTCCCGACCGACGCTCCCGGAGGCAGCGCGGCGGACCTGGTGTGCGTAAGACGGTTGATGTGCTGCTGGATGAGCATGCCGCGCAGGTTGCCGAGCAGCTCGGGCAGCATGCGCTTGCCCGCGGCCATGGCGAGGGCAAACAACCCTCCCGCGACCATGCTGGCCAGAACGGCGCCGAGGACGCCGTTCATGCCGAGGAAGGCGCCGGTCATGCCCATCAGCTTGACATCGCCGGCGCCCATGACGCGCATGACGTACATGGGCAGCAGCGCGGCAATGCCGACGGCCAGGCCCGATAAGGCGAAGGTGGCGCCCGCGCCTTGCGGCGCGAGCGCGTGGAAAGCGGTGGCGCCTGCCACGCCGGAGGCGACCAGCCAGTTCGGGATGCGGCGTTCGCGCACGTCGACCATGGTGGCGACCAGCAGCAGCAGTACCAGCACCGCAAGCTGCAGCGGCAGGGCGAAGGCGCCCGGAAAACGAAGCTGGCCGGCGCTGATCTCGATGAAGGTTGGCATGGCGAATCCGGTGGGAAGTTCGAATCCCACCCCGTTGGCGGGGTGGGGGAAACTAGCGTGGCTTCAGGGCGCCGACGCCGTTGCCGCTGCGGTTGCCAATTTGGTAGCGATCACTCCGAAAATCGTCTTCAGACTTTCGCCAGCGGCCGTAACCGCTGCGATGATCACGACCGAAATCAGCGCCGCGATCAGGCCGTATTCGATAGCCGTGACACCGTCTTCTTCTTGAATAAAGTTCTTGATCATTTCCATGATGTTTCTCCAGGTTGTCCGTCGATAAGTAATGGATGTGGTTGTCAGCGCCTTGCCGGACCGCCGCCCCGTCCTACAGCAACGCGAGGATCGCGAGGATGCAGACGACGGCTACGAGCGACCAGGCCAGTGCATGTTCATACTCCAGACTGCCGGTCATTGCCCCCATGAATTCGCCGATCGCTGGCGGTAGATAGTCGAGAAAGTACATGTCTGCCCTTCCGCTCCTGCCGCACATCGCTCGGGATTTCATCAGGCTTCGACACCAGCGCTGATGTCTCACTGTAGGTCTTCGCTGACACGGACGCATCGCACATGCGCCCTTTCCGGGGGGAGGCTTTTGAACCGATTTTCCAGCCGGGGCCCATGACAAATGTCACAGTCTCAAAAGGACAAATCAGGCAGCTCCACGGGAAGCAACGAGGATGTCGATGATTGAAGGCGCGCGCCTGCATGCCAGGCAAGCGCTGGGAGCAGCCGTGCAGGGAATGGTGAAACCGGAAGGAGGCCGTGCGCATCCTTGATGCGAGGCCTTGGGAGAAGAGCGGGAATCAGTTCGATTTGCTACGGGGGCCGTGCCTGACTGCATACACATACAGTTCGAGCCGGTTGCTCACGCCAAGCTTCTTGTAGATCGTGACCAGGTGATTGCGCAAGGTGTGCTCGGAGATGAACAGGCTCCCGGCCAGCGCCTTGTTGGTCAAGCCGTTGCCGTCCACGATGGCGTCGACGATCTTGCGCTCCCTCAGGGTGAGCGAGTCGAGCTTCACGACATGGGGGTCGGGCGGCGGCGGCGTGCGCGGGCGGGTCAGGTCGCTGAAGATGCGCGCCATCATGTCGTTGGCCAGCCACATCTCGCCCTGGTGTACTTTTTCGATCGCGCGCAGGACGATCTCCGCGGGTGCATCCTTGCGCAGTACGCCGCGTGCACCGGCCACGATAGCGCGGTCGAGCACGGCCTGGTCGCGCATGCCCGTGAATACCAGCGCCCGCGATACCCCGCTGACCAGCAGCGCAGGGAGGAAGTCGAGCGAGCATTCGCCGCCGAGATCGATGTCCAGCAGGATCACGTCGGGCGAATGTCTGGCGGCCTGCTCCAGCGCCTCCTCCCGGTTGCTGGCGCATCCCACGACCCACATGCCATTACGCTCGCTGTCGATCAGGCGTTCCAGGCCCCACAGCATGGTTTTGTGGTCATCGACCAGCAGGACGGAAATAGGCGGGCGGGGCGCGGATGTTGTCATGGTGGATTAGAGGGGAATGTCGACATGGACCGTTGTCTTGCCCTGGGAACTGCCTACATAGGCGAAGCCGCCCAATGTCGCGGCCCGCTCTGAAATCGAACGTGGGGTGAACGGGCTTGCCGGGCCGCCCGGACATTCGTTCTCGATCCGGATATGCAGCCAGCCGCCGTTGGTATGCAGTATGACGGCGCCGCGCCTGGCGGCCGTGTGGCGCCGGATGTTGCTCATTCCCTCGCGGACGAGCTGGACCACTTCGGCGCCAAGGCGGTCGTTGATATGCAGCGTTTCATGGCCGCTCAGGGCGATGTCGAGCTTGTAGTACACCTTGAAATGGGCTGCATGGGCCTCGAGGGCCAGCCCGTATCCGGGCTCGTCTGACGAAGGCGCCGCCGAGGTCACGGTGGCAAAACGGCGCAGGTCGTGCACGAAACTGTCCGCCATGTCGGCGACCTGGCGTAACTCGGCAGCAATCGGGTTTTCCTTGCCGGCCTGGCGGATCAGCGCCTGCAGCGCATGCGAGAGCCCGATATACGGCTGCACCGTCGTATCGTGCAGGTCGCAGGAAAATTTCTTGCGCTCACGCCGGCCGGCGTCCGATGCCATGCGGTCGAGCAGCGCGATGTTCTCGATGACGGGAAAGGCCTGGGCTGCCACCTGGGCAAGAAACGCAGCGTCTTCCTGATTCAGGCCTGCCTTGGCCGAGATGACGAAGATCCTTCCTTCGCCATCGCGCAAGGGAATGGGCGTACAAACAAAGCTGCGCGCTCCCAGCAGGTCGGCAAGCTGGCGCCCCACGTACACGGGAACGGATTGCCATTTGCCGCTGTCTTCGTCCCGCGTACGCAGTGACTCGCCCCATGCGGTGAATTGGTAAGGTGGAGCGTTGTACACCGCGCTTTCACGGGGAGACACACAGGACAGGGCGACGGCCAGTTGCTCGTCTAACAAATACTGGTCGACCATCGACGGTGTTCCGCTATTGCCTGTCGAGCGCAGGCGCCAGACACCGGTTGCGCTATCCCGCATCAGCGCCATGCACGTGCTTGCATCGAAGAAGCTGCGCGTGTGTTCGAGGACCGACGCGATCGTGTGATCGACGCCGAAACGGGGATTGGACAGGCGGCTGACGTCGCGCAGCAGGGCGATGCGGCGCCGATTGGTGAGAAGGGCTTCGCCCCAGTGGGCCACCATGTACCCCAAGCCAATCAGGAAGGCTGATCGCAACAGCACATTGGCCAGTATCTTTTCGTCCAGGCTGACAATGCCGGATAGCAGGAAAAAGGCGGTGCATGCGAGTGTGACGCGCGCTCCCTCGTCGTAGCCCCAACGGAATGCCGCGGTTGCGATGACAAAGAAATACAGGAAGAAGAAGCCTGCCAGCGGGCCGGTGATGGCCACTACCAGGCTAAACCAGATGACGTCCAGCCAATGCCCCAACCGGGGATGCTGGATCGCCCTGCCGGTTTGGCTCAGGACGTGCAGGACGATACTGTGCGCGGTATACCCATAGAAAACCAGCATGGTGAGTGGGTGCGGTTGGCCCAGGCCATCCGGATCGATCATCACGGTGAACAGGCTCGCCAAGGCGAGTATGACCCGCATCTTGCCGATCAGTGTCTGTTCATCGACGTCCAGACAAATGGACACGTGGTCGCGGCATACATTGCCCAAGTTGCCTCCCACAAGAATTGAGAACGACAGGGTCAACGTTCGGCTTCGCACCGATGGGACTACTCCCTTATCGCAGCAGCGCCTTGCATGAGGATACTCAGGCAGCCTGCCATGCGCTCAAGGATCCAAAGGAAGTCGTCACGAAATGTTGATAATAAATATATACCATCTTTACGGCTATCTATACTGGATTATGATAAATATCGCAACGAAGATGTTGCTTTCATACGCCAGTGCTCGCTTGGCGTGATAAAGGGTGCATTTATCTAAATAGAATGGGTGTGATTTTTCCCGGCCAAATGCGCTGCCTGCATTCCCGGCTGCAATGAATTAGGAAGCAGCAGGGAAGACCAGGTCTGGGATATCCAGGTGGTAGCAAGGACGGGCCGCCCGTGACGCGATTCTCACTAACTGACCGGCATGACGGCAAACCTGGCCTCATGCTGGATCAGCCGCGCCGCGCCGCCTCGATCGCGGCCACGTCGATCTTCTTCATCTGCATCATGGCCTCGAAGGCGCGCTTGGCCGCTGCCTGGTCCGGGTCGGTATAGGCCTCGATCAGGACACGCGGGGTGATCTGCCACGACAGTCCCCATTTATCCTTGCACCACCCGCACTGGCTCTCCTGGCCGCCGTTGCCGACGATCGCATTCCACAGGCGATCGGTTTCCTCCTGGTCGTCGGTCGCCACCTGGAACGAGAAGGACTCGTTGTGGGTCATGCCCGCACCGCCGTTCAGGCCGAGACAGGGAATCCCCATCACCGTGAACTCCACCGTCAGGACGTCGCCCTGCTTGCCGGCCGGGTAGTCGCCCGGCGCGCGGTGGACGGCCTTGACCGCGCTGTCCGGGAAAGTCTCGGCATAGAACTGCGCGGCCTCCAGGGCGGCGCCGTCGTACCAGAGACAAATCGTGTTCTTGCTGACCATGCTGGTTCTCCGATGGGCTGATGAATAGCGAGCTTAACCCAGGAAGCAACGATGGACGTCAATCGAAAAGCATAGCTGCGCGATCGTCGCGGTGGCAACGCACCTGAACCATCGCGGGTACGCTTTACGACCGCTCGCGCTCGACCCGGTTCACCCCCGCCACCCGCCGCAAATTGCGGATCAGCTGCGCCAGGTGCACCCGGTCCTTCACCTGGATGGTGAAGCGCAGCTGCGTCATCAGGTGTTCGTCGTCCTCGTCCATGCCGACATAGGTGATGTTGGCGTCCGACTCGCCGATCTCGGCGGCCACGCGCGCCAGGATGCCTTTTTCATTGTTGATGAGCAGGCGGATGCGGCAGTCGAAGCGGCGATTGAGTTCTTCGCCCCATTGCACGGCGATCCAGCGGTCCGGTTCCTTGGCGCGCACGCGCTTGGCCGGCAGGCAGTCGCAGGTGTGCACCACCAGGCCCTGGTCGCGCCGCAGCTGGCCCAGGATCTGGTCGCCCGGGATCGGCAGGCAGCATGGCGCCAGCTGCACCGAGACGCCTTCGCTGCCGTAGATCGTGACCGGGTCGATGTCGCTGGCGGGCTGCGTCTGGGACGACGGCGCGTGGTCCGGGTCGCTTTCGATCAGGCCGAAGATGTGACGCGCCACCAGGGCCGGCATGCGCTTGCCGATGCCGATGTCGGCATACAGCTCGTCCATCGACTTGGCCGAGGACTCGGCCAGCAGCTTCTCGACCGCGCCGGGCGACAGGTCCGGGTTGATGTTGCGGGCGGCGAGGGCGCCGGCCAGCAGTTCCTGGCCCAGCTCCACCGACTCGTTCACGTTCACCGTGCGCAGGTAGTGGCGGATCGCCGAACGGGCCTTGCCGGTGCGGACGAAACTCAGCCAGGTCGGGCTCGGGCGCGAATCGGGATTGGTGACGATTTCGACGATGTCGCCGTTGTGCAGCTCGTTGCGGAGCAGGGCCGCTTCGTTGTTGATCTTGACCGAGACCGTATGGTCGCCGATGCCGGTGTGGATCGAGTAGGCGAAATCGAGCGCCGTGGCGCCGCGCGGCAGGGCGATGATTTTTGATTTCGGCGTGAACACGTAGACCGAATCCGGGAACAGGTCGAC
The DNA here is from genome assembly GCF_059685935.1 of Telluria sp. ZT3P39. Lineage (NCBI taxonomy): Bacteria > Pseudomonadati > Pseudomonadota > Betaproteobacteria > Burkholderiales > Oxalobacteraceae > Telluria > Telluria sp. ZT3P39. Next base: position 74,939 of record NZ_JCASIH010000010.1, read on the forward strand.
CTTCACGTGCTCGAGGAATTCGGCCGAGTCGCCGGTCTGCTGCTGGATGTCGAGCAGCGACTGCAGCCAGGCGTGGGTGCGCTGCTGCAGGTCCGACATGTTCGAGTCGCCGGTCTTGTACAGCCAGTGCGCCGCGACGCCGCTTTCTGCCGTGCGGTGCATCTCCTGGGTGCGGATCTGGAATTCGACCGGGGTGCCGTAGGGGCCGATCAGGGTGGTGTGCAGCGACTGGTAGCCGTTGATCTTGCGGATCGCGATGTAGTCCTTGAACTTCCCCGGCATCGGCTTGTACAGCGCGTGCAGGGTGCCAAGCGTGACATAACAGTTCGGGACCGTGTCGACCACCACGCGGAAACCGTACACGTCGAGCACCTGCGAGAACGACAGGTGCTTGTTGCGCATCTTCTTGTAGATGCCGTACAGGGTCTTTTCGCGGCCGTAGACTTCGGCCGTGATGCCGGCCGTCGCCAGCTGCGCCTTGACCGACTCGAGGATCTTCTTCACCACTTCGCGGCGGTTGCCGCGCGCGGCCTTGATCGCCTTGGCCAGGGTCTGGTAGCGCAGCGGGTACAGGTGCGAGAACGAGAGGTCCTGCAGCTCGCGGTAGATGTTGTTCAGGCCGAGGCGGTGGGCGATGGGCACATACACTTCCATCGTCTCGCGCGCGATGCGGCGCTTCTTGGCCGCGACCATCACGCCGAGCGTGCGCATGTTGTGCAGGCGGTCGGCCAGCTTGATCAGGATGACGCGCACGTCGGACGCCATCGCCAGCAGCATCTTGCGGAAGTTCTCCGCCTGCGCCTCGACCTGGCTCTGGAACTCGATCTTCTCGAGCTTGGACAGGCCGTCGACCAGGTTCGCGACCTGGGCGCCAAAGCGCTCGACCAGGTCGTCCTTCTTGACGTCCTGGTCTTCGATCACGTCGTGCAGCAGCGCGGCCATGATGGCCTGGGCGTCGAGCTTCCACTCGGCGCAGATCTCCGCGACGGCGATCGGATGGGAGATGTAGGGCTCGCCCGACTTGCGCACCTGGCCGAGATGCATCTCGTCCGAGAAGCGGTAGGCTTCCTTGACTTTCTTGAGCTCGGCGGGAGTGAGGTAGTCGGACAGCTTGTTGATCAGCTGCGTCACCGAGGCAACGCCCGGGGCGGGCGCCGGTGCTTCGGCGTCTTGCGGTTTACCCAGTCGTCGGGGCCGGGTAGGGGTCGTGCCTGGATGGGTCGAATCCGGGGAAGTCAGTTTCATGCGTTATATCGATCAGCCAGTGTAGGCACAGAATAACAGATTCAACGATTCCCGAATTCAAGCCACGCGGGGGTATTACATCGGCACTTTTTTCAGCATCTCGATGCCCACCTTGCCGGCGGCGATTTCGCGCAGCGCGACGACGGTCGGCTTGTCCTTGGCTTCGACTTTCGGGGTGTGGCCCTGCAGCAGCTGGCGTGCGCGGTAGGTTGCGGCCAGGGTCAGCTGGAAACGGTTCGGGATGTTTTTGAGGCAATCTTCGATGGTGATACGGGCCATGGTGACTCCTAAATAGACAGAACTGCGGCGAGCTATAGAGCGGCGCCGCTTATGATGGTTGTTGCGCGTGGATTCCGAGCTGGGCAAACAAGTCTGCATTGCGGGCCGCCTGTTGGGCGAAGCGGCAACGTGTCGCGATGACTATCGCTTGCAGCTGCGAGAGGGCGACATTGAACTCTTCGTTGATGATAGCATATTCGAAGTCCGGAGCGTGAGCGATCTCCCCCCCGGCGGCCAGCAGGCGGCGGGTGATGATGTGGGGTTCGTCGGTGCCGCGCTTGTGCAGGCGCTCTTCCAGCGCCTCGATCGACGGCGGCAAGATGAAGATGCCGGCCGCGTCCGGGAACTGCTTGCGCACCTGGCGCGCGCCCTGCCAGTCGATCTCCAGCAAAATATCCGTCCCCAGCTTCATTTCCTGCTCCACCGTCAGGCGGCTGGTGCCGTAGTAATTGCCGTGCACTTCCGCCCACTCCAGGAATTCCCCCCGGTCGGCGCGCGCCACGAAATCTTCGGTTGTCGTGAAATGGTATTCGCGGCCGTCCTGTTCGCCCGGGCGCGGCTGGCGCGTCGTGGTCGAGATCGACAGCTTGATGCCCGGTTCCAGCTTCAGCAGGGCGTTGACCAGGGTCGATTTTCCGGCGCCGGACGGGGCGGCGACGACGAACAGGCTGCCGGAGAGGGCGGGAGTGATCATATCTAATTCCTTGTTTGGTACGTGGTGTTCATCATAACGTTGAACGCGCGGACGGGTCTCCCCGTCCGCGCGTTCAAACGGTGCTCGCATTGTTGCGCGGCACCAACAAATTATTCCAGGTTCTGCACCTGCTCGCGCATCTGTTCGATCAGCAGCTTGAGCTCCATCGACGCATCGGCCAGTTCCTTCACCGAGGCCTTGGCGCCCAGCGTATTGGCTTCGCGGTTCAGCTCCTGCATCATGAAGTCCAGGCGCTTGCCGACCTGGCCGCCCTTTTTCAGGATGTGGCGGGTTTCGTTCAGGTGGGCCGACAGGCGCGACAACTCTTCGGACACGTCGATGCGGATGCCGTACAGTGTCACTTCCTGGCGGATGCGCTCGAGCACTTCCTGGCGCGTGAGCGTGGACGGGTTGCCGTGGCCGGCCAGGCCCAGCGCGTCCTGCATGCGCTCGATGGCCTTTTGCTGGAACTGCGAGATCACCTGCGGGATCAGCGGGGTGATGCGCTTGACGATCACTTCCATCGACTCGATGCGCGACTGCAGCATCGCTTCGAGCGCGGCGCCTTCGCGGCGGCGGCTGTCCACGAAGGCGGCGACGGTGGTGGCGGTGAGGGCGGCGACGTCGAGCTGGAGCGACTCCTGGCCCACGGTCGATTCTTCGATCACGCCGGGCCAGCGCAGCAGTTCGGCGATGGTCATCGGCGCGGCAGCAGGGAAATGCTGCCCGATTTCGCCTTGCAGGCGGGCCAGGTCGGCCAGCAGTTCCTGGTTCAGCGCCTGCGAGCCGCCGGTGGTCTTGCGGCCGAACGAGAGGCGCACTTCGACCTTGCCGCGGGTGATCGCGGCCATGATCGCGGCGCGCAGGTCCGGTTCGAGTGCGCGCAGGTCGTCGTTGATGCGGAATTGCAGATCCAGGAAGCGTGAATTGACGCTCTTGATCTCGATGGTGAGGGTGCCGGCAGCGCCTTCGCTGGTCGCCACCGCATAACCTGTCATGCTAGAAATGCTCAAAGAAGTCCCCGGTATTTTTTTCTATAGGGCAGCTGCCCTTTACAAAGCCAACATTTATCCCACACAATCGTCCCGTTAAGCAAGGAACCCTTCCTGGATGGCCGCACAGAACAACGCACCCCTGCCTGATGGCCTGGAAATTGCCGGATATCGCATTGTAAAGAAAATTGCGTCCGGTGGGTTCAGTATTGTTTATTTGGCATATGACGCCGAAGGCAATGCCGTCGCGATCAAGGAATACCTGCCCAGCCAGCTCGCCTTGCGCGCGCCGGGCGAGCTCGCGCCGAGCGTTTCCAAGCCCAATTTGCCGGTCTTTCGCATCGGCCTGAAATGCTTTTTCGAAGAGGGGCGGGCGCTGGCGCGCATCGTCCATCCGAACGTGGTGCGGGTGGTGAACTTCTTCCGCGCCAATGAGACGGTGTACATGGTGATGGCCTATGAATCCGGCCACACGCTGCAGGACCATATCGCGCGCCTGCATGCCAAGGGCAGCCGCATGGGCGAGGACTCGATCCGCCAGCTCTTCAACGGCGTCTGCGCCGGCGTGCGCGAAGTGCACGCCAACAAGCTGCTGCACCTCGACCTGAAACCGGCCAATATCTACCTGCGCAGCGACGGTTCGCCCCTGCTGCTCGACTTCGGCGCGGCGCGCCAGACCATCAACATCGACGTGCCGATGCTGGCGCCGATGTACACCCCGGGCTTCGCCGCGCCGGAGCTGTACAGCAAGGCCGCCACCCTGGGGCCCTGGACCGACATCTACAGCATCGGCGCGGCCATGTATGCCTGCATGACGCGCACGATGCCGCAGCCGGTCGAGGCGCGCAATCAGGACGACAAGACCGCCGTGCAGCTGGCGAAGCTCGCAGGCAGCTATTCGCCCGAGCTGGTGGACATGGTAGGGTCGTGCATGGCGCTCGACCCGCTGGCGCGCCTGCAGAGCGTGTTCGCCATGCAGAAGGTGCTGCAGGCGCCGCCCTCGATGGCGGTGCAAGCGGACGAGGACGAGGCGGCAGCGCCCGCGGCGGGCTGGCGCGGACTGGTCGGGCGGCTTGGCGGCATCGGCCGCAAAGCGCGCACTCAGGATTAAAGGAGGCAGCATGCAGTTTTCCGTCTACCAGCAGACCCACATCGGCGGGCGCAAGGTCAACCAGGACCGCATGGGCTACAGCTTCACGCGCGACGCGCTGCTGCTGGTGCTGGCCGACGGCATGGGCGGACACCTAGCAGGCGAGATCGCCGCCACCATCGCGCTGCAGACCCTGTCGATGATGTTCCGCATGCAGGCCAAGCCCTATATCAAGAAGGCCGAGCGCTTTCTGGAAGAAGCGCTGCAGCAGGCGCACTGGGACATCCTGGCGTACGCCGAAGCCAACAAGCTTCCCGAGACGCCGCGCACCACCATCGTGGCCTGCCTGGTGCAGCACAACTGCGCCGTGTGGGCGCACTGCGGCGATTCGCGCCTGTACTGGGTGCGCCGCAACCAGGTGCTGGCGCGCACGCGCGACCACTCGCACCTCGAATACCTGATCGACAAGGGCCGCGCGCTTGAATCCGACCGCAACACCCACCCCGACCGCAACAAGCTGTACAACTGCCTGGGCGCCGGCCAGGAACCGAAGATCGAGCTGTCAACCCAGGCCAGCCTGGAACCGGGCGACACGCTGCTGCTTTGTTCGGACGGCCTGTGGTCGGTGCTGCCGGAAACCGAAATCGTGCACCGGCTCTCCACCTCGACCATCGTGCAGGCGGTGCCCGACATGGTGGCGATGTCGGCCGCCATCGGCGGGGCGCGCGGCGACAACACGACGGCGCTGGCGATCACCTGGCAGGGTGCGGAGGCAGCAGGAGGCGCCTCGCCCGACATGATCTCGACCCAGATGCTGGCCGACGACGCCGTCAGCTCGACCATCACGGCGGGCCAGCCTGCCAATTCGGGCGCCGACGCGTTTGACGAAGACGAGATCGAAAAGGCGATTGCCGAGATCCGCGAGGCGATCGAAAAATCTTCCCAGTTACTCAAATAACAAAGGCTATCCCATGAGCTTCGAACAACGCCCGAGCGGTCGCACCGTCGACCAGCTGCGCAGCATCCGCATCACCCGCCAGTACACCAAACATGCCGAAGGCTCGGTGCTGATCGAATGCGGCGACACCAAGGTGATCTGCACCGCCAGCATCGAAGAAAAAGTGCCGGGCTTCCTGAAGGGGAAGGGCCAGGGCTGGATGACCGCCGAATACGGCATGCTGCCGCGCTCGACCCACACCCGCATGGACCGCGAGGCCGCACGCGGCAAGCAAAGCGGCCGCACGCAAGAGATCCAGCGCCTGATCGGCCGCTCGCTGCGCGCCGCGTTCGACCTGGAAGCGTTTGGCGAGCGCACCCTGCACCTGGACTGCGACGTGATCCAGGCGGACGGCGGCACCCGCACCGCCTCGATCACCGGCGCCATGGTCGCGGCCTACGACGCCTTCAATGCGCTGGTGGGGCAGGGTGTGTTGCCGGCGGTGCCGGTGAAGCATTTCGTGGCGGCGATCTCGGTCGGCGTCTACAAGGGCATGCCGGTGCTGGACCTGGACTATATCGAGGATTCGGACTGCGATACCGACATGAACGTGGTGATGAACGAGCAGGGGCATTTCATCGAGGTGCAGGGGACGGCGGAAGGCGCGGCGTTCGATCGCAACGGGATGAACCGGCTGCTGGATCTGGGACAGCTGGGGATTACGGAGTTGATCAGGTTGCAGAAGCAGTCGTTGGGGCTTGTCGGCTGATCTGCTGGTGCGGCTTCGGTAGGGAACTGGGCACCGCAGCCACCAAAGCATCCTTTAGTCCAACGCGCTAAAATACCCACCCTCCGCAGCAAACAACCCCCACACACCCCATGACCCAACGCCTGATCCTCGCCTCCAACAACGCCGGCAAACTCACCGAATTCGCGCAGCTGCTTCGCCCCATCGGTTTCGAACTGCACCCGCAAGGCGAATTCGACGTGCCGGAAGCGGAAGAGCCCTTCGGCACCTTCGTGGAAAACGCGCTGGCCAAGGCGCGCCACGCCGCGCGCCTGACCGGCCTGCCGGCACTCAGCGACGACTCGGGCGTCTGTGTCAACGCCCTGGGCGGCGCCCCCGGCGTGTATTCGGCACGCTTCGCCGGCGAACCGAAATCCGACGCCCGCAATAGCGAGAAGCTGGTAGCCGACCTGGCGCAGCACGCCGACAAATCCGCCTATTACTACTGCGTGCTGGTCTACGTGCGCCACGCCGACGACCCGCAGCCCATCATCGCCGACGGCCGTTGGAACGGCGAGATCATCGATACGCCACGCGGCGCCAATGGCTTCGGCTACGATCCGCACTTCCTGATCCCGCTGCTTGGCAAGACCACCGCCGAACTGGAACCCGCCGTGAAGAACGCCCACTCGCACCGCGGCCAGGCCCTGCGTGCACTGGTAGAGAAGCTGCGATGATCCCGATTAAAGTCGCGGGCCCCGCGCCCAGCGAACCACGCAATCCGGCGACGACGGCCCTGCAATACCTGAAACCGGGCGCGCTGAACCTGACGGCCTTGCCGCCGCTGTCGCTCTACATCCACTTCCCGTGGTGCGTGCGCAAATGCCCGTATTGCGATTTCAATTCGCACGAGGCCAAGGGCGAGCTGCCGGAAAAGGACTATCTCGATGCCGTGCGCCTCGACCTGGAGCAGTCGCTGCCGATGATCTGGGGCCGCAAGATCCACACCGTCTTCATCGGCGGCGGCACCCCGAGCCTGATGTCGGCCGCGGGGCTCGACCGCCTGCTGTCCGACGTGCGCACCCTGCTGCCACTCGAGATCGGGGCCGAGATCACGATGGAAGCCAACCCGGGCACCTTCGAGGCCGAGCGCTTCATGTCCTATCGCGACAGCGGCGTGAACCGCCTGTCGATCGGCATTCAGAGCTTCAACGGCGCCCACCTGAAGGCCCTCGGCCGCATCCACGACGAGAGCGAAGCCCTGCGCGCGGTGGAGATCGCGCGCTCCACGTTCGACAACTTCAACCTCGACCTGATGTTCGCGCTGCCGGGGCAAACGCTCGAGCAGGCGCGGATTGATTTGCAAACCGCGATGTCGTTCGCGCCGCCCCACCTGTCGATGTACCACCTGACGATGGAGCCGAACACGGTCTTCGCGAAATACCCGCCGGCGTTGCCGGATGACGACCTGAGCGCCGACATGCAGGACATGATCCTGGAAGCGACTCTTGGGGCCGGCTACCAGCACTACGAGGTCTCGGCCTATGCGCAGCCGGGCAAGCAGGCCAGGCACAACCTGAACTACTGGGGCTTCGGCGATTACCTGGGCATCGGCGCGGGCGCGCATTCGAAGATCTCGTTCCCGCACCGCGTGCTGCGCCAGGCGCGCTACAAGCAGCCGAACTCCTTCATGGAAGCGGCAAAACGCGGCAACCCGGTGCAGGAAGAGCACGAGATCGCGCGCGCCGACATGGGCTTCGAGTTCATGCTCAACACCCTGCGCCTGGTCGACGGCTTCGATCCGAATCTGTTCGGCGAGCGCACCGGCATGAACATCAGCGCCATCGGCAAGCAGCTGAACGAGGCCGAAGCCAAGGGCCTGCTCTACCGCGACCACAAGCTGATCCGCCCGACCGAGCTGGGCCAGCGCTTCCTGAACGATTTGCAGGAGATGTTCCTGGCCGGCTGACGCAATGCACCGACGGCGCCCGCCATTGCGCGGGTTCAGATCGTCTTCGCCCCCGCCAGCGCGTCGATGGTCCGCGCCAGCCCCTTGATCACGCGCGCCATGCCGGCGTAATCGAGCTTGTCCGGCGTGTCGTGGACGGTATGGTAGTAGGGATACCGCAGGAAGGCGGTGTCGGTGATCATCAGCGCCGGATAGCCGTGGCCGTTGTACGAGGCATGGTCGGACAAGGTCGCACCCATCACGTGCGCGGGCGCCGCCAGGCCCTCGGCGGGAAAATCGGATTGCGCCTGAAAGGCCCCCAGTGCCTGGCGCACCAGCGCCGACGATTCCAGCGTGCCCACGAACGCGATGAAATTGCCGGTGCCGGAGTAGGGTGTTTCGCGGTCCGGGTTATCGCCCTGGCTGCCTGCCGCTTCCGGATCCCAGCCGGTCGTTTTCAAGGCCAGGGCGCCTTCGGCCTTCTGTCCGGCCTGTTCGGGTGCCAGTACGGGCTGCGTGCAGCCCAGGTCTTCGCCGCTGAAACAGACGGCTTGTTCATTTACGAAGAAGACGAACTTCAGCTCGGTGCCGCGGCCCGGCCGCATGGTGTTGAGCAGGCGCGCCAGCTCCAGGACGGCCGCGGCGCCGCTGGCCGAGCCGACGTGCGCGCCGACGATGAAGATGCGTTCGGGCTTCGCGCCCGGCGCCGCGTTCGACACCGATACTTCGATCTGGCGCAGCGGCTGGCCGCCGGCGACCCGGGCCTGGCGCTGCACGCGGTAGCCGTAAGCCTGCAGGCTGGTTTCGATGTGCCGTGCTGCTGTGTCGTGCTCGTCGTTGGCGATGGCCTGCACATGGGTGCGCAGGCGCGCTTCCAGGACTGGCGCCGGCGTGGCGGAATCGGTTTCCATGGTCAGCGTGGCCAGCGCAATCGCAAGCAGGATCGCAATGACGATCTTCCAGTGTGAGCGGGAGAATTTGCGCATGGCACTCTGGCAGCAGCCTTCAAGCCTTGAAGCGTCCAGTGTAGCCAAGTCGGCAAAGCCGCGCCCCGCCAATTCCGCGCTTCAATTCAGCGCCAGGATGCCCGGCTCAGCGCGCGCTGTTCGGCAGGTCCTGGAAGTCATCGCTATGGTCGAGTGCGCGCAGCGGTTCGGCCAGGTTTGCGGGAGGTACGGTCAGCTTGCGCTGGCGAAGATCGAACCATCCCGCGGTCGAGGTGACGCGCGCGCACAGTACCCCGTCGCGGAAGAATTCGTTCCGCAGCATCATGCGGCTGGCGTCGCTCGATATGCCGGCCAGGGCCAGCGTCACGGTGATCTCGTCGAGCAGGCGGCATTCGCGGAAGTAGTCGATCTGGTCGCGCATCACCACCGGCCCGAGCTGCAGCCGGGCGAACTCCGACATCGGGAAGCCGTGCGCGGCGAAATACATCATGCGCACGTCGGCGGACTTGTCGAGATAGGCCGTGTTGCGCATGTGGGCGTTGAAGTCCATGTCGCCCCATCCGGCGATCAGGGTTTGCTGGTACATGGCGGGTCTCCTTGTTCGTTCGTGCGTGTACTTTACTGCGCGGAGCTAATGGCTGCAGATCGAACCAAATTTTGCAGCGCAGCGACAACGCAAGCAAAAAAAAACCGGACTGCGAACAGTCCGGTCTTTCGTTGATCGCGAAACGCTCAGCGCGCCGCCACCGGCGTCCCCGGCTCGCTCCACCCGCCGCCAAGCACGCGGTACAAGGTCACCTGGTTCTGCAAACGCTGCAGGTTCGCCTGCACCGCCGCCTGCTGCGCCTGGAACAGCGACCGCTGGGCGTCGAGCAAATCGAGGTAGCTGGCTGCGCCGTTCTTGTAGCGCAGGTCGGCCAGGTTGAAGCGGTCGGCTTCGGCTTCGGCCACCGCGCGCTGGGCGCGCAGCTGCTCGCTGAAGGTCGACTGCCCGGCCAGCGCGTCGGCCACTTCGCGGAAGGCGGTCTGGATCGCAAGCTCGTACTGCGCCACCGCGATGTCGCGGCCGGCGCGGGCAGAGCCCAGCACCGCGACGTTGCGGCCGTAGTCGAAGATCGGCAGGATCGCCTGCGGCGCGAAGGTCCAGCCGAAAGTGCCGCTCTTGAACAGGCCGGAGAGCTCGGTGCTGGCGCTGCCGACGCTGCCGGTGAGCGTGATGCGCGGGAAGAAGTTCGCGCGCGCCGCGCCGATGTTGGCGTTGGCCCCGATCAGCTGCTGCTCGGCCGCGCGGATGTCCGGGCGGTTGATCAACAGGTCGGAGGGCAGCCCGGCCGGCAGGTCCGGCAATTCGGTGGCGGCCAGGGTGGTTCCGGCCGGGTTCGGATCGATCGAGCCGCCCACCAGCAGCGTGAGCAGGTTGATGTCCTGGGCGCGCTGGCGCTGAGTTGCCGCCAGCGTTGTCAGCGCGGTTTCCACCAGCGAACGGGCCTGCTGCAGTTCGACGCGCGAGGTCACGCCGTTATCGAAGCGCAGCTGGGTCAGGCGCATCGATTCCTGGCGCGTGCCCAGCGCCTGCTGGGTAATCGCCAACAGCTCTTCGTCGGCCAGCAGCTGCAGGTAGGCGTTGGCGACCGACGCGACCAGGCTGATTTGCGTGGTCTTGCGCGCTTCCTCGGTGGCCAGGTATTGCGACAGCGCGGCGTCCGACAGGTTGCGCACGCGGCCGAACAGATCGAGCTCGAAGGACGAGACCGACAGGCCGGCCTGGTAGACGCTCTCGATCGGCTGGTCTTCGCCGGTGGTCTGGCGCTGGCCGCTGATGCCGGCGCCCACGGTCGGCAGGCGGTCGGCGCGGGTGATGCGGAACTGCGCGCGCGCCTGCTCGATGTTGGCCACTGCAATGCGCAGGTCGCGGTTGTTACTAAGGGCCTGCTCGATCAGGCCGCGCAGGCGGGCATCCTGGAAGAAGCGTTGCCAGGCCAGGGTGCTGGGCGCCTCGTTCGCCACCAGGGCGGCAGGCGCCTTGGCCGGCTTGGGCATCTCGGGGAAGGCCTGGGCCACCGGGGCCGCGGGGCGCTCGTATTTCGGCGCCAGCGACATGCAGCCTGCCAGCGTCAGTGCCAGCGCCATGGGCGCCAGCCGTACCAGTCGATTAGTTTTTTTCATCATGGCGATCAGATTTTTTCGTGGACTGCCGCTGCGGCTGCGGCTTCTTCTTCATGTGCGTATTTCTTGCGCTGGCGCTCGCTGCCCTTGAACAGCTTGCGCACCACCACGAAGAACATCGGCACGAACAGCACGCCCAGCGTGGTAGCCGTTATCATACCGCCCATCACGCCGGTACCGATGGCGCGTTGCGATGCCGAGCCGGCGCCGCCCGCGATCACCAGCGGCAGCACGCCCAGGATGAAGGCCAGCGAGGTCATGATAATCGGGCGAAAACGCAGGTGCGCCGCTTCGATTGCCGCTTCCATCGGGCTGCGTCCCTGCGCCTGCAGGTCTTTCGCGAACTCGATGATCAGGACCGCGTTCTTCGCCGCCAGGCCGATGATGGTCACCAGGCCGATCTTGAAGTACACGTCGTTCGGGTAGCCGCGCATCATGGCCGCCAGGATCGCGCCCAGGATACCGAGCGGCACCACCAGCAGCACCGCCACCGGGATCGACCAGCTCTCGTACAGGGCGGCCAGCGCCAGGAAGATCGCCAGCATCGAGAAGGCCATCAGGATGCCCATGGTCGAACCGGACTGCGCTTCTTCGCGCGACTGGCCGGTCCATTCGAAAGCGAAACCCTGCGGCAGCTTGGCCGCCAGTGCTTCCATCTCGGCCATCGCGTCGCCGGTCGAGTAGCCCGGCTTGGCGTCGCCGGCGATGCTCATCGCCGGATAGCCGTTGTAGCGGATGGTCTGCATCGGGCCGGTCACCCAGCGGGTGGTGGCGAACGAGGACAGCGGCACCGGCTGGCCCTGGGCGTTCAGTGCATTCAGTTGCAGCAGGTCGTCCGGCTGCATGCGGGCGCTGGCTTCGGCCTGCACCACGACACGCTGCAGGCGGCCGGCGTTCGGGAAGTCGTTGACATACGACGAACCGAGTGCGGTCGAAATGGCGCTGTTGATCGACTCGAAGCTCACGCCCAGTGCCTGCGCCTTGTCGCGGTCGATGTCGAGCATCACCTGCGGCGCGTCTTCCAGGCCTTCCGGACGCACGCCGGCCAGGATCTTGCTCTGCGAGGCCATGCCGAGCAGCTGGTTACGCGCCGCCAGCAGGGCATTGTGGCCGGCGCCGCCGCGGTCCTGCAGGCGGAAGGTAAAGCCGGTGCCGCGGCCCAGTTCGGGGATCGGCGGCGGCGACAGGGCGAAGATGAAGGCATCGCGCACGCCCGACAGGCCGCCCATGATGCGTCCGGCCAGCGCCTGTGCGCTCGAATTCGGGCCCTTGCGTTCGCTCCAGTCCTTCAGCGGGATGAAGGCCAGCGCCATGTTCTGGCCGGCGCCCGAGAACGAGAAGCCCAGCACGCTGACCATGTTGGCCACTTCCGGCTGCTTCATGATGAAGGTCTCGGCGGTGCGCATCACCTCGTTGGTACGCTCGAGCGTGGCGCCCGGCGGCAGCTGGATGTTGGCGATGACATAGCCCTGGTCTTCGTTCGGCAGGAAGGAACTCGGCATGCGGGCGAACAGCAGGCCCACCACGCCGACGATCAGGACGAAGGCCACCAGCGCGCGGCCGGAGCCGCGGATGATCTTGCCGACCCAGCCCTCGTAGCCCTTGGCGGTGCGGCTGAAGCGGCGGTTGAACCAGCCGAAGAAGCCTTTCTTCTCGTGGTGGTGGCCCGCTTCGACCGGCTTGAGAAGGTGCGCGCACAGGGCAGGGGTCAGCGACAGCGCCAGGAAGGCCGAGAAGGCGATCGAGGACACCATGACCACCGCGAACTGGCGGTAGATGTTGCCGACCGCGCCGCCGAAGAAAGCCAGCGGCACGAACACCGACATCAGCACCACGGTCACGCCGATGATGGCGCCCGAGATCTGGCCCATGGCCTTGCGGGTCGCAAGCAGTGGGCTCAGGCCTTCTTCGCTCATGATGCGTTCGACGTTCTCGACCACCACGATGGCATCGTCGACCACGATACCGATGACCAGGACCATACCGAACATGGTCAGCACGTTGATCGAATAGCCCAGCGCGAGCAGGGTTCCCAGGGAGCCGAGCAGCGCCACCGGCACCACGATGGTCGGGATGATCGTGTAGCGGAAGTTTTGCAGGAAGAGGTACATCACCAGGAACACCAGCACGATCGCTTCGATCAGGGTGTGCACGACCTGCTCGATCGAGATGTCGATGAATTTCGAGCTGTCGAAAGGCACGGTGGCCTTCATCCCGGGCGGGAAGAACTTCGACAGTTCATCCATGCGCTGGCGCACCAGGCGCGCGGTCTCCAATGCGTTGCCGCTTGGCGCCAGCTGCACGCCGATACCGGTGGACGGCTTGCCGTTCAGGCGCGCCGAAGTGGAGTAGCTCTGGCCGCCGATCTCGATGCGGGCCACGTCCTTCAGGCGCACGGTGGAGCCGTCCGGGTTCGCGCGCAGCACGATGTTGCCGAATTGTTCGGCGGTGGAGAGCTGGCCGGTGACGACCACGGTGGCGCTGATTTCCTGGCCTTGCGCCAGCGGCAGTTCACCGATGGTGCCCGATGCCACCTGGGCGTTCTGGCTGCGGATGGCGGCGTTGACGTCGGCGGGCGACAGGCGGAAACCCACCAGCTTGGCCGGGTCGATCCAGATGCGCATCGCGCGCTCGGTGCCGAACAGCTGCGCGGTGCCGACGCCCTTGATGCGCTGGATCTCCGGCAGCACCGTGCGCGAGGCGTAGTCGCCCAGCGCGATCGGGTCCCATTTCGGGTCGCTCGAGGACAGGATGGTAAACAGCAGGAAGTTGGCGCGCACCTTGTCGACGCGCACGCCCTGCTGGTTCACCGCCTGCGGCAGGCGCGGGGTGGCACGCGCCAGGCGGTTCTGGACGTCCACCTGGGCCAGGTCCGGGTTGGTGCCGGTTTCAAAGGTCAGGGTGATCGAGCCGGCGCCGCTGGCGGAGCTGCTCGATTCCATGTAGATCAGGCCCGGCGAGCCGTTCATCTCGCGTTCGATGACGGAGATGACCGAGTCTTCCAGGGTCTGGGCCGAGGCGCCCGGATAGGCGGCATTGATCACGATCGATGGCGGGGCCACGTTCGGATACTGTGCGATCGGCAGCTGGGTGATAGAGACCGCGCCGATCACCATGATAAACAGCGCGATCACCCAGGCAAAAATGGGGCGGTCGATGAAAAAACGTGCCATGTGAAATCCTGTTCTTGACTAGCGTTGGCGCGTTAGCGAGCGGCTGCGGCAGGTGCTGCAGGCGCCGAACCACCGGCGGCAGGGGCAGCGGTGCCCGGCGACCATGGCACCGGCTTGACCGGGGTACCCGGCGGCAGCATCTGCAGTTTCTGGAAGCCGTCGACCATCACGCGCTCGCCTTCTTTCAGGCCGTCGGTGACGACCCAGGCGCTGCCCTGCTGCGAACCGATCTTGACGGTGCGCGGGGTCGGCTTGTTGTCGGCGCCGACCACCATCAGGGTATCGCCCTGGGCGCCGCCGCGGGTGACGGCCTGCTGCGGCACCACGATCCCGTTGGGCAGCTGGGCCTGCGACAGGCGCACGCGCACGTACTGGCCCGGGAGCAGGGCGTTGTCCGGATTGGGGACCGTCGCGCGCAGGGTGACCTGGCCGGTGCTCGGGTCGACGGTGACGTCCGAGAACAGCAGGCGGCCGCGGGTCGGCAGTTCGGTGCCGTCGTCGAGCATCACGGTGACCGGGGCGTCTTTCGCGCCGCCGCCGGCTTGCTTGCGCAGGCGCTGCAGTTCGGTGGCCGACTGGGTGATGTTCAGGTACATCGGGTTATTCTGCTGGATCAGCGCCATCTGGGTGGCTTCCGCCGCGGAGACCAGTGCGCCTTCGGTCACCAGCGCGCGGCCGATGCGGCCCGAGATCGGCGCATTCACGTTGGCATAGCCCGAATTGATCTGGGCAATGCGCACCTGGGCGCGCGAGGCGGCCACGGCGGCTTCTGCCTGCTTCTGCGCGGCGACGGCATTGGTGTATTCCAGCTTGCTGATGGCGTTGGCCTCGACCAGCGGCTTGTAGCGCTGGGCCAGCGACGCGGCCTGGCTGAGGGTCGCCTGGGCGCGGCCGAGGTCGGCCTGCGCGGCAGCCACTTGGGCCTGGTAAGGTGCCGGGTCGATCTGGAACAGGGACTGGCCCTGCCTGACTTCGCTGCCTTCGGTGAACAGGCGCTTGAGCACCACGCCGTTGACGCGGGCGCGGACCTGGGCGGTACGGACCGGCTCGGCGCGCGCCGGCAATTCCGTCTGCAGGGCGACCGGCTCGAATTTGGTGGTGATGACGCCGACTTCAGGCGCGGGCATCCCGCCGCCAGGGCCGCCAGCGGCCGGGGCAGCGTCTTTCTTGCCGCAGGCCGACAGCAGGGCGAGGGCCATCAGGGTGGCGGCAGCGATCCGGGTCGGGGCATGGATGTGGTATGAGCGCATTACGTGTGCTTTCCTTCTGATTGTTGATTCGACTACCGTATGCGGGCATTTCCACACCATACGAATCGTCACTGGCTATTGCTGGCAGTTTTATATACTATCACGGTTGTATGTTTAATGTTTGAGGCGCCCTTCAAATCGAGGGCAAGGAAAAAAATGGCACGTAAAACCAAGGCGGAGGCTGCGGCTACCCGCGACAGCATCCTGGACGCTGCTGAAAAATTGTTCGCTGAACAAGGCGTTTCAAGGACAACTTTACAGCATATTGCCAGCGAGGCGGGCGTGACGCGCGGCGCGATTTATTGGCATTTCCTCGACAAGGGCGCGCTGCTGCAGGCCATGATGGAGCGCGTGAAAATGCCGCTCGAAGAAGCCATGCTGCTGCTCGATGCGAACGAGGGCGGCGATCCGGTGCAGGACTTGCGCGAGTATGTAATGACGGTGTTGCGGGTGACCGCCAGCGATCCGAAAGCCCGCCGCGTGTTCGAGATCGTCACGCTGAAGATGGAATTCGTGGCCGAGGCCGTCGTCATGCGCGAAGGGCGGCGCGAAAAGCAGCTGATCTGGATGCAGCGCGTCGAAACGCGCCTGAAGCAGGCCAAGGCCCTGGGCAGCGTCCGGCAAGACCTCGATCCGGTGACGGTCGCCAACGGCATGTGGATCATCATGGATGGCCTGATCCGCAACTGGCTGTTCGATACCGATGCCTACGACCTGGTCGCGCTGGGCGGGGCGGTGATGGACACCTACCTGGCGGGGCTGCGCGAGTGCTGAGGGTTTCGTAGGGCGGGCGGGAGACCCGCCCACCCTACGCAAGCCCAAATACAAAGCGCGCCCCTCGAGGCGCGCTTTGTATTTGCCGCATGCGACTTGTTTAACGCATCGTTTCGATCATCTGCTTGAGCTTGATCGAGTCAGCGACGAAGGCGCGGATGCCTTCGGCCAGCTTCTCGGTGCCCATCGCATCTTCATTGAGCATGAAGCGGAAGGTCTTCTCGTCCACGGTGATCTTCTCCAGGCCTGCCTGCGGCTCGGCGACCAGCTTGCGCTCGAGCGGGGCATCGCTGTCGGCCAGCTTTTGCAGCAGGTCCGGCGAGATGGTGAGCAGGTCGCAGCCGGCCAGTTCCGTGATCTGCGAGGTGTTGCGGAAGCTCGCGCCCATGACCTCGGTCTTGTAGCCGAAGGTGCGGTAGTACTGGTAAATGCGCTTGACCGACTGCACGCCCGGATCGTCCGCGCCTTGATAGTCGGTGCCGGTCGATTTCTTGTACCAGTCGTAGATGCGGCCGACGAACGGCGAGATCAGCTGCACGCCGGCGTCGGCGCAGGCGATCGCCTGGCACAGCGAGAACAGCAGGGTCAGGTTGCAGTGGATGCCTTCTTTTTCCAGGATCTCGGCGGCCTTGATGCCTTCCCAGGTCGAGGCGATCTTGATCAGCACGCGCTCGCGCGAGACGCGGGCCTTTTCGTACAGGGCGATCAGCTCGCGGCCCTTGGCGACCGTGGCTTCGGTGTCGAAGGACAGGGCGGCATCGATCTCGGTCGAGACGCGGCCCGGCACGAACTTCAGGATCTCGACGCCGAAACCGATCAGGAGGTTGTCGACGATTTCATCGACGGTGGCGTGCGGCGCGTCGGCAATGGCCTTTTCCAGCAGCGGGCGGTATTCCGGCTTTTGCACGGCCTTGAGGATCAGCGACGGATTGGTGGTCGCATCCTGCGGCGTGTAGGCCTTGATCGACTGGAAGTCGCCGGTGTCGGCGACGACGGTGGTGTATTGCTTGAGTTGTTCGAGTTGGTTCATCGTGGGGTCTCGGTGTGAATGAGTGAAACTTGAATGTGGTGGGGCGGCTTCGGCAGGCGCCTTAAACGAAATCGGTGCCATCGATGAACGCCGCAATCATGCGCTCCAGCCCTGCGCGGTCTTCATCCGAAAACCGGTCCAGCACCGGGCTGTCGATATCGAACACGCCGAGCACGTCGCCATCCTTGATCAGCGGGATCACGATCTCCGAATTCGAGGCCGAATCGCAGGCGATATGGCCGGGAAAGGCGTGCACGTCGGCGACCACGATGGTCTTGCGCTCGACCGCGGTGGTTCCGCAGACGCCGCGGCCGAAGGGGATGCGGGCGCAGGCCGGCTTGCCCTGGAAGGGGCCGACCAGCAGGTCCTGGCCGTCGCCCTTGCGCGCCGGTACGGTGAAATAGAAGCCGGCCCAGTTCAGGTCGGCGAGGGTGTCGTAAACGAGTGCCGAGAACTGCGCGGCGTTGGCCATCAGGCTGCGTTCGCCTTCGAGGACGCTCTCGACCTGGCGCTCCAGCAGGGCGTAATCGGGACGGGTAGTGCGTTCGGGATTGGTGTGCATGGCGGTGCCCGGGATGCTTTGGAAACCCAGTATTTTACACCTGTGGTGCGTTTAAGCGCCGAGGCGGCCCGTCGAACCTGGACCCAGGCCTGGGCCGGGGTCCAGGGTGAGCTTGACCGAATCAACCGATAAACGAATCGAACTGCATGTCGAATTCCTGCAGCGCCTTCTGCGCGTTCTGCATCTTCTTGCGGAATTCCGGCCCGCGCTGCAGGGCCAGGCCCACGGCCAGCACGTCGATCACCACCAGGTAGGCCAGGCGGGCCGAAATCGGCGTGTAGGGGTCGATCGCGAACACCAGGTCGATCGGGATGAACAGGGTCGCGATCTCCGCCAGCGGGGTCCCGGACGGCGCCAGCACGATCACGTCGGCGCCGCCGCGGCGGGCCAGCTTGGCCGAACGGGTCAGGGCCGGGTTGTTGCCGCGCTGCGAAATCGCCACCACCGCATCACCCTCGCGCAACAGCGCCGCCGCGATCGAATGGATGGCCGGGTCGGTATAGGCCACGGTCGGCACGCCCGAACGGAAGAACTTGTGCTGGGCGTCGCAGGCGACAAAGCCCGACGAGCCCTGGCCGTAGAACTCGATCTTGTTGGCGCGCGAGAGGATGTCGAGCGCCTTTTGCACCAGCTCCGGTTTCAGGTTGTTGCGCAGGTCGAGCAGGGTATTGATCGAGCGGCTGCAGATCTTGTTCACCAGGTCCGCCGCCAGGTCGTCCGGCGCCGGCTGCTCGTTCGCACCGGGCAGCGCCAGGGCCAGGCCCTGGGCGAGTTTCAGCTTGAACTCGTGCCAGCCGTCGTAGCCGAGGGTGCGGCAGAAACGCACCACGGTCGGCTCGGACACTTGCGCGTTCTTGGCCAGCGCGGTGATGTTCTGGCTCACCGTGTTCGACGGCGCGGCAAGCACTGCGAGCGCCACCTTGCGCTCGGATTTCGAGAGCGAGTCGAGCTGGGTGCGGATGGAATCGAGCAGCATGGCGGTCGAGCCTCAGTCTTCCGGCAGCACTTCTTCGCGCCACTGCAGGCCGTCGCGGCCGATCAGCGCGCTCGAGGCGGCAGGGCCCCAGGTGCCCGAGCTGTATGGCACCGGAGTGGAATCGTCCTGCTCCCAGTGTTCCAGGATCGGCTCGACCCATTCCCATGCCGCTTCCAGCTCGTCGCCGCGCATGAACAGGGTCAGCTGGCCGCGCAGCACGTCGACCAGCAGGCGTTCGTAGGCTTCCATGCGCGGGCTCTTGAACTGCTCGCGGAAGTCCAGCTCCAGCTCGGCCTGTTTCAGGCGCATGGAGTCCCCTGGGGTCTTGGCCATCAGGTTCATCGACAGGCCTTCGTCCGGCTGCAGGCGGATCACCAGGCTGTTGGGCTGGAAGCTCGAGGTCGGCTGGTTGAAGATCGAATGCGGGATCGGCTTGAAGCGCACCACGATCTCGGCCAGGCGGTCGGCCATGCGCTTGCCGGTACGCAGGTAGAAAGGCACGCCGGCCCAGCGCCAGGTGTCGATCTCGGCCTTCACGGACACGAAGGTCTCCGTTTTCGATTGTTTCGGCGCGCCCGGCTCGTCGCGGTAGCCCGGCACCGCCTGGCCATCGACATAGCCGCCGCGGTACTGGCCGCGCACGATGTTCTGCGCCAGCGTGGTCGGGGTGAAGCGTTTCAGCGAGCGCAGCACTTGCAGCTTGGCGTCGCGCACGGCGTCCGGCGAAATCGAGGTCGGCGGTTCCATCGCGACGATACACAGCAGCTGCAGCAGGTGGTTCTGCAGCATGTCGCGCAGGGCGCCCGAGGTGTCGTAATAACCCAGGCGGTTGCCCACGCCGATCTTCTCGGCGATGGTGATCTGCACGTCCGAAATCCATTCGCGGCGCCACAGCGGCTCGAACAGGATGTTCCCGAAGCGCAGGGCCAGCAGGTTCTGCACGGTCTCCTTGCCGAGGTAGTGGTCGATCCGGTAGATCTGCGATTCGGCGAAGACCTTGCCGACATCGAGGTTGATCTGCTTGGCCGAGGCCAGATCGCGCCCGAGCGGCTTTTCCAGCACCACGCGCGAATTCGGCGATACCAGGCCGGTTGCGGCCAGGTTGTCGCAGATGGTGGCGAACAGGTGGGGCGGGGTGGCCAGGTAGTAGACGCGGGTGAGCGAATCGTCGTGGCGCAATGCATCCACGAGCGGGCCATAGGTCGCCACGTCGGTGGCGTTGAGCGCCACGTAGACGATGCGCTTGAGGAAGCGCGCCCAGCTTTCCTCGTTGGGCGTGTCCTTGATGTGCTGCCTGGAGTTCGTCTCGACCATCTTCAGGAATTCTTCCTGGGTCGCTTCGTCGCGGCCGACACAGATGATGCGGGCGCTGTCGGGCAAGTCGTTGCAGACATCGCGCGAGTACATCGCAGGGAGCAGCTTGCGCATCGCAAGGTCGCCGCTGCCGCCGAAGAAAACGAGGTCGAAATCGGAAAGTGCCATAGGAATCTGGGGGAGAGTGAAGACTTGAATGTAAATTTACTACACGAATATCGTGTTAGCAAGAAAATATACTACGAAAACTGCTGTGTCGGACGGTGAACTGCCGCGCCTCGTAGGGTGGGCGGCTCCACCGTTTTGTCGGATCCGCCCGTGCAGCTGCGCCGCCCGCGCGGTGATAGTTCGCAGCAAGATCATCCGGCGCGAAAGCGGAGCCGTTAGCGATCACCGCGCGGGCGGCGCACACGTTTCAGGCGATTCCCAATGCAGGGTGGAGCCGCCCACCCTACGGGTAAAACGATCGTTAATGCTGGTATTCCGGTTCTTCCCGCCCCGCCACATCCACGCGAATCGACAGCACCTTCCCGCTGAGCGGGTAGGTCGCCAGCTCTTGCGCCGACCGGCCATGGCTCGCGCTGGTGATATACAGCGTGCGCAAATCCGAGCCGCCGAAGGCCACCGAGGTCGGGCAGCGCACCGGCAGCACGATCTCGCGCAGCACCGTCCCATCCGGCGCAATGCGCAGCACGCGGCCGCCTTCGAACATCGCCACCCAGTAGGCGCCTTCGCTGTCGACCGTCGCGCCGTCCGGACGGCCGCCGTAATCCGCGGCCGATTTATCCGTCGGGAAGGTCTTGATCGTGCGCCTATTCGACTGCACGCCGGTCGCCGGGTCGAAATCGTAGCAATCGACCCGGTGGGTCGTCGTATCGGCATGGAACATCGTGCGGCCGTCCAGGCTCCAGGCCAGGCCGTTCGAATTGGTCATGCCGCCCGCCCAGGCGCGGCGCAGCTGGCCGCGCTCGAGCACGTACATCTCGGCAGCCGGCTTGTCGCGCGGCTCGTACATGGTGCCGATCCAGAAGCGGCCCGCCGGGTCCACGCGGCCGTCGTTAAAGCGCACGATGGAGGTGTCGTAAGGCGCATCCGCGATCGGCGTCTCGGTGCCGCTGGTCGTGTTCAGGCAGATGAGGCCCTTGCGCGTGGCGACCATCAGGTTGTTGTCGCCATCGATGGCGAACGCCGAGGGCTCCGAGCCCATCTTCCACGAGCTGAACTTGCCGCTTGCCGGATGCACGCGGTTGACGGTCAAGCCGTTGATGTCGACCCAGTACAGGGCCGATTCGACCTCGTGCCAGGTTGCGGATTCGCCGACCAGCATCGGCGCGTCGTGCACCACTTCGAATTTATCGGTTGCCATGTAATCGTTCAGTTGGGGTTCAGACGGCGGCCTTCGCGCGGGCGATCAGGCCGTTGGTGGAACTGTCGTGCAGTTCGGGCTGTGGGTCGCCTGCCAGCTCGGCTTCGATCTTCTTGGCCAGCACCTTGCCCAGTTCAACGCCCCACTGGTCGAAGCTGTTGACATCCCAGAGCACGCCCTGCACGAAGGTCTTGTGCTCGTACAGCGCGATCAGGGCGCCCAGCGTGGCGGGCGTGAGCCGCTCCATCAGGATCGTATTGCTGGGGCGGTTGCCCGGGAAGGTCTTGTGCGGCGCCAGGCGCTCGATTTCGCTCAGGGGCAAGCCTTGCTGCTGCAGGTCGATCCGCACTTCGTCGAGGGTCTTGCCCTTCATGAAGGCTTCCGACTGTGCGAAGCAGTTCGCCAGCAGGGCCGTATGGTGGTTCTGCATCTCGTGCGCCGGACGCAGCGCGGCGATGAAATCGATCGGGGTCAGGTCGGTACCCTGGTGCAGCAGCTGGAAATAGGCGTGCTGGCCATTGGTGCCGGGTTCGCCCCAGATCGCCGGGCAGGTCGGGGTGTCGACCGGCTCGCCGTCGCGCGTGACGCGCTTGCCGTTGCTCTCCATGTCGAGCTGCTGCAAATAGGCGGGGAAGCGGTTCAGGTCCTGATGGTAGGGCGCGATCGTCACCGATGTGGCACCCAGGAACTGGCGGTTCCAGAAACCGACCAGCGCCAGGATCATCGGCAGGTTTTCCTCGACCGGCGCAGTGCGGAAGTGCTCGTCCAGCTCGTGCGCCCCAAGCAGGAAATCGGTGAAATAACCGAAGCCCACGGCCAGGGCCACCGGAAGGCCGATCGCCGACCACACCGAATAGCGCCCGCCGACCCAGTCCCAGAACGGGAACATGTTGGCCGGGTCGATGCCGAAGGTTTTGATGGCTTCCGTATTGGTCGAGACGGCGACGAAGTGCCGGGCCAGCGCCTCTTCGGGCGCGTTCTGCAGGAACCAGGCGCGCGCGGTCTGCGCGTTCATCATGGTCTCGGCGGTGGTGAAGGTCTTGGACGCGACGATGAAGAGCGTGGTTTCCGGATCGACCTGCATGAGCGCCGCATCCATGTCGTGGCCATCCACGTTCGACACGAAATGCATGCGCAGACGCGGATGGGCGTAGTGGCGCAGCGCCAGCACGACCATCTTCGGGCCCAGGTCCGAGCCGCCGATGCCGATGTTGACGACGTCCGTGATCGGCTTGCCGGTATGGCCCAGCCAGTCGCCGCTGCGCACCGCGTCGGTGAACAGCTTGACGCGCTCGAGCACCGCATGGACGTCGGCGTTCACGTCCTGGCCTTCGACCACGAGTTTCGCGCCGCGCGGTGCGCGCAGGGCGGTGTGCAGCACGGCGCGGTTTTCGGTGTTGTTGATCCGTTCGCCGGCAAACATCGCGTCGCGGCGCGCCTCCACGCCACGCTCGCGCAACAGCGCCGCCAGCAGTTCAAGCGTGCGCCCGTCGAGGCGATTTTTTGAATAGTCTAGGAACAGGCCGGCCGCTTCGCACGACAAGCGCTCGAAGCGCTGGGGATCGGCGGCGAACAGGCTGCGCATCTCCCAGTCTTCGGCCTCGATGGCGTGGGTTTCAAGGGCCTGGAAGCTGGAAGTAGAGGTCAGGGAAGGCTGGCGCATGGGGTCGGTGTCGATGGCACAATGTTGTCAATAGCAGATTAGCGAATAATACAATATGCGTGCGTAAATTCACTACACAAAAAGTGGTTGTGTTCGCATTGTGGTGTCGCGTCGCCAAGTACGCAGCGCAAATTCAGCCCAAATTCGTAGGGTGGGCGGGTCCCCCGCCCGCGCGGTGATAGATAGAAGATGAAGGGCCTAACGGGAAGCAGCACTGTGTTTTGAACGCGCGGTCGGGAGACCCGACCACCCTACCAAGCGTCTTCAATAAATATGTAGTAAAATTTCAGATACCAAATTTAAGAAGGAACGATCATGGCGCTGCACCCCGTAGTCGAGCAGGTAACCAAGCGGATCATCCAGCGTAGCCGCCCATCGCGCGCGGCTTACCTGGCGCATCTCGAAGCGGCCCGGATCCAGGGCGTGCAGCGCGGCGCGCTGTCGTGCACCAACCTGGCGCACGGCTTTGCCGCCTTCCCGGCCAACGACAAGCTCAAGCTGCGCGAATACAAGCAGCCGTCGGTCGCCATCGTGTCCTCGTACAACGACATGCTGTCGGCCCACCAGCCCTTCGAGTATTACCCGAAACTGATCAAGGACGCCGTGCGCGAGGTTGGCGCCGTGGCCCAGTTCGCGGGCGGCGTACCGGCCATGTGCGACGGCGTCACGCAAGGCCAGCCGGGCATGGAGCTGTCGCTGTTCTCGCGCGACACCATCGCCATGTCGACCGCCGTGGCGCTGTCGCACAATATGTTCGACGCTTCGCTGTATCTCGGCATCTGCGACAAGATCGTGCCGGGCCTGCTCATCGGCGCGCTGCACTTCGGCCACATCCCGGGCATCTTCGTGCCGGGCGGCCCGATGACCTCGGGCCTGTCGAACAAGGAAAAGGCGCGCGTGCGCCAGCTCTACGCGCAGGGCAAGGCCACCCGCGAAGAGCTGATGGAGTGCGAAGCCCAGTCCTACCACGACGCCGGCACCTGCACCTTCTACGGCACCGCCAACAGCAACCAGATGCTGATGGAGATGATGGGCCTGCACCTGCCGGGCGCCGCCTTCATCACGCCGGGCACGCCGCTGCGCGATGCACTGACCCGCGCCGCCGCGCGGCAGGCGGTCGCGATCTCCCAGCAGGGCAGCAACTACATGCCGATCGGCCGCATCGTGGACGAGAAAAGCATCGTCAACGCCATCGTCGCGCTGCACGCGACCGGCGGCTCGACCAACCACACGCTGCACCTGGTGGCGATCGCCCGCGCGGCCGGCATCGTGATCGACTGGAACGATTTCGACGAATTGTCGAAAGTGGTGCCTTCGCTGACCCGCATCTACCCGAACGGCGAAGCCGACGTGAACCACTTCCAGGCCGCCGGCGGCCCGGGCTTCGTGATCCGCGAACTGTTAGATGCCGGCCTGGCCCACGAGGACGTCAACACCATCCTCGGCCATGGCCTGCGCAATCACTGCAAGGAGCCCTTCCTGGGCGAGGACGGCAAGGTCGTGTGGCGCGACCTGCCGCAGCAAAGCGGCGACGACAGCGTGCTGCGCGCGGCATCGAACCCGTTCAGCGACAACGGCGGGATGGTGCTGGTGCAGGGTAACCTGGGCCGCGCCATCATGAAGATCTCGTCGGTCAAGAAGGAATACCACGTGGTCGAAGCGCCGGCGCTGACCTTCGACTCGCAGGAAGCCTTCATGCAGGCCTATAAAGACGGCCAGCTCAATCGCGACTTCGTGGCGGTCATCCGCTTCCAGGGCCCGCGCGCCAACGGCATGCCGGAACTGCACGCGCTGACCCCGGCGCTGTCGAACCTGCAGGACGCCGGCTTCAAGGTGGCGATGGTCACCGACGGCCGCATGTCGGGCGCGTCAGGCAAGGTGCCGGCGGCGATCCACGTCTCGCCCGAGATCCTTGCAGGCGGCCCGCTCGGCCTGGTGCGCGACGGTGACATGATCCGCGTCGACGCCACCACCGGCTCGTTCGCGGCACTGGTGCCGGACGAGGTCTGGGCTGCGCGCAGCATGGCGACCGCCGACCTGTCCAAGAGCCACATCGGCATGGGACGCGAGCTGTTCGCGATGTTCCGCAACGCCAGCACGCCGGCGGAGCAGGGCGCGGCGACCTTCCCGATGCCTTCGCCCATCCCGACCACCGTACCGCTGCACGAAGGCATCAACGCCGATGAAGTCGTGCCCGGTTCAGACGAAGACTTTCTCTTTAGGACGCAGAAATGACTTTACTTGAAATCATGCGCTCGGCGAGCGTCATCCCTGTCATCGCCATCGACGATCCGGAGCACGCCGTTCCGCTGGCCAAGGCCCTGGTGGCAGGCGGCATCCGCGTGCTCGAAGTGACGCTGCGCACCAGGCACGGCCTGGACGCGATCCGCGCCATGAGCCAGGTCGAAGGCGCCATCGTCGGCGTCGGCACCCTGACCCAGGCCGACGAATTCGCGGCCTCGCGCGACGCCGGCGCGGTGTTCGGCGTCTCGCCGGGCCTGACCCCGATGCTGATCGAGGCCGCGAAAAAAAGCGGCCTGCCGCTGCTGCCGGGCGTGATGACCCCCTCCGAAGTGATGGCGGCGCGCGAACAAGGGTTCAAGCAACTGAAGCTGTTCCCGGCCGTGCCGGCGGGCGGCGTCGGCATGCTCAATGCGATCGGCGGCCCGCTGCCGGACGTGACCTTCTGCCCGACCGGCGGCATCTCGATCGAGACCGCGCCGAAGTTCCTGGCCTGTAAGAACGTGGCCTGCGTCGGCGGCTCCTGGCTGACCCCGAAGGATCTGATGCTTGCTGGCGACTGGGCCGGGATCACCGAGCTGGCCAGGGCTGCGGCCGCACTGCGCGCTGCGTAAGGCTGTATGAAACGCCCGCGATCCCGTCCCCTCACCGAGGCCGAGATCGCGATGGCGTCGCTGCTGTTCGGCGACGCCATCGACTACCGGCGCGTGCGTATCCACGGCCGCCGCTACATGTTGCTGCAGCCGAAGAACTGCTGCATGACGCCCAACGGCAGCATGTACTTCCACCGCTCCTGCTTCCTGCCCGACTACACCCGCGCCGACCCCGGCGCCATTCACTGGTTCATGCACGAGATGGTGCACGTCTGGCAGCACCAGCTGGGCTATCCGGTGCGCCTGCGCGGGGCGGTCCGCATCGGGCTGTCCTACGACTACACCCTGCGCGAAGGCGCCAGCCTGGCGGACTACAACATGGAAGCGCAGGGGGATTTGCTGGCCGATTACTTCGTCCTCCGTTACCTGGCCAAGCCGCAGGCCATGCGCCAGCAGCGCTATCGCGACAGTTTGGGTTTGTATGAAACCGTGCTGGCGTCCTTCCTTGCTGACCCTCGCGGCCCATACAACCTGCATCGCGGGCCTTCACGCTGGCTGGCAAGGGGCGCATGAACGCGCACAGGGCAGTTTCAGGTACTTCATGGCCGAGTATCTTGCTTACTCATAGCGCAGGCAGTCAAC
Organism: Telluria sp. ZT3P39; assembly: GCF_059685935.1. Taxonomy (NCBI): domain Bacteria; kingdom Pseudomonadati; phylum Pseudomonadota; class Betaproteobacteria; order Burkholderiales; family Oxalobacteraceae; genus Telluria; species Telluria sp. ZT3P39. The sequence continues at coordinate 101,548 of NZ_JCASIH010000010.1, forward strand.
TGGGAGCAATTTCGAAGCCCGCCGCGCCGGATAAAACCCAAAAAACACCCCCACCGCCGTCGCGAACCCGCAGGCCACCAGCACCCCCTGGAAAGTCAGGTAAACATCGAACTTCCCGGTCGACGTAATCGCCGCCGCCCCGCCCATCGCGATCGCCACGCCTACCAGGCCGCCGGCCACGCAGATCACCACCGACTCCGCCAGGAACTGCAGCAGCACGGCGCTCGGCCGCGCCCCGATCGCCATCCGGATGCCGATCTCGCGGGTACGCTCGGTGACCGACACCAGCATGATGTTCATGATCCCGATGCCGCCCACCAGCAGCGAGATGGCGCCGATCAGGCCGAGCAGCAGGGCGACGCCAGTGGTGATCTTGTTGGCGGTCTCCGCGAACGAGGCGATATTCTGTACGCGGAAATCGTCCGGATCGTCGAGGCGGATGCGGTGGCGGTCGCGCAGCGTTTCCTTGATGTCCTCGATCGCGTCGGTCAGCGCAATGTCGGGACGGCCTTGCGTCGCGATGTAGTGCACGTTTTGCGGGAAGGGCGTGCGGATCAGGTTTGCGCTGGCCGCGGTGATCGGCACCAGCACAAGTTCGGCCAGATCCGAGCCGTCGATCTGCTTGCCTTCGCCGGCAAGCACGCCAATCACCTGGAAGGCGACGTTCTCGATGCGGATGGTGCGCCCGAGCGGATCGGCTTTGTAGAAGAACTGGTCCGCCACTTTCTGGCCGATCACCACCATGCGCGCGGACGCGCGGATGTCGGCTTCGCTGAAGCTGTTGCCCTGGTCGAGCTTCCAGTTGCGGATCTTGAACATGGACGGGGTCACGCCCAGCACCATGCTGTTCGCGGTCTCGTTGCCGGCGCTGAGCTTGAAGCTGCCCTGCAGGGCAGGGGCTGCGGCGACCAGGCTGGGCAGCTTGTCCAGCGCGGCGGCGTCGGACAGCGATAGCGAAGGCACGGCGCCGGCACGGGCCCGCTGCGCGGCGGTGCGGTCGCCGCCCGGCATCACATAGAGCATGTTGGTGCCGAGCGCCTGCAGTTCCTTGCCGATGAAGCGCTGCATGCTGTCGCCGATCGCCAGCAGCAGCACCACCGAGGCGATGCCGATGATAATGCCCAGCATGGTGAGCGCCGTGCGCAGGCGGTTGGCCGCCATCGAGCGGAAGGATTCGATCAATACCTGGATGAAGTTCATGCCATCACCTCCGCGTGGGCGGCGTTCAGGGCGCGCAAGCCCTCGGGGGCCGGGCCGTCATACAGCACGCGCCCGTCCTTCAGGCGCACCAGGCGGCGGCTGTAGGCGGCGACGTCCGGTTCGTGGGTGACCAGCACGATGGTGATGCCGCGTTCCTTGTTCAGTTGCCGGAAGCTCGACATGATGTCGTCGCTGGTTTGCGTATCGAGGTTGCCGGTCGGTTCATCGGCCAGCAGCATCGGCGGGTCGGTGGCGAGGGCGCGCGCGATCGCCACGCGCTGCTGCTGCCCGCCCGAGAGCTGGCTCGGGGTGCGCCTGGCCAGGCCGCCCAGGCCGACGCGCTCGAGTTCGAGCTCGGCACGCGCACGCGCCTTGCTGCGGCTCACGCCCGCATAGATCAACGGCAGCGCCACGTTCTCGGCCACGTTCATCCGCTTGATCAGGTTAAAGCTCTGGAACACGAAGCCGATGCTGCGGTTGCGGATGTCGGCCAGTTGCGCGCGCGACAGCGAGCGGGTATCGACGCCGTCCAGAAAATAGCTGCCGCCGGTGGCCTGGTCCAGGCAGCCGAGGATGTTCATCAGGGTCGACTTGCCGGAACCCGACTGGCCCATGACGGAGACGAAGTCGCCGCGCATGACCTGCATGTCGATCCCGTACAGCACCTGGGTGTCGACGCTGCCGCTGGTATAGGTCTTGGTGACGCCGCGAATGTCAATCAAGGGCGCGGTCAAAGATCGTCCTCCTGCTGCTGCACCAGCGAGCGCGTGACGATGCGGTCGCCCGTCTTCAGGCCGCCACCCACTACCTCGGTATAGCGGAAGTTCGACAGGCCGGCGCGGATGTCGACGGGCTGCGGCTGGTTCTTCGCGTCGAGCCGGTAGACCTTGAACATGCGCGCGGTCTCGTTTGGGCTGCGGAAGGCCAAGTCGTCGTCCGGCACGGATGCCGGCGCCAGGGCCACCGTCTTGACTGCGCCCTTGTTGTTTTCCTTTTCCAGCTTGCGCTGCTTTTCCAGTTCTTCCTCGGGCAGGGTGAAGCGCAGGGCGGTGGTCGGAATGCGCATCACGTTGGCGCGGTTGGCCACGACCAGGCGCACCTGGGCGGTCATGCCGGGTTTGAGCATCTCGTCCTTGTTGTCGACGTCCAGCACCACGTTATAGGTGACGACGTTCTGCACCACGTTGGCGGCCAGGCGGAACTGGCGCATGGTCGCGTGGAATTCGCGGTCCGGGTAGGCGTCGACCACGAAGCGGGCCGGCAAGCCGTCCTTCAGGGCGCCGACGTCGGCTTCCGAGACGCTGGTATCGATCTGCATCTTGGTCAGGTCGCGCGCGATCTGGAACAGGTTCGGCGTGGTGAACGAGGCCGCCACGGTCTGGCCCAGGTCGATGGTGCGCTTGATGATGACACCCTCGATCGGCGAGCGGATCACGCTGTTGTTCAGGTCCGCCTGGGCGCGCTCGAGCTGGGCTTGCGCGAGCTGGATGTTCGCCTTGGCGACGTCGAGCTCACGGCGGGTCTGGTCGAGCGCGACGCTGGAGACGAAGCTGCGGCTCACCAGCTGCTCGTTGCGCTGGAAGTTGGCCTGCGCCAGCCGCTGCGAAGCCTGGGCCGAGGCCAGGCTGGCCTGGGCCTGGCGCACCTGGGCGTTGAAGATGGTGGGGTCGAGCTTGAGCAGCACCTGGCCTTTGGTCACGCGATCGTTGAAGTCGACGTTCAGTTCGACCACGGTGCCCGACACCTGGGAGCCGACGTTGACCAGCGCGACCGGGTTGATGGTGCCGGTGGCAGTCACGGTCTGGTTGATGCTGCCCATGTCCACCGCCGTGAACCGGTATTTCGGCGGCGGCACGACGGCCTCGCCCTTCGGACCCAGCCAGGCATAGGCCGCGCCGGCCACTACGATCAGTCCGGCTGCAAGCGCCACGCGTTTTTTGGTAAACATTTTCATCGAAGGGTCCGTTAAGCCAGCAGGGAAATATCCAGTTTGATGCAGTGATGCAATCATTGCAATGCATGGTGCATCGACCGGCAAGCTGGTGGGATGAAACGACGTTTTCGCGGTATGGACGGTGCGATCCGCTAAAATGGCGTCTTTCTTCTCTCACCTCAAAAGCATCATGACCCAGGACGAACTCAAGCAGGAAGTAGCCCGCGCCGCCATCCAATACGTGGTGGAAGGCGAGATCATCGGCGTCGGCACCGGCTCGACCGCCAACTTCTTCATCGACGAGCTGGCGAAAATCAAGGACCGCATCAAGGGCACCGTGGCCTCGAGCGAAGCGACCGCGGCGCGCCTGCGCGGCCATGGCATTCCGGTGTTCGACCTGAACGACGTGACCTCGATGGCCGTCTACATCGACGGCGCCGACGAGATCACCGCCAGCGGCGCGATGATCAAGGGCGGTGGCGCGGCCCTGACGCGCGAGAAGATCGTGGCTTCGGTAGCGAAGAAATTCGTCTGCATCGCCGATGGCTCGAAGCTGGTCGAGACCCTGGGCAAATTCCCGCTGCCGGTCGAAGTCATCCCGATGGCGCGTGCTTCCGTGATGCGCAAGCTGGCGGAACTCGGCGGCGAGCCGCGCCTGCGCCTCAAGCCGGGCAGCCCTGATGCCTTCATTACCGACAATGGCGGTGAGCTGATCGACGTGGTCGGCCTGTCGATTCAAGACCCGGTGGCGCTGGAAGAGAGAATCAACCAGATCGTCGGCGTGATCGCGGTCGGCCTATTCGCCAAGGCGGGCGCGGACGTCTGCCTGCTCGGCACTGCCGAAGGCGTGAAGACCCTGACTTTCTAAGTCTTACCCGGAGATCGCACGATGAAGCATGCGCTGGCGCTGGTAGCGGTATCGACAGCCGTGTTGTTGAGCGGCTGTTCCCTGTTCAGGACCAAGATGCAGCCGGCGCCGGTGGCGGTGGCGGCTGCAAGGCCGGCCGCGCCGGCGCTGCTTGATGCGAATGGTGCGCCGATCGAGCGGGTGCCGTTCCGTACCGGCGTGTCGTCGGCGACCGTCGAGAAGATGGCGAAGGCGCAGGGCTGCAACGGCGGGCAGGGCGCGGGGCTGATGACGGAGGCGGGGCCGGTGGAGGTTTACCGGATGCGCTGCGAGAATGGAAAAGTGTTTACGGCGCGTTGCGAGTTGAGGCAGTGCGTGAAGATGTAATTGCGTGTGAATGCCGTAGGGTGGGCGGCTTCGCCGCCCGCGCGTTCAAATCACGGCTGAATTATCGTCGCGGCTGATCATCAACTGGTTGAACGCGCGGGCGAGAGACTCGCCCACCCTACGAAAAACGACAATCAGGCCGTCGGCGGCACGTAACCCACCGCCGCATCGGCGCCGTCGCCGAAGAAGTGCTTCTCCATCTGCGCCGCCAGGTATTTGCGCGCGCGGTCGTCGGCCAGGTTCAGGCGGTTCTCGTTGATCAGCATGGTCTGGTGCTTGAGCCAGGCCTGCCAGGCTTCTTTCGACACCGACAGGTAGAGCTTCTTGCCCATTTCGCCTGGGACCGGCGGGAAGTCCAGGCCTTCGGCTTCCTTGTTCAGTTTGATGCATTGGACGGTGCGGGCCATCGTGTACTCCTGTTTTGCGTTTGGTGTGAAACCAGCATTATAAGGTCTTGATCAAGACCTGTGACCGGCGCTGCCAGTTGTACATGTGCTGGCGGTCCTTCGGCAGGTCGTCCACCGAGGCCGGCACGAAGCCGCGCTTCTTGAACCAGTGCGACGTGCGGGTGGTCAGCACGAACAGCTTGGTCAGGCCGGCGGCCCGGGCGCGGTTTTCCATGTGTTTCAGGATGCGTTCGCCGTCGCCCTGGGTCTGGGCTTCCTGGCTCACGGTCAGGCAGGCCATCTCGCCCATCTTCGATTCCGGGAACGGATACAGCGCGGCGCAACCGAAGATCACGCCGTCGTGGTCGATCACCGAGAACTGGTCGATTTCGCGCTCGATCAGCTCGCGGCCCCGATACACCAGGGTGCCGTCGGCCTCTAACGGCTCGATGAGCTTGATAATTCCGCCGACGTCCTCAATTGTGGCCTGGCGCAGGCTTTCCAGGTTCTCGTGGCTGATCATGGTGCCGACGCCGTCGTGGGTGAACAGCTCGAGCAGGGCCGAACCATCCATCTCGAACGGCACCACATGCACGCGGTCCACGCCGCTGTTGCAGGCTTTTACCGCATGCTGCAGGTAGAAAGCGGCGTCCGGCGGCAGGAAACCCGCCTGCAGCACGGCTTCGGCCTGGTGCGAGGACAGCTCGCGGATCTCGGTGCCGGCGGCATCGATCATCATCGGGGTTTCGGTGATAAAGATCAGCTTGTCGGCATGCAGGGCGATCGCGGTCGATGCGGCCACGTCTTCCATGGTCAGGTTGAAAATCTCGCCGGTGGGCGAGAAGCCCAGCGGCGAGAGCAACACCAGGCTGTCCTCGGTCGTGAGAATAGGGTGGATCTTTTCGGCCGCGATCTTGCGGGTCACGCCGGTGAGTTCGAAGTCGACGCCGTCGATCACGCCAAGCGGGCGCGCCACGACGAAGTTGCCCGATACGATGCTGATCTGGGCGTGCGACATCGGGGTGTTCGGCAAGCCCTGGCTGAAGGCGGCTTCGATGTCGAGGCGCAGCTCGCCGGCGGCTTCCTTCGCGCATTCGAGCGCGGCGGTGTCGGTGATGCGCACGCCGTTGTGGAAGCGGCCCTCGACATTGCGCAGGCCAAGCTGTTCGGCCACCTGCGGACGCGAACCGTGCACCAGCACGACGCGGATGCCGAGCGCCACCAGCAGGGACAGGTCTTGCGCCAGCACCGGCAGGGCGCCGGAGGCGACCAGCTCACCCGGGAATGCAACAACGAAGGTCTTGCCGCCAAAGGCGTGAATGTACGGCGCGACAGAGCGCAGCCACTGGACGAATTGGGTAGGATTTTCCATTTGCCGCATTATAATTCGCTGCGCGACGTGCGCACCAAATACCTTGTAAAAACTAATGTCTGAACAGAGTAACAAGCCTTCGCCCCCACCGGCGCGCGCCGCTTCCCAGAATCCTTCCGCTACCGAGCCGCGCAAGCCGCGCCCGGCGGGCGAAGCGCGTGCGCAGCGTCCGCGTGGCGAAGCCGGGCCGCGTCCGGAAAAAGGCGAGCGCCCCGCACCATTTCGCACGCCGCTGCCGCCGATCGTCTACCCGGAAGACCTGCCGGTATCAAGCCGCCGCGCCGAAATCGCCAAGGCGATTTCAGAGAACCAGGTGGTCATCGTCTCGGGCGAAACCGGCTCGGGCAAGACCACCCAGCTCCCGAAGATCTGCCTGGAGCTGGGCCGCGGCCAGAAGGGCCTGATCGGCCACACCCAGCCACGCCGTATCGCGGCATCGAGCACCGCCAAGCGCATCGCGCAGGAACTGAGCTCACCACTGGGCGAGCACGTGGGCTTCAAGGTGCGCTTCACCGACACGCTGCAGCGCGGCGCCTCGGTCAAGCTGATGACCGACGGTATCCTGCTGGCCGAAACCCAGACCGACCCGCTGCTGCGCAACTACGACACGATCATCATCGACGAGGCGCACGAACGCAGCCTGAACATCGATTTCCTGCTCGGCTACCTCAAGCAATTGCTGCCGCGCCGGCCGGACCTGAAGATCATCATCACTTCGGCGACCATCGATGCCGACCGCTTCTCGCGCCATTTCGGCACGCCGGGCAAACCGGCGCCCGTGATCGAGGTGTCGGGCCGCCTGTACAAGGTGGAAGTGCGCTACCGCCCGGTGGACCGCGATCCCGTGACGGCCACCAATGCCAGGCCGGGCGAGCCGCCACCAAAAGCCCAGGCGGCGCGCGACAAGCGCGACCTGATGGAAGCCGTGGTCGACGCGGTCGATGAGCTGTGCCGCATCGGCTCGGGCGACGTGCTGGTGTTCCTGCCGGGCGAACGCGAGATCCGCGATTGCGCCGAAGCGCTGCGCAAGCACCATCCGCCGCATGTCGAGATCCTGCCCCTGTTCGCGCGCCTCTCGGTTGAAGAGCAGGACCGCGTGTTCAAGACCTCCAATGCGCGCCGCGTCGTGCTGGCCACCAACGTGGCCGAGACCTCGCTGACGGTTCCGGGCATCCGCTACGTGGTCGACACGGGCCTGGCGCGCGTGAAGCGCTACAGCTTCCGCAACAAGGTCGAGCAGCTGCAGGTCGAGCCGGTGGCGCAATCCTCGGCCAACCAGCGCGCCGGCCGTTGCGGCCGCGTTGCCGACGGCGTCTGCATCCGCCTGTACGAAGAAGACGATTTCAACAAGCGGCCGAAATTCGCCGACCCCGAGATCCTGCGCTCGTCGCTGGCATCGGTCATCCTGCGCATGAAGTCGCTGCACCTGGCGGACGTCGAGACTTTCCCCTTCATCGAGCCGCCGCAGGGCCGCGCAATCGCGGACGGCTACCAGCTCTTGCAGGAAGTCGGCGCCGTCGACGAACTGAACGACCTGACCCCGCTGGGCATGAAGCTGGCCAAGCTGCCGCTCGACCCGCGCGTGGGCCGCATGATCCTGGCCGCGGTCGACAACGACTGCCTCACCGAGATGCTGATCGTGGCATCGGCGCTGTCCACGCAAGATCCGCGCGACCGCCCGATCGAATACCAGCAGCAGGCCGACGAGAAGCACAAGAAGTTCGCCGATGAAAAATCGGAGTTCCTCAGCTACCTGAAGATCTGGGCCTGGTTCGAGGATGCGATCGAGCACAAGAAGACCAACCGCCAGCTGCAGGAGAACTGCCGCGCCAACTTCCTGTCGCAGCTGCGCCTGCGCGAGTGGCGCGACGTGCATTCGCAGTTGCTGACGGTGGCGCGGGAGCAGGGCTGGCGACTGAACTCGGCGCCGGCGACGTATGACCAGCTGCACCTGGCGCTGCTCACCGGCCTGCTCGGCAACATCGGTTTCAAGGCCGAGGACGAGCCGGTGTTCCTGGGCGCGCGCGGGATCAAGTTCCATATCTGGCCGGGTTCCTACTTGGCCAAGAAGCCGGGACGCTGGGTGATGGCGGCCGAACTGGTCGAGACCACGCGCCTGTACGCGCGCACCATCGCGCAGATCCAGCCCGAATGGGTGGAGAAGGTGGGCGCCCACCTGCTGAAAAAATCCTGGGGCGAGCCGCGTTGGGAAAAGCGCCAGGCGCAAGTGACGGCGCTCGAGCGCGCGACGATGTACGGCATCGTCATCTACAACAACCGCCGCATCAACTACAGCCAGTACAACCCGAGCGAAGCCCGCGAGATCTTCATCCGCGACGCCCTGGTCGCGGGCGACTACGAGACCCGCGCACCCTTCTTCGCCCACAACCACAAGCTGGTACGGGAGATCGAAAACCTCGAGCACAAGTCGCGCCGCCTGGACGTGCTGGTGGACGAGCAGCTGATCGCGGCCTTCTACGACAAGGAGATCCCGCAGACGGTCGTGAATGGCGCCGGCTTCGAGAAGTGGTACAAGGACGCCTCGCGCGAGAACCCCAGGCTGCTCTATTTGATCCGCGAAGAACTGATGCGGCACGAGGCGGCCGGCGTCACCACCGACCTGTTCCCCAAGACGATGAACGTCACCGGCATCGAGATGGGGCTGAGCTACCATTTCGAGCCGGGCAGCCTGCGCGATGGCGTGACCCTCGCCGTGCCGCTGTTCGCGCTGAACCAGATCCCGCAAGAGCGGGCGGGCTGGCTGGTGCCGGGCATGCTCAAGGAGAAGGTGCACCTGATGCTCAAATCGCTGCCGCAGAAGCTGCGCCGCCACTGCGTGCCGCTGCCGGACTACGCGGCGAAGTTTGTCGAGCGCATCGACCGCGCCGGCAGCTTTGGCCGGGGCGACCTGGTGGACGTGCTGATTGCGGACGTGCGCGAACAGACCGGCGTGAACGTGCTGACCGGCGACTTCAAGCTTGAGACGCTGCCGGTGCACCTGTCGATGAATTTCAAAGTGATCGACGAGCACGGGCGCCAGCTCGACATGGGCCGCAACCTGGCGACGCTGCAGGCGGAGCTGGGTGGCCAGGCGCGCCAGAGCTTCCAGAAGCTGGCCGAAGCCACGCCCTCGGCCGCGCCGGCGCGCTTGCAGCCTGCCGTACCAGTGGCGGCAAAAGGGAAGGGCGGCGCCGGGCCGGTGACGAAGCCATCGGCTGCCGCGGCTGCACCGGCACCTGCCGCGCCCGCGGGCGCGAGCCAGCACACCGGCTTGACCACCTGGAGCTTCGGCGAGCTGCCGGAACTGCTGGAGATCACCCAGGGCAAGCTGACGCTGATCGGCTTCCCGGCGCTGGTGGACAAGCTCACGCACTGCGACCTGGAAGTCTTCGACGACCCGAACGTGGCGGCGCGCACCCACCGCGTCGGCCTGCGCCGCCTGTTCATGCTGCAGTTGAAGGAGCAGCTCAAGTTCGCCGAGAAGAACATCCCCGGGCTGCAGAACATGGGCATGCAGTTCATGAGCGTGGGCTCGCAGGAAGACCTGCGCGACCAGATCATCGCCAAGGCGGTCGACATCGCCTGCCTGCAGGATCCGCTGCCCATCAATGCGGCCGCGTTCAACAAGCGCCGGGACGAGGGCAAGGCCCGCATCGGGCTCCTGATCAACGAAACGGCGCGGCTGGTGGGGTCGGTGCTGGCGGAATTCCACGGCATGCCCAAGCGCATCCAGAGCTTGCCCGCGGCGGTGGCGGCCGACATCCAGGCCCAGTTGCAGGGGCTGATCCACAAGCGCTTCATCGCGGACAACGAGTACAGCCAGCTGGCCCACTTCCCGCGCTACCTGAAGGCGATCAACGTGCGGCTGGAAAAGCTGCGCGGCAATCCGTCGCGCGACGCGCAGCTGATGGCCGAATGGCAGAGCGCCGCCAGCCAGTTCCAGCGCACGCTCAAGAACCTCTCCAGCAAGAACAACGACCCGCGCATGCTGGAATTCCGCTGGATGCTGGAGGAACTCAGGGTGTCGCTGTTTGCGCAGGAGCTCAGGACGCCGATGCCGGTGTCGGCCAAGCGGCTGCAGAAGGTGTGGGAATCGATGATCAGATGATCATCGTAGGGCGGGGCAGCCCAGGCCATTGGCCTAGGCTGCCCCGCCCACCCTACAAGATCAGCCGATATTGCTGCCCCGAATCCGGCTCAAATCCTTGTCATCTCCATCATGCCCCGGCCGCGGATCGGCGCTGCCGCCGACCCCGTACGAATCACCATGCACGCTCCCTGAACCAACGCTGACGCCGACGCTGCTGCCCGCGCCGCCGGTGCTGCCGGTGCCGCCGGCCGAACCCGCCCCCATGCTCGAGCCCATGCCGCTGCCCATCGCCGAGCCGGAGCCGACGCCGGTTGTGCCGGTCATGCCCCGCACCGACGAGCCGGGCCCCATGGAAGGGGCGCGCGGACGATCGATGTCGGTGCCGTAGAAGCTGTGGATGCTGGTGGCCCAGGCGACGTCGCTCATGTCGGGCCAGGCATCCTTGTGGAAGCCGGGGGCGTTTTTCAGCCTTTCCTTCTCGACATCGAGCACCATGCGCTTGTTCACGGTGTCGAGGTGCAGCGCCTGCCAGGGCACGGCGAACAGCTTTTCACCCAGGCCGAGGAAGCCGCCGAAGGCCAGCACGGCATACGCGACCTGGCCGGTCTGCATGTCGAGCATGATTTCCTTGATGTCGCCGAGATCATCCTCTGCGGCATTGACTACACTATCACCGATCAATGTGTCCGCACCCATCAGCGCCGGGCCGGGGCCGCTGCCGCGGGTGTCCTTGTAGATGCCATACCTGTCACGATCTGCGTAGCTCATCATCACCTCCATGGTCGTTGAGTAACCGGCAAAGCCAGCATGCCTGTCCATCGAGGCCAGGGTGCGACCTTGCCAATCGCATGATATGGCGCAATCGTGTGGCGCCGCGCGCGACAGAAAGTGCTGCTTGCTGCGTTAAGCGAGTTAGTGCACAGAAAATGATTTGCTCTGTAGTTAATGTGCTAAGTAATGTTTCGGAGATAAAACAAATGACTGTCAACTCGCGCTGCAACTACGCCGGCCCACTGGGCAAACTGATCCCGACCCGTCCGGTCATCTCGCTGTTCGATTCCCTTTTTTCCCGCCTGAGCTGGCTCAGCCGCCGCTGAACCAGGGGCCTTGCGCGCGCGGGCTGGCCCCAGCCCGCGCGCCAGCCTCAGCCCTGTCTCTGCCTGGCTCATTGTCCTGAAAAATTCCCTTGTTGTTTCGCACACCTGTGCTAAAGTAGGTGTATGAACACCGCCGCCGCCATCACCGCCAAAAGCGAAGCGACCTACGCTGCGATCCTCGAAGCCGCGGTCGACATGGCGGCCGCCGAGGGTATCGGCAAGGTGTCGCTGGGCGAACTGTCCAAGCGCACCGGCATCAGCAAGAGCGGCGTGTTCTCGCGGGTCGGTTCGCTGGAATCCCTGCAGGGCGCGGTGCTGGACGAATACGACCGCCGTTTTGCCGATGAAGTATTCCTGCCTTCGCTGCAGGTGCCCAAGGGCTTGCAGCGCCTGACGCTGCAGGTGAATTTGTGGCTGAAGAAGATCGGCAGCGAGACGGCGCGCGGCGGCTGCCTGTATGCGGCGGGAGCCTTCGAGTTCGACGACGTTCCGGGTCCACTGCGCGACCGGATCGAAGAAGGCGTGGTCAGGTGGCGCGCCTCCTTGCGCAAGACGGTGCTGCAGGCGATGGAGGCCGGACACCTGCGGCCGGACACCGAGCCCGAACAGCTGGTGTTCGAGATCTACAGCCTGGTGATCGGCGTGATGCACGACGCGCGCTTCCTGCACGACGACACGGTGCCGCGCCGGGCGCAGCGGGCTTTCAACCGGCTGATATCGACGTACAAGAGTTTCAGCGACCTGGAATAGGGTTGTGGGATCGGGCGCGACAAGACAGGTCCGTCCATTTTTTTGAAGTAATTTCGCACACCTGTGCGAAAGTTGAGCTTGCCAAGGAGTCGATCATGTCTGCATTCTTGTTGTGGGTCCTGTCGGTCGCCGGCGTTGCCGGTTCTGCCTGGTTCGTGTTCGGCAATGTGCTGCGCGCCGTGCCGGCGTCGAACGAGGACTTCGTGTTCTGCTGAAGTCGAGTTCAGCGCAGCAGCTTGAGGCCCGGCGGCAGCGCATCGCCCAGCATGCGGGTCTCGACGGCCTGGTCGAGTTCCACCACCTCGCGCACCATCGCCGTCCAGGCCGGTGGTGCGCCGGTGGCGGACAGGCGCCGCAGCACCTCGTCGCGCACCGCTTGACCGATGTCGCGCGAGCGGTCGCCGGTCATGCGCGCGATGTGGGCGGCGGCAAAGCCGGCCGGTTCGATCTTCTTCCAGTCGAGGCTCAAGAGCCGGGTCAGCCAGGCTTCGGCCGACGCGCTTGGGGCCACTTCGTGCGCGGCGCCGTGGAAGGACTGGCGCGCGCCGACCCGGCCCAGCGCCCACAGGTAACGGGCGTACCTGGCCGCGGCTCTGGCGTCGATCTTCGCGCCACCCGGCATCTCCATGATCTGGCCTATCAACCACTCGCCGATCTCGGCCTTGTAGGCGGACGGGATGCGTTCGAGCGAGGCGCCCACGCGCAGCATGTCGTCCTCGGTGCCGTCCACCAGCGTGACGGGACGGCGGCCGCGTTCGGAGGCGTCGGCCTGCAGGTTGAAGGCGAAATCGTCGAGCAGCCGCAGTTGCGCATCGAGCGACAGGCCGCCGGCCACGCGCCGCCACAGCGTCCACCATTCGGCGCGCACCTGGCTGTCCTTGTGGTATTGCACGCCCGTGTCGAACAGGGCCCACAGCTGCTCGATGCGCCATTCGTCGAGCGGGTGGCCGAAGCCGGGCCGCAGGCAGTACCCGGCGAGGTTCAGCCACGCGCGCTCGTGCTCGGCGGAGCGGCGCCGGCCCCTGGCGCGCGCCAGCAGGGCGTCGAACAGGCGGCGCAGCAAGGGCGTGGTCCAGCGCTCGCGCGCGCCTACCAGGTGTTCGAGCGAGGCGCGCAATTGGCGCACTTCGCGCGGGTCGACCTGCTGCGAACGGTTGCCGAAGATGCGGTCGATGAGGACGACCGCCTCGTCGAGCTGGGGCGGCAGCGTGGCATCTTCAGGCAGCTCATCGGCTTCGCCGCGCAGCTGGAATTCGAGGCGCCAGCGGCGGGCGTCGTCGTCCTCGGCCACGCAGAACACGTCCAGCGTGCCGACTTCCGATAAAGTCGCGGCCAGCTGCACCGGGATGTCCGCGGTACGCGCCGTGCCTCCGCCGCGCAGGACGGTGGAGATGGCCGGGAGGCGCACGATGTCCGTGGCCGGCAGGTCGAGCAGCTCGCCCGGCTGCGGCAGCCGTCCGCCCGGATCGGCCGTCGAGGAGACCAGGTGGAAGCGCACCGGCCGCCCCAGGCGCAGCGCGAAGCTGCGGCCTTCCAGGCGAACCTCGATGCCGGCCGGCGCGCCGCGCGGCAGCAGGCAGACGGCGCGCAAGCTGTCGCCCGAATGTTCGGCATCGAGGAGCAGGTAGTAGTTGCGCGCCGAGCCGCTTTCGATGTTCGGCGCCTGTCCCGCGCGCGCCAGCGAATAGGCGACGCCGCCGCGCGCGACGGCCACGTCGGGATCCTCGTTGTGCAGCACGTGCACGGGCGCGCCGCGCCAGCGAGACAAGACCTCGCCAAGGCGCTGAGCCAGCGCCGCGCCGCGGAACACGCCGCCATTGAGCAGCAGGGTATCGGGCACCGGCAGGCTGCCGTCGTCTGGAATACCGAGCGCCTCGCGCGCCGCCTGCGCATGCTGGCGCAGGAAGCCGGCCAGATGGCGGGTGATGGCCGGGTCGCTCGCATACGGCAGGCCGAATTCGACGATGCCGGCACGGGCCCGTTTGGGCGGCTCCTGCGCTTCGTTGGGCGGGAAGAAGCCGTCGAGGACGATGCGCTCGACGTCCTCGCGCGTGATGCTGGCGGACTGGCTGGCGCCGATCAGGCGCGAGCCCGCGCCAAGCAGGGTGACCGTGACCTGGTCCGGCGCATCCGGCGCCAGCAGCTGTTCCTTCGCCGCGCGGCAGCGTTCGGTGAGCTGGGCCAGCCGCCCGGCCGACAGGCGCGTTGGCTGGGCATCCTGCCCGCCGAGGCGCGATTCGGCCAGGCGCGCGAGCGCCAGGTCCATGTTGTCGCCGCCGAGGATCAGGTGGTTGCCCACGCCGATGCGGGTGAGCCCGGGTTCACCGTCCGCGCCTGGCTCCACCTTGACCAGGCTGAAGTCGGTGGTGCCGCCGCCGACGTCGGCCACCAGCACCAGGCGCGTACCCGCGAGGTCCCGGGCCAGCGTGGCGCGGTGCCGGTACAGCCAGTCGTAAAGGGCCGCCTGCGGTTCTTCCAGCAGGCGCACCTCGAGCAGGCCCGCCATGCGCGCCGCTTCCAGGGTCAGCGCACGCGCGCCTTCGTCGAAGGAAGCGGGAACGGTAAGGACGATCTGCTGGCGTTCCAGCGGCGCCTTGGGGAAGCGTGTGTTCCATGCGGCGCGCAGGTGCGCGAGATAGCTGGCGCTGGCCGCGACCGGCGACACCTTCGGGACCTCGGCGTCAAGCGCACCCCAGGGCAGGATGGGCGCCATGCGGTCGACGCCGGCGTGCGATAGCCAGCTCTTGGCGCTGGCTACCTGCCGTCCCGGCGTGTGCGCGCCGAGCACGCGCGCCAGGCGGCCGATCGCCACGCGTTCGACCCCGGCCGGGTCGTGCGCCGTCCAGGGCAACTGGAGTTCGCCGGGAGCGAGTTCGCCCTCGGCAGGGTGGTAGCGCATCGACGGCAGCAGCGGCGCCGCGGCCACTTCGCCGGGCGCCACCAGCTGGTCGATCGCCAGCAGTTCGACCTGCGTGACGCCAGGGGCGGCATAGGCCAGCACCGTATTGGTGGTGCCCAGGTCGATGCTGACGAGGTAGGACGTCACTGCCGCTTACTGTGCGCTGCGGACGTCGAACTCGATCTTCCAGCGCTGGCCATCGCGCGCGACGGCGGCCAGTTCAAGCGTGCCGGTATCGGTGGCGAGCGCATGCAATTTGACCTGCACCACGTCGCCCGCGACGCGGCCTTCCGCCGGCAGCGTCGCCTGGATTTCGTGCAGTTCCTGCAGTTCTTCCGGACCCCAGAATTCCAGCACCTCGCCGATGCGGTCCTGGCGGCGCGTGGTGGAACCGAAGAAGCGGAAGGTGACCGGCTCGCCCACCACCAGGCCGAATTCCTGGCCCGGCAGTTCGAGTTCGCTGCCTTCTTCCATGCCGAAGGGCGCCACGCACAGCGCTTCGATCGGGGGCTCCATGCCGGGAATGGCCGGCATCGACGATTCCACGCCGACGTAGTAGGAACGGGCCGTGCCGCCGCGGATGCGCACGCCGCCGCCACGGCGCGCATAGCTGTAATAGGCCGCGCCGCGCGCCACCGCCAGGTCGAGGTCCGCGCCCGCCAAGGAGCGTGCAGGCTCGGCCCCTTCCATGTACAGCCAGTCGTTGATGGTGTCCATCACGCGCTGGGACAGGATGGCGGACTTGAACACGCCGCCGTTGAACAGCACGGCGCTCGGATGCAGGAAGCTCGGTCCGCCGTCGCGGTGGTCCCCGTTTACCCGGCCACTAAAGCCTTCGAGTTCCGCGGTGGCGCCGGCCTGGCGTGCCAGGAAGGCCGCCAGGTGGCGGGTGATGGCGGCGTCCTGCGCATACGGCAGGCCGACCTGGGTCAGGCCGGCGCGGGTACGCACGGCAGGCCGGGCGCTCGCTTCCACGCGCGGGAAGAAGCCATCCAGAATGAAGGTGGTGACTTCCTCGCGCGTGAGTTCGGTGCGGATCGAGCCGCCGATCAGCTTCGAGCCGCGGCTCGGTACGACGATCGGCCAGGTGGTGGCCTCGGCGTCGGCCAGCAGGTGCTCCTTGGCGCTGCGGCAGCCGTAGGTGAGGGCGCGCATCTGCCAGGAGTCGAGCTGGGTGCCATTGGCCTGGAGTTTGCGCGCCACCAGGTGGGCCAGCGCCAGGTCCATGTTGTCGCCGCCGAGCAGGATATGGTCGCCCACGGCCACGCGGTGCGGTTCGAGCTTGCCCTCGCGTTCGAGGATGGCGATCAGCGAGAAGTCGCTGGTGCCGCCGCCGACGTCGACCACCAGCACGATGTCGCCAGCCTTGACCTGCTTGCGCCAGGCGCCGCCGCTGCCCTGGATCCAGCTGTACAGGGCCGCCTGCGGCTCTTCCAGCAGGGTCGGTGCGAAGCCGGCGGCGCGCGCTGCTTCCGCGGTGAGTTCGCGCGCGCCCGGGTCGAAGGAAGCGGGGATGGTGACGGTGACCTGCTGCTGTTCAAAAGGCGCGTCCGGGTGCGCCGCATTCCAGGCCTGGGCCAGGTGCGCCAGGTAGCGGGTGGACGCTTCGAGCGGCGAGACGCGCGTGACTTCTTCCGGCGCATCGTGCGGCAGGATGGCGGCGCGGCGGTCCACGCTCGGGTGGCTCAGCCAGCTCTTGGCCGAGGACACCAGCCGGATCGGGGTGGTGGCGCCGCGGCTGCGGGCCATCTCGCCGGCGATCGTGGTTTCGCCCTCGGCGCTCCAGGGCAGGGCCAGTTCGCCCGGCGCCAGTTCGTCCGGGTGCGGCAGGTACAGGAAAGAAGGCAGCAGCGGCAGGGTGTCGACCGTGCCGGGGGCGGTCAGCTGCGGGATGGCCAGCACGCCGTCGAGGGTCTTTTCGCCGTCGCTGGCCTGCAGGTCGACATACGACAGAGCGCTGTGGGTGGTGCCCAGGTCGATGCCGATGGCGTAGCGGGCATTCTGTGCGTCGCTCACAGTTCCACCTCCGCCGGGGCCAGCACGCGCGCGTCGTGCTTCTCGGCCAGCTGCGGCAACTGGACCTTCGCGGCGCGCCAGCCGCGGTGGGACAGCGTGCCCTTGAATGGGGCCGCGCCGACCACGTTGCCGGTCAGGCGCACGCTGGCGGCGTCGAAACCTTCTTCGAGGGTGATGCGTGCTCCTTCCGCTTCCGAACGCACCGGTTCGATCGTGAAATGCTCGCGCAGCACGCGCGCGCAGCCTTCGTGCACGACGCGGGCCGCCGCGCCGATGTCGGCGTCGGAATACGCGGCCAGGTTTTCGTGGGCGAAGTCGATCAGGCGTGCTTCGCGCTGGAACAAAGTCAATAGCTGCAGGGCCGATTCGGCGGTCGGGGCGCGCAGCGTCGGTGCGGCCGGCGCCGGCGCCGGCGCAGGTGCAGGCGCCGGGGCGGGAGCGGCCACGGGACCGACCCCGTCATCACGCACGCGCGCGGCGAATTCGGCGTCGCCCAGCGACTTGAAGAAACTGCCGAAAGCGATCGAGAGCCGGCTCCAGAAGGAGGGCAGGTTGGATGGTGTGCTCATTCTTGATCTTCTGTAGGGTGAGGGACGGGCGGGCTGTCAGACAGCCTCGGGGCCGACGTCCGGAAAACGCGCATGATACCAGTTCAGCCAATAGCAGCGCACGCACAGCATCGTGGAGATAGTTGATTTGTGAATGACGATCATCATGGATGTCAATTTGATTTCTATCTCAAAGGGCGCATACTGAAGCTATCCAAATTTTTTGCCCGTGAGGAAAGTCATGTCCCATTCCCTGCCAGCCGCGGCCAATGTCGCCAGTATCGCCCTCGACTTCATCCAGAGCCTGTTCAGCCGTCCATCGCCGGCCGCTTTGCGCAAAGCCGACGCCGGCGACATCTGGGCGCTCTACAGCATGAGCCGCGGACGCGATTCGGTCTCGCCCGCCGTCCTGCGCAAGCTGGCCGACAACGCAGCGTAAGCATCGTAGCGACGCAGTCCACGAGCCCTGCTTGATGCAGGGCTTTTTCTTGTCTGAAAGTTCTCAGTAGTGCGCTATGTGCCGCCGGATCGCAGTAGGCTATCCGCTCATATCTCCTGGGGAGGTGATCATGTTGTCCACTGCGGAAGCAATTGCAACGGTCGGGGTGCGCGATATCGCGAAGGCAAGGGAGTTCTACGGCACGGTGCTGGGATTGCAGGAAGGCGAAGCGGGTGATTGCACCCAGGGCGAGGTCCTGTCCTTCCAGAGCGGGAATTCCCGGATCTATGTGTACCGGTCCGAGTTCGCCGGCAGCAACCAGGCCACCGCCATCACCTGGGATGTCGGTGAGCAGATCGAGGAAATCGTCGTCGACCTGAAATCGAAAGGCGCGATCTTCGAGCGCTACAACATGGAAGGCATGCGGCTGGAAGGCGACGTCCACGTCGGCAGCGGGATGAAGGTTGCATGGCTGAAAGACCCGGACGGCAATATCCTGAGCATCGCGGGTAAATAAACGAGGCGCGGGCGCCTAGGGCGCCAGGCTGATCACTTCATCGCCCGGCCGGGGCTCGCAGCCGGCGCCGATCGGCTCCCAGCCGCGCCGCACGACGATGCGGCTGCTGTCATGGCACAGCTCCACGCGCCGCGCCTGCGGCGCCTGGCGGCGCACGAAATCCTCGATCGAGGCCGGCACGCTCACGTGCAGCGCCAGCGCGTGCGTATCTTCCAGCGGGTGGTCGTTCATGTGCACCAGCGGCACGAACTGCCCGGCAAACATCATCCAGTGCGAGGGAATCCTGATCGGCCCGGCGGTATAGCCCCGGGTGCGCAGCCAGCTTTGGGCAGCATCGCGCGCATGCGTCCGGCCGTCGAGGCGGCCCCAGGCGCTGGCGATCAGCTCGGCCACCCAGCCGTTGCAGTTCTGGTAGCGGGTGCCGTAGGCATAGGCATTGGCGCTGTATTGGCTCGAGAGCAGGGCCAGGCCCAGGCGCTTGTCCAGCGCGGCCGCTTCCAACAGCGCGCTGTCTTGTTCCGGCAAGAACAGCAGCGCGATATGGCCGCGCGCTGGCGCATCGGCCCCGAGCGCGAAGCCGGCCACGCCCTGGTCGAACAGGCGCGGGCGCGATTCGTCGCAGGCGTAGTAGAGCTGGCGCACGGCCCAGGGGCCGCCCGGATTGTCGCGCAGGGCGATGCCGGCATGCGAATACAGCTGGCCGAAACGGCTCAGGTCAAGGCCGGCGCGTGCGATCAGCGCCACGCCGGCGCCCGAGCGCTCGAGCTCCCCCTTGACTGCGCCGGCGAAGCGCAGCACGCGGTCCTGGTCGGCGGCGCTGATGTCGAGCGAGCGCTCGCAGAAGGTGGGCAGCCCGGCCGTTGCGCTTGCGCTCGCGGCCAGCAGGAGCGCCGCGGCGGCAGGGCGAAGCAACATCAAATGGTGACTTTGCGCGAGCCGAGGTCGCGGTACCAGTCGTCCTGCAGCGCCAGGAAGAAGGAGTGTCTGGTATCGGCGTGGGCGAATTCATAGCCGTAGACGCGCTCGCTTACCTGCACCAGTTCGCCTGCAGTCACGGGACGTTGCGCCAGGGCGCGGTTCGGCACGTCGAGGGTGAACTCGCGCGCCGGGCCGGCCACGGCGCGCAGGGTCATGCGGGTGGTGTCCGGCTTGGCCGGGGCCTGGGCGACATCGATCACACGGTATTCGCCGGCCGCCACTTTCTTGTCGTCGCCCGAGCTGTTGCTGGAGCTGCCGATCGAGTCGGAGATGCTGCCCGACGAGGCCGATCCTGCGCTGGACGCCGAGGAGGTGAAGCTGGTGGCGTGAACCGGGACGGCGCAGGCGGCTGCGAAGGCTGCCAGGCAGAGCGCGCGGGAAAACTGGCTGAATTTCATGGACATCTTTCGTGGGAAGAACCGGATGGCGCCTATGGTACAAGCCCGCCGCAGCCTTGAGAAGGCAGGCTGGGGTGGTTTGTGTAAGTAGCTGTAATAAGCGAGGCAGGGCGCGCAAAATCGTAGGCGTTTACGCACGCTAGCGCACAGACTGCCGTATCGAAAGGCCGCATACTCGGGCCATCGCAATTTTGTGATGAGCTCATCAACTGCCTCCGAGACAGCCATGCTACCTATTTTCGCGACCCTCGTTGCCCTGATCGTGCTGGCAACGCTGCTGCCGCTGCTGCGCAATCCAGTGTGGTGGATTCGTGACTGGGATTTCCCGCGCCTGCAACTGGCGATTCTGTCCGTCGTGGTACTGATCGGACAATGCGTGTTCCTGGATTGGCAAGAGCCGGCATTCCAGCTCCTGGTGGTTGCCAACGCCGCCTGCCTGGCCTACCAGGCGTGGTGGATCATTCCATACACAAAGTTCTTTCCCCAGGAAGTCAAGGTCTCGGTCGTGGCCGAGTCGAGCCGCCAGTTCCGTATCCTGACAGCGAACGTGCTGACCACCAACCGCAATACCGATGGTCTGATTGCCCTGATCCGGGAGCACCAGCCCGATATCTTCGTCACGCTGGAAACGGATGCGTGGTGGCAGGAAAGGCTGGATGTGCTCGACGCGGACTACCCGCATTCGGTCAAGTGCCCGCTCGATAATTTATATGGCATGCATGTGTATTCCCGGCTGCCGCTGGAGGACAGCAAGCTGCAATTCCTGGTCGAGGACGACATCCCGTCGATCCATACGCTGGTCCAGCTGGAGTCGGGCAAGAAAGTGCGCATGCATCTCCTGCATCCGACCCCGCCCAGCCCGACGGAACACGAGGAGTCCACCCAGCGCGATGCCGAACTGCTGGTGGTCGCCAAGAGCGTGGCCGAAGCCGGCCACGACACGCCGGTCATCGTGGCCGGCGACCTGAACGACGTGGCGTGGTCGACTACGACCCGGCTGTTCCGCAAGATCAGCGGCCTGCTCGACCCGCGTATCGGGCGCGGCATGTTCAATACCTTCCATGCCGATTACTGGTTCGCCCGCTGGCCGCTCGACCACCTGTTCCACAGCGAGCATTTCACGCTGTCCTTCATCAAGCGGCTCCCGCATTTCGGATCGGACCATTTCGCGATGCTGGTCGAGCTGACCTATGACGCCGCACGCGGCGCGGAGCAGGAAGGTCTGGCCGCGGACGAGGAAGACCACGCGCTGGCCGACGAAAAGATCGCCGCCGAGGATGTGGAAGTGGACGACGTGCACGAGCCGCAGGCGTGATGCGGCACATCCAGCCGGCGAAGGTCAGGGATCCTGCGCCAGCCCGGGCTGGCTGGCGCCGCTCACCAGCGCCGCCGCATACACCGTGAAATCGTCCAGCCCGCGCTTGATGATGGTGACCAGCGCCGGCAGCGGCGCTTCCTGGTAATCCCATTCGGCGCGGCAGAATTCGCCGGTGCGCTTGAGGTCTTCGGCCAGGGTGGCCTCGATCCAGCCGTGTTCGGCCAGCAGGGTGATGACTTCGCGCTCGTCGTGCGGCAGGCCGAGCCTAGCGTTGCCGATCACGTAGTCGCCCATCTCGATGGCGGCTTCCCAGGCGCGGATCACGTTGAGGGTGGCTGCATCCTGGCGCGTAAGGTCGCTGACGAAGGTGGTCGGGTCCTTCTCGTATTCGTCGCGCGCGCGCCGGCAGCAGCGTTCGATGGTGCCGGCCTTGCTGACCAGGATGTCGTCGTCCATTGCTTTCTCTCCCAAGCTAGATCAGGAACATGGCTGCCGCCACGCAGGTGGGGCCCAGCGCCCCCAGGAACAGTCCACCCATGCCGATCGACCCGTGCTCGAAGCCCGCGCGCAGCAGGGCGGCGCCGGCCGGGTTGGGGGCGTTGGCGATCACGGTCAACCCGCCGCCGCCGACCGCGCCGGCCACCAGCATGTACTTGGCTTCGGCCGACAATCCCTCGATCAGCGAGCCGAGATAGGTCAGGGCTGCATTATCGGTGATTGCCGTCAGTGCCAGCGCGCCGAAGAACAGGGCGGTCGGCTCCAGGCTGGAGACCAGCGGCTGCAGCCACCACTGCTGCATCCCGCCCAATACGACCAGCCCGGCCAGGAAGAAGCCCACCAGCAGGCCTTCCTTCAGGATCAGCGGCGACTGGTGTTTCGGGTAGGCCTGGGTATAGCCGAGGAAGAGCAGGAACAGGCCGATGAACAGCACCGGGTGGTGCGCGAACAGCACCACGGCGGCCAGCAGTGCCAGGTGGACGGCGGACACCAGCCAGGGCATGCGCACCTCCGCCACGGTATCGGCGGCCGTCAGGTGGCGCCGCAGCAGCACGGTGACGACGCTGGCGTTGAAGACCACCGCGACCGCCGCGCGCCAGCCGAATGTGCCGGCCATGAAGGCGCTGTCCCAGCCCCAGGCGCCGGCCACCATCAGTACCGGCGGGGCGGCGTAGGACGTGAGGGTGCCGCCGATCGAGACGTTCACGAACAGCACGCCCAGCGCGCCGTATTTAAGTGGCTCGGGAATGCCGGGGCGGAACACCTGGGGCGCGAGCATCAGGGCGGCCAGGGTCATGGCGGCCGGTTCCGTGATCAGGGAGCCGCTCAGCGGCACCAGCGCCAGGCCGAGCCAGCACAGGGCCACCTCGGTGCGCACCGGCGCCAGCCGCGCAAGAAAGACCAGCAGGTCGCGCACGGTGTCGAGCACCGGCCGCGAGGCCGCGATCACCATCACCACGAAGACGAAGAGCGGCTCGGTGTAGTGGCGCGACTCGGCGTAGCCGATGGCCGCGTCGCCACCTGCCAGCAGGGCCATGCTGAGGACCAGCACGAAGGCCCAGAAACCGAACACCACCTCGACTTCGCCCAGCAGGTGGAACAGGCCGGCATGGCGTGGATGGCGCCGGGCCAGCGAGTGGAACAGTTTGGTGGAAAACGTATGGACCAGGGCAATCGCGAACAGCACCGCGCCGACGAGCTGGAGCGAGGTCATGGGCTGGCTCCGTGGAGTGCGGGGAACAGGATGGTCATTGTCTGGATGTAAATGGACGAGCCGCCATTATTTCATGTTTCCCTGCCAAGGCCGGGTTTTCCGGAGGCTGCGCGGGTTTAAGTTTTGTCAATACCAATCACCTCACTGGTATGTCCGGAATGAATACATCTTGCCAAATCCAGAACGAGCGAGTACTGTACGTTTATACAGTATTTTTGCCAGATCATCATGAACTGCTCACCTCATTTGGCGGCGCCCGAGTCCTTGCATCCTTCGCTCTGGCGCGCATCGCAACTGGCGCATGCCGGCACACGCTGCGTCGACACCGGGCATGCGGCCTTGTCGTCCCAGCTGCCCGGCGGCGGCTGGCCGGTCGGCACGCTCGTCGAGCTCCTGCAGCAGCAGCCCGGCATCGGCGAAATGCGCCTGCTGCGCCCGGCCCTGCAGGCCTGTGCCGAGCGCCGTATCGTCCTGTTGCAGCCGCCCCATGCACCGCAAGCCCTGGCGCTGGCCGCGCTGGGCCTGCCGCCTTCACACCCCCCTGCAAGGAGTCGAACGGTAGAGCCAATGTGCTTTGCAAGCGGCTCCGTGTTGATCAATGCCTTAGCTCGCTCAATCATAGAATAGGTGGAGTGCCAATTATGGGAAACATCGTCCAGATCCGTTAAGGCCGCTTCGCGCCGCCCATACAGAGAATCAAGCTTTCTCGATGCTTTCTGGTGGCCTTCGCTATTCTCGGCCATCATGTTTTCTAACTCGATAATGCTGTTTTCCATCTTTCGGAGCCGAGTGCTAGCATCCATTATCTCGATACCGATCGAGTTAAAATGCGCGACGAGTCCGCCAAGAAATGCTGGGCCTGAGATAAAGAAGCGGCATCGGATGCAGTTCCTTGGCCCGCCTGGAGTAGCCTGATAATCGTGACGGTTGTTTTCGCCAGTCACTTTTGGGCCACCTGTCGCGCACATGCTCCCGCCAACAGGGCAAATGCCCAGATCCCCTACGAGCCAAGCGGTGGGACTGTTCTTTTGTAAAGCATGCAGGCCAATTTGGTTGTTACTCGCAACTACCGACTCTGCCTGCTTCAAATTACAGTCTTGAAGAAAGCGGAGATAATTTTCTTTTTCCCGGCTCAATATTCGTTCTTGTGCCTCAGCTAATTTTTGCGAAATATAGGAAGCTCCAGGCTTAAGATAGTATAGGGTCATCAGAATCGTAGCGTGTCCCGCTACGCATTTGCTGAGAATGGCAAGGGGCACGCCGCCCTCCACCGACAGAGCCGTAAGGATCGAAACTCGTAGCGAGTGCAGGTCAAACGCCGGAACCACGGGTCTTCCGTCTTTTCCACGCGAGTCGATAAACCGAATCGGTTGCCCGTTTGGGAGAACTTCGCTTCGTGCGGCAACCCGTCTTTCCAGTTCGTCGAGTAGTTTTCGCCAAAAATGAGCTAACCTGGAAGACGTTATAGGCTGGTCCTTACGCGACTTGTTCGGGTCGCGAAATAGAAAGCATGTCGAACCACGAGCTTTAAGTTGCGCTTCAGTAAAATTGCGGATGTAGACTGGGTTGGTAAGATCCGCCCAACGGGTGGGCTCAAAAATCGGGTTGTATGTCGCCTGCCACTTAATCGTGGTCTGCACCAACGATATAACCTCGTCATGTTGCCATGGAATTTCGTAGCCGCGGTCCTTACTGTCTTTAAAGCGATCAGCTGTCTTGTTGGTGTTAACATAAATCCGACAAAATCACTTCCCAGCGTTCGATCTCGAAACCTTCGCAAGACGCCGTTTCGGACATTGCCCGATGCGCCTGACTGCTTTTCCATGGAGTTGTCGGTATGCGCCAATCGTATAGGGAGCATCTTTGACATCCTCTTTTGCGCTGACAAATAAATAAGGATGCAGAGCATGTCGGCTGCGAGAATTCATAATGTAATTCTTGAATAAAATAAGAAACGCCTCGCCCCAGTATGTGGGAAACCAATGAATCAGCGCATATTTCTCTTTGCCGTCACTTAGCTTTAGATCTTTCCACCCCGCATGGAAGCGTCCTTGAACGGTATTCCTTGGTTGCAGACCCCATTTGACACGGAGGTACTCCTCTCTGTTTGCAGGGATTACTTTGCCGGTGAGCGGGTCGATATAGTCGTGTGGGGCTGATCCGTATTGTGGGTGGTACAAGCGGACCATTGCTGACTTAGGATTTTGTGGATCGATCAGGACGTCACTGACATATAGGTGAAACGGTTCCGATTCGCGCAGTCCGCCACCTTGCAAAAGCATTGTGATCATGATATCTCGGACGTGCATATTCTCATGCATATTTCTTAAGCGTTGGTTGCCTCGGATTAGAAACCCGTTGGTCAGAAGTTCGTTTAATTTTTCTTCCGGAAAATGCTTGGCTGTCGATGTTTCGTGAACAAGCGACCGCTGCCTTATCGCAACAGTGCGTGAAAACTTTGATCGGGCTTGGATTGCCTCACGATCGAACGTATGGGCGAGCAGTGCGTGCGCACGTCGCTCGTCAAACCGCCGCCAATATGCTATCTGCTCTGCGTATGACGCAGTACGCCAAGGATTGATTGGTTTTGTGTCGTAGCGCTGTACTAGCCAATCGGAAAAGCCAGTTAGAAGCGTTAGAAGAAGTTTTGCGCGTGCGTTTGTTTTTGACGTCCAGAACAGGCCTGATGAATCCGTCTCATCGAGCTCGATTGTTCCGCCAATTAGTACTTCGGCAAATTCAGCAAGGAGTTGGGGCCTGTCTAGTTGAGACTTGAAATGCTGTTGATTCGACTTATGAAATCTATAAACAAACCTACAGCTCTGCAAAGCTCACGCTGCCATGCCAAAGAACGGCTACTAGCGTTTTCAAGGATATATTTAACTAAAGGCATCGGATCGCTGCTGCCTTCGTCGTCGGTCAGAATATATAAGACATATATTCGCCGACTAGTCTGTGAGGATCGTTTTACTAGTGTGCTGGCAACGGTATGGTAGCGTGGGGTTTCTCGTCGGATCATCAGGGGCAAACATAAGGTTTATGACTTGGTTTTCATTAGGCGTACAACCCATGTAAAAACCATCGCGCATCATTGGCGCGCTCCAGATAGATCCAATAACAACTTCCATCGTTTCCCTGAGCAATAAAGTAGTCTCGGGAAGCAGATTGCTCACACCACCAACCAGCTTCTATTCGCTCTGGGCCGCGGATTATTTTAAGCGGACTACCATAAAATGGTCGCTCATTACGCACTAGTAGCGCAATAGGCTTTGGCAATAAGAAAAATGGCCGATTATTGGCAATGAATTTTGTATTATCTTTAACTGGTTTGGTTGTTGGGGGTGCCCAGGCATTGTAGACCTCCGGAAGATAATCTTCAACATTATTAGGGGTTAATACATTTTCGTTACCAAGTCGTGCCGTTAATAGCTCAAGAAGTCGATGGTAATCTTCTAGCGAACCGCCAGGTTCGGGGAAAAGAGATTCATTTGTTGGGCGGGCGGCTTCGGTCTCTACTGCTTCGAGGCAGAGGCTAATTACAGGTGCGGTAAGTTGAATCTTCGGAAGACGTTCTTTTAGAAGCCGGATCAGGTGTCCTTCGTCCCATGCGGGTTCTGCCAAGCTTATCTCAATCTTTGTCGGTGCTATTGCGGCGCGACCACGTTCGTGTTCAAGAAGGAAAACGCAAACTCGGACTGCTCGTTGCAGAGACTTGAGCCAGCCAACTAACTGGAGGATAAGACTAGTTCCGCTGTGGAGCAATGCTCCTGTGTGCTCGATGCGATCACCGAGTTCGACGCGTGATTTGAACTGTAGTGGTGGTTTGATCCAATCAAATATTTCCGGTTCTTCGCCGTATGCTCGATCAAGCGCATAGATTAATTCCTTGCAAGTTCGACGCAAAAGACCGGCCCTGGGCAGTCTGCGAAGCGCACCAACCTGGTCGGCCCCAATGTCATTAAGCCAGTTCCGATACGGAGCGGCCTTTGGAAGCAAATCGCAAGGCAGCATGCTCAGCCGGTGGTGCAAGGTTTTTATCGATAATGTACGGCGACGTAGAGTGAGACCGTCTTGGCGTCGGCTTCGTGCAAGTAACCATGCGCCTTCTGCTGTGGGGGCGGTGCCGATTTGCGAGGTAAAACCAAGTGAGCTAAGGATGCTGGAAACGCGTAGGCAGAGTGAATGGGGCCCCTTGAATAACGTAAGGCTTGCACTAACGTCCAATAGAACCGAGAACTCTTCTTGCAAAACAATTTCCGGAGTGAACTGCATTAGCGCGGTTGCAATAGCCTGGAGCGCCTGGTCCTCCTTTTCTGGCGATCGATCCAGAGCTATTGCCGTAGGGGCGAGAGCCGATACGCTATCGCGGCGCATGCGTAAGCGTATTCCACACTGAGCGGCCTCGAAGGTCATCGCCAGTACCGCTCCTTGGTCGATAACGACAAATTGCCCAGATTCAGACCAACGCGGGCGTAGTGCTTCTAGTGGCAATGATGGGAGATGGACGCTTAACAGGAGTTTCATAATCTTTGTTCAGTGGCCGGCGAACCACAGGCATATTCGTCAAGGAAATAAAAAGACGGCTCTCACAGTAAGGCCCTCTTCGTTTGACAATATTCACAGAAAGTCCACCAGGGATTGGACGAAGTGCTATGCGTAACGGTGATGGCGAAGCGTTCGCCGCAGCTGAGATAGGCCGCATGAGCCAAAACCATGTATCGGTGGTTTGTGCCGCGAGGTTCAGGCGCCGAAGCGTTTCAGGTCGGATATCGGTTTGCCAGAGTATGACGGCACCGCAATTGCCGCTTTTAAGAATTTGCTCTGTAGCCCATAAGGCATCTGATGAACTTTTTGGGCGGAGCCATAACAAATTTCGTTCATTCACTTGCCAAGCACGGCAGGCCATAAGATGGGGATGGTAAGGCGGCTGAATAAGCACAACCCGTTGCGACACTGAGAGGGGAGATAAAATTGGTTGTAGCAATTGCATCTCTCCAATACCGTTTTGCTGCACAAGTAGTTCAATCAGAGCTGACCTTGGCCAACCTCGATCCGGTAGTTCCTGGTCGAGCAGCTCATGCCCAGTGGTCTGGGCGGTTGATCGTGCAATCGCTAACTCGCTTGCACGCCATACGTCACGTAGGACTGACTGTGGCACTTTCCCAGTCTTCGGGGGAACAATGGTAGGTGAAGTATACATGGATGAGCCTAATACTGTATGTTTATACAGTATAAGTGGCGAATGGTTGAAAGTGCAAGATGGTTTGATGGCTTCATGGTCGACCCATTCATCGGCGCTGCTTCAGCCTTGCAGGACGAAGTCAGCGATTGTTTACGCTGAGCCGTGGGACACGGTTACCAAATTCCTTGCCTCTTGTCAGTAGAACATGCAACAATGCGAATAAGAATAATTCGCATTCAAAGCGTCAGTTTGTTAGCATGGCTGATGCTCAGTGAGCAAAAGATGACTACTTTAGAGAGAAAAGCATGGCATTGAAGAAGACCCAGTTGGCCCTGATTGCCGCGCTCGCCGTTCAGCAGATGATGATTGAAGCTTCTGCTCAATCGACGCAGAATCAGCCTGAGGCGGACGTGTCCGTCGTCAAGGTCAGTGGTACGCGTTCTGGGTCCAACGACTACAATCAACCGACTGCGACGAGTGCAACCAAACTCGATGCAGCCCTACGCGACATTCCCCAAACGGTCAATGTAGTGCCCCAGCAGTTGTTGCTGGACCAGGCTGCCCTTTCAATGGAAAGCGCTCTGAAATCGGTGCCTGGCGTCGGCCTGTCGCACGGGGATGGACAGCGCGACCAAGTCACGCTGCGCGGTTTTTCCGCCATCTCGGACCAGTTCATCGACGGCTTGCGCGACGATGCGTTGTACTTCCGTGACCTGTCCAACATTGAACGCATCGAAGTACTCAAGGGCCCGGCCTCGGTGCTTTATGGCCGTGGATCATCTGGTGGCCTCATCAACCGTATCAGCAAGAAGCCCGGCATTAACAAGAGCGAGATCACGGCGCAAGTGGGCAGCCGGGATCAGAAGCGAGCCTCCGTGGACTTGGCACGTAACTACATGGACGCCGGCGCCGCGTTCCGGGTCACCGGCGCCGTCGAGCGGGCGGACAGCTATCGCAGCCAGCAATTTCTTGAGCGTGAAGCGTTCGCCCCCTCGTTGCTGGTTAAACTTGGAGAGGCTACCAGCGTCCTGTTCCAGGCCGAACGCCTGTCTGACCGGCGTGTGACCGATTTCGGCGTTCCGTCGTATCAAGGGCGCCCGGTAGACGTTCCTGCATCAACTTACTATGGCGCAGCAAACGCGCGTGACGTCGACTATTCGCAGGCGGAGGTAACGGCGCTCGGGTTTTCGCTCCAGCATCGTTTCAACGATAACCTTTCTGTACGCAACGCTTTCCGCCATTATGACTACAGCCTGGATCGCAACAACACCCTCGTTGGCGCCGTGAACGAGCAGGCGCGCACTGCCTCTCTCAACCGCACCAATCTGAAGCGTGAGGAAGATGGCTATTTCAATCAGACCGAGCTGGTCCAAAAAGCATCGCTGGGCAACCTAGCGCACCAGATCTTGTACGGCGTCGAATTCGGAAAGCAGAACAAGGACCAAGTGAACCGTTCGCAAAGCAACGTTGCCACGGTTGCGCTGTTCAATCCGGTCCTGCCAGTGCTGCCCAAGCAGGTCACCGCCGCGCCCTCGACCGACAATCTCGGCATTATGAAAACGAGCAGCGTCTACGTCCAGGACCTAGTTTCCCTGTCGGCGCAATGGAAGGCGCTGGCTGGCTTGCGTTACGACCGATTCGAGCAGGAGACGGTGGAGCGCCGGGCGGGACAATCGAACCTGGCGCGGAAAGACATCGCCTGGAGCCCTCGTATTGGCCTAGTGTACCAACCGACCGAGGAACAGTCTTATTACGCGTCGTACAGCAAGTCATTCCAACCGTCGGCCGAAAACTTCCCGCTCGCCGCCAATAATGCCCAGATCGAGCCTGAAGAAACGACTAATAAGGAAATCGGTGCAAAATTTGATTTCCTCGGAGGTGCCGTTTCGACAACCGCGTCGCTGTTCCGACTTGAGCGCACCAACATCAAGTCGACCGACCCAGTCACCAACCGGCTCATTCCGATTGGCGTGCAACGTACGGACGGCCTGGAGCTCACGCTCGCCGGCGAGCTGCCGCAAGGCTGGCAGGTGTGGTCTGGCTACTCCTGGCTGGACGCGCGCATCACTTCATCACCAGCACTTGATAACAGCGATAACGTCGTCAAGCGCGTCCCAATCCAGGGCAAGCGCGCCACGCTCACGCCTCGGCACAGTGCCAATTTCTGGGTGACCAAGTCGCTCGGCCAGGGGCTACGCGCGGGCGCAGGAGTCAATTACGTCAGCGACCGGTTCGCCAATCCGGGCAATACCGTGACCCTCCCAGGTTTCACGACGGTTGACGCGATGGTGGCTTATCGCCTTGCCGGCGCCGACCTGCAATTGAATGTGACGAACCTGCTGGACCGGGAATACACCGTGTCTGGACATGGCAGCTCACCGAACCTGATCATGCCCGGCGCTCCTCGTGCCGTGCAGTTGACGGCGCGCTATGCATTCTGACATGCAGCGCAGCACCGAGTTGGGCACGTTGCCACATGCCGCCGGCCAGGTCACGCGCCGCCGCAGCCGGCGTGCGGTGGCCCTGACATGGCTGCGCAAGGTCCACCTGTATGTAGGCCTGTGGGGCGCGGTGTTGGGTCTGCTGTTCGGGGCTACCGGCATCATCTTGAATCACCGCGCCATCATGAAGATCCCGGTCGCGAAAACCGTCCAGCGCAGCGCGCAATTGCCGCTGCCCGACCGTACGTTCGCCTCGCCCGCAGTCCTGTCGGCGTGGTTGCAACAGGAATTGAAATTCCCGGCAGTTGCGCCACCCGTTATTAAGACTCAACCGGCCGGTAGCGTCATCTGGGCGGGCCGCGAGCTATCGCAACCCGAGCGGTGGACGATCAACCTGAATCGGCCGCAGGGCGCCGTAAACGCAGAGTACTACGTTGGCAATCGTTTCGTGAAACTGGACCTGGTCGATGCCACGCCGATCGGCACGTTGACCAGGTTGCATATGTCGGTCGGCGTCAACGCGTTCTGGGTGCTGCTCGCTGACACGATCGCTGGCAGCCTGATCCTGCTCTCGGTTACCGGTCTGCTGTTATGGACCCAGCTCCATACATTACGTACCGTAGCAGTGCTCACTTCCTTCTCGGCAGTGGTGGGGGCGCTACTTTTCTACTTGTCCGCTTAGCGCTGCGCCAAGGGCAGATAGCATGCGTCGCCAACGAGAGCCTAAGCGTTGGAATGACAATTCCTGCATTGGATTTGCCATAAAAGATTCGCCACGCACTGAAAATCAACAATAACGATTTCCCATTTCATTCTTACTACTACTCAAAACTTATGAAATCCCGTTCATTCATTTTCCAGCCGACTCGTATTGCCTTGGCGGTCGCAAGTTTTCTTGGTGCAACAATCGTGCATGCTGAAGACCTCAACCAAGCAGTTCCTAAAGTGCTGGTCACTGGGGCGATCGAAGCCGGCTATGTCGAAAAAGGCCCGGTTAGTGCACTGAAGACTGATGCGCCGTTGCGTGATATCCCGCAGGCCGTCACCGTCATCACACGCCAGTTGATGGACGACCAAGCCATGCAGAGCGTCGCTGACGCAATTCGCTATGTGCCTGGTATCGTTACCGCGCAAGGCGAAGGCAATCGCGACACTGCTGTCTTCCGCGGCAACAGCTCGACTAGCGACTTCTATATCGACGGTATCCGCGATGACGTCCAATACTACCGTGACTTCTACAATATCGAGCGCATCGAGGCAGTAAAAGGTGCTAATGCGATGATCTTCGGCCGCGGCGGTTCGGGTGGCGTAATCAACCGGGTCAGCAAGCAGGCCGGCTGGGACAAGGTCCGCGAGGCGGGGTTAACCTTCGGTTCGTATGACCACAAGCGCGTCGCCGTCGATGTCGGGGACGTAGTGAATGCCGACGTGGCTGTGCGCATCAGTGCCATGGCCGAGCAGTCGGACAGCTACCGCAATGGCGTTGAGCTCGAGCGTAAGGGCATCAACCCGACGATGACGATCCGGGCAGGCGCGAACACTAGCGTCAACCTGGGCTATGAACACTTCCGCGACGATCGCATTGCTGACCGCGGTATCCCGTCTATGAACGGCCGCCCCTACGAGACCGATGTGTCCACGTTCTTCGGCAGCGCAGAACTGAGCCCGACCGCGGTACGAGTCAACGCTTTTACTGCCTACGTTGAGCATGGCTTCGGTAACGGCCTGGTTTTGCGCAACCGCACTCGCATCGCCAACTACGACAAGTTTTATCAGAACGTTTATGCCAACAGCGCCGTCAACCCGGTGACCGGCCGCTTGGCTATCGGTGCCTATCATGACGCGACCGAACGTACGAACCGTTTCAACCAGACTGACCTGACTTACTCGCTCTTCACAGGCAATGTGCGGCACAAGCTCACAGCTGGCCTGGAGCTCGGCCGTCAAGAGACCGACAACGTGCGCCGCGCCAGCGTGTTCCCGGGCGGCAGCGTGACCGTTGCGGCCGCCAACCCCATCTATACAGGCGCAGTCGGCTTCCCAACCGCGACTATCAGCAACCATAGCGTTGCCAACGTAGCGTCAGCATACATTCAGGACCACATCGAGTTATCCCCTCAATGGCAACTAATAGCAGGGCTGCGTTACGACCGTTTCAGTGTGGATTTCCGCAATCGCCTAGCCGCAAGCAACGGCGCCTTCGAAGTTACTGATACTCCCGTCTCGCCGCGTGTTGGCTTGATCTACAAGCCGGTCGAAGCGATGTCGCTTTATGCGAGCTTTAGCCGTGCCTACGTGCCACGCGCCGGGGACCAGCTCACCTCGCTGACCGCCACGAATCGGGCGTTCGATCCTGAAAAATTCGATAATGCCGAACTGGGCTTTAAGTGGGATATCCATCGCGGGCTTTCTGCCAGCGCAGCGGTCTACCAGCTGGACCGCACCAATGTAGTTGTGCCCGGCCCAGTCACTGGTACCAGTATTCTGGTCGATGGTCAGACCACCAAGGGGATAGAACTGGAACTGTCGGGGCAGCTAACTTCCGCTTGGAGCGTGATGGGAGGCTATGCCTATCAGAACGCCGAGTTGACCGCAGACCAGTCCGCGACAGTGCGGTCAGGCGCCAAGCTGGCCATGGTGCCAGAGCATACGTTCTCGATGTGGAACCGTTATAACTTCAATGAGCAAATAGGGGTAGCGCTTGGGGTGGTATATCGTGACAGTCTGTACACATCGACCGCCAACACTACTGTGCTGCCATCGTTCACACGTTTCGACGGCGCCTTGTTCTACCGTTTTAACAAGCAGTACCGCTTGCAACTGAACGTGGAAAACCTGTTTGAAAAAAAGTACTATGCGTCGGCACATAATGACAATAACATTACGCCGGGGGCCCCCCGCACCGTGAAATTGTCACTTCACGCCGGCTTCTAAGTTGCCATTGGTACCTACGGAACCACATCGGTTCCGTAGGATTTATGGCACCGACAGCGGTTGATGGTTCTCCACGATCCGAGCCCGAAGCAGGTTACAGCGAACCACAGTCAAAACATCATCAAAGATGCAACATTGCGGCCAAACTGAACCCGACGAAAGTAGTGTAGTTCATGAACTTACCGATACGCTTACCTAAGTATCACTGACGTCGAAGGTTACTATTCGGTATTCGGCAGCAAGTTGTCCTTAATCCCTGTCATGCCAATCACGCCGTTCCTGCTCATAACGCCCGTGTTCGTTGCACCAATGTTCTTTGCGCCACTGTTCTTTACGCCACTGTTCTCTTAGCCACGCCTCCCGTTGCAGCCGCGCCGCGCGTCGCCATGCGCGCCGTTCACGCCATTCGCGACGCTCTTGCCAGCTTGGTTCTACGTATATTTCCTCACTCTCCAAATAGTACTGATTAGGAATAACATACTGTGGGCGCGCTTCTACAACTTGGGGATAGTAAGGTTGAGCCGTACTGGCGTATATGCCAACCCGCACCTGTGCTGCGGCGCTACCGACGAATGCTAATGACAGTACACCCGCAATGAATGCCTTCGTATGGTTTTTCATCATCTTCCTCTCGTTTAACAGCTTTACATGCAAGCCTACCGTTCACAGATCTTAGAACGCGGGTGGAATGTAATGTGACAGGAAGTGGCAACAGGTGTAACAGCGAGTAAGGGCGGTCACAGGTGAAGCTTGGCGAGGTAGCGGGACAACTGGAAGAGCGGTGGCGAAGTCACGCAACTATAAAATACCTTCGCAACGATTTCATGAACGCGTTGCGTCACTCAATTGAATGCGCAACCTACTGTGAATCGCGACAAGGGCCACCTCATCGAGAGTTAGGTTGCTTCTGGGCCGATAGGGACCTCCGGGAAGGCTCAGTGCACAGTGCATGTTGCCACTGAGATAAGTGGAGGTTTGGTTAGAAGCTCGTGAGGATCGCTGCTGCCATAGCACGTCAAATATTACATTTGCTCCACTAGCAAAAAGACCGCAGCGCGACGCGCCGCTGTTCCTGCCCCTCACTCCTTCTTTACTGCAACGACATGCGTTTGTGGATCGGCCTGTCCCTGCCCCAGTTACCGCTCGAAGTCTTCAGCCCCAACTGGTGCAGTGACCCGGGCAGCGTCGTGCTGGAACAAGAACGCGTACTGGCGCTGTCGCCGGCGGCGCGGGCGGCGGGCGTGCTGCCCGGCATGCGGCGCGGCGGCGTGCTCATGCTCCTGCCCGAAGCGCGCCTGTACGAGCGTAGCGCCGTGCGCGAGGCCGAGGCCCTGAACGCGGTCGCGCTGGCGATGCTGCAATACACGCCGCAGGTGGCGCAAGACGAAGAAGCGACGCTGTTGATGGACA
Organism: Telluria sp. ZT3P39; assembly: GCF_059685935.1. Taxonomy (NCBI): domain Bacteria; kingdom Pseudomonadati; phylum Pseudomonadota; class Betaproteobacteria; order Burkholderiales; family Oxalobacteraceae; genus Telluria; species Telluria sp. ZT3P39. The sequence continues at coordinate 136,401 of NZ_JCASIH010000010.1, forward strand.
TCGGCGCCAGCCTGCGCCTGTTCGGCGGCATCCGCGCACTGTGCGCGCGGGTGCGCGCCAATTTGCGGGCGCTGGGCTTCACCGCCTCGGTCAGTTGCGCACCGACGGCGCGGGCGGCCTGGCTGCTGGCGGGCTGCGGCGGCAAGCGTGGGCGCACAGTAAAAATGGCCACGCTCGAACGCCGCCTCGACCGCCTGCCGGTGGCGCTGCTGCTGCCGGCTCGTCCCTACCTGGCCTGGTTCGACGGCATCGGCTGCGAACGCCTCGGCGAGCTGCGGCGCCTGCCGCGCCCCGGCCTGCAGCGCCGTTGCGGGCGCGCGCTGCTCGATACCCTGGATGCGGCCTACGGCATGTGTCCGGAGCTGTTCGAATGGATCGTGCCGCCCGAAAGCTTCCGCGCCCGGCTCGAATTATTCGACCGCATCGAGCAGGCCGACCTGCTGCTGGCGGGCGCCCACCACCTGGTGCTGCAGCTGGTCGGCTGGCTATGTGCGCGCCAGCTCGCGGTCGAGCGCATCACCCTGCTGATCGAACACGAGCGGGGCCGGGTGGCAATGCCCCCGACCCCGCTCGAGATCCTGCTGGCCGAACCCACCTGGCGCGACGAGCACCTGGTGCGCCTGCTCAAGGAGCGCCTGGCCAAGCTGGAATTGCCGGCCCCGGTCATCGGGCTGGTGCTGGAAGCGCAGCAGGTGAGAGCGATGGCGCCGCCGACCGAGTCGCTGTTCCCCGAGCCGGGCGGCACCGAGGAAGACCGGATGCGCATGCTCGAACTGCTGGTGGCGCGCCTGGGCGCAGACAACGTCCTGCAGGCGCTGCCGCAGGCCGACTACCGCCCCGAGGTCGCCAACGAATGGGTGCCGGTGCAGCAAAAGGTGCGCGCAGCCGAACGCGCCGCGCGCCTGCCGCCGAACGTGGCAAGCCTGCCGCGCCCGAGCTGGCTGCTGGCCAAGCCGATCGCGCTGCTGATGCGCGACCACCGGCCGTTCTACGGCTCCCCTTTGAAGGTCGCCTCGACGCCCGAGCGCATCGAGGCCGGCTGGTGGAGCGAAACGCAAACGCGCGACTATTTCATCGCCGAAGGGCAGGATCACGCGCTGTACTGGATCTACCGCGAGCGCATGGTCGGCGGCGGCGAGGAGGCCGAGCCGCGCTGGTATTTGCATGGCTTGTTCGGATAAGGGCGTTGCCTGGCCTGCGCACTGCCCACGACTGCTTGATGCCATCCGTAAACCGGGCGCCGCCATCGCCAGCATTGACCGATACTGGAGCCATCTGTTCGCACGCCGTGTGCGAACAACCATGACATCAGTGGAGGTCGCGTGTTCGGATCACTGAACAGTCGCAAGTTGAGCGCCACAGGGCGCCCGCCCAATTCAGCCTGGGGCGTGCAATCGTTTGAACAAAATGAAGCGAAGAAAGCCGGAACCATTCGCAAGGTATTGGTCGTCGACGACGAGGCCGACGTCGCGGACCTGGCGGAAGTATTGTTGTCGGCGCACGGGTTCGACGCGCTCGTTGCCTATTCCGCGGCCCAGGCGCTCGAGCTGCTCGCCATGCATCCCGACATCGACGCAGTCGTGTCGGACGTCATGATGCCCGGCATGAACGGCCTCGAACTGGCGGACCAGATCGGCAGGCGCTATCCACAAGTCAAGATCGTACTGGCTTCGGGATATATGGCGCCCAACATGGTCAAGGGTCAGCCTTTGACGCAGCTGTTCATCGCCAAGCCCTACCGGATGGACCAGCTCATCAAGCTGCTGCGGACCTGATGCCCGGAGCCGGCAACCCCGCTGGCCTACAGCGCGAGCCAGGTGTTTCAGCCGGCCCGCGCCACCCGTGCCAGGTGCAGCCGGCGCCGCACCGCGAAGCCCAGCGATTCGTACAATGCCACCGCGCTGCGGTTGCTCGGGTAAACGTGCAGGAAAGGGATGCTGCCGCGGTCGATGATGCGACGCATCTTGTCGACCATCAGGCCGCGCGCATGGGCCTTGCCGCGATGCGCCGGATGCACGCAGACAGCGCTCACTTCCAGCAAGCCGTCGAGGCGCATGCGCTCGCCGGTCATGGCGGCCAGCATGCCGCCCTCGCGCACGCCCAGGAATTCCCCCAGCTGGTGGGTGCGGGTCGAGAACGGCCCGGGATTGGTGAGCGTGGCCAGGGCCAGCATCTCCGCCGCATCCGCCTCGCCCAGCACCTCGAAGCGGGTCGCGGCCGGGCCGGGGTCGCGCGTGGCCACCATCTGCCAGACCGGGTCGAGCGGCGTGACGGTGAATCCGGGCGGCGCATCGACCCTGGCGGCGGTCACCAGCATCGCCGTCTCAATCGGCGCGAGCAGCTCGCCCAATGCCGCCCAGGCGGCCGGGCCGGCGTGTTCCAGCGCGGCGAAGGGTCCGTATTCGCGCGGATAGCGCCGCGCCGGCCCGGCGCCCAGTGCCAGCGAACGGTGTCCGCTGCCGAGCGCCGACCAGACCGGATTGTCGAGCGCGGCCAGCATCGAAGGAGAGAGGTCGAAGGTGTCCATGAGAGTGAAATATGGATGGGCTGGAGTGGGCATATTGTGGACCGCCGAGGCCATGCGCGCCAGTAGCTGCCCATGCTATTGTTGCACTTTCTGCATTGACCTGATGAGCCTGCAATGGACTATACCGAGCTGCTGTTTGCCTACCATGTGCGCGAGCTGGCCATGAAACGCCTGGTGCACGAGACCCCCGAAGGCCTCTCGCCCGAGGCGGCGACCCGCTACATGTTCGAGCGCTTCGAGCCGACCGTGATCGGCGTGGTGCGGGAACTGCAGAACGTTGCCGCGATGGTGGCGAAAGCCGGGCCGTCTATTCCGTGACCTTGCCGCGCAAGGCCTTCACCAGCCCGCTGCGCGTCTTGCCGTCGAGCCGGCGCCGCTGCGAGCCGCGCGTCGGCCGGGTAGGGCGGCGCACCACCTGTACCTCGGCGGCCTGGTCCACCAGCGCCTGCAGCCGCTGCAGGGCGTCTTCCTTGTTCTGCTCGAGGCTGCGCGAGGCCTGTGCCTTGAGCACCACCACGCCTTCGCGCGTGATGCGGCTGTCGCGCATCTCCAGCAGGCGCGCCTTGACGTAGTCGGGCAGCGACGAGGCCGCGACATCGAAGCGCGCGTGCACCGCGCACGACACCTTGTTGACGTTCTGGCCGCCCGGCCCCTGGGCCCGGATGGCGCTGAACTGCACTTCTCCCGGATCGATTACCGCCGCCATCATGCATCCTTGCTTGCCTGGGGCCGCAGCTTGCCGCCCATGCCGCCATTCTAATGCCGTAGTGTAAATCTACCCCACGCACGGCAGGGACGGCTCCCGTGCCCGTATTGACAGGCTGCGGTATGATGGTGCTGCCGTCCGACGGTTCCATGGCGGAAGCGCCGGCGCGGCGATACAGGCGGAACCGTGAACCTCTCACCCATGCCCTTGGCAGTATTCGTGGTCGATGCGGCAGGCAAGCTGGCGAGCTGGAACAAGGCCTGCGAGAAGCTCGCCGGCTACAGCGTCGCCGACATCAACGGCGGCACGCTCGACACCATCATCGAATTCGACGACCCACCCGGGCCGGCGCCCTCGATCGCCGAGCGGGCCGACGGCGAGACCGAAGGCACGCTCAAATGCGCCGATGGCCGCCGGCTGGCGGTGCGGGTGCTGGTGGCCGAGCAGTCCTTCGACCCCGGGCAGCCGGGCACCTACAGCGTCATCGTGATTCCCCGGGCCGGCCAGGCCAAGCCGCGCTACGCGCTGATCCAGGACCTCCCGGTCGCCGACCTGATCGAGGACCTGCCTTGCGTGTTCTACGTCATCGACCAGAGCGGCCACCTGCTGCTGTGGAACCACCAGCTCGAGGAAGCGCTCGAGATGGCCAGCGAAGACATGCCCACCTGCGATATCCAGCAGTTCTTCGACGAGCGCGACCGTCCCCTGATCGTCGAGAAGATCTTCGGCGCCTTCGAGGCCGGCGGCTCCTCCCACGAAGCCGAGCTGATCGGCCGGCAAGGCAAGCGCACCACCTTCCTGTTCCATTGCGCGCGCACCAGCCTGGGCAGCCTGCCCTGCATCGTCGGCACCGGACTCGACATCTCCGCGCGCAAGCAGGCCGAGCACGGCCTGCGGGTGCGCGAACGCGCCATCTATTCGAGCATCAACGCCATCGTCATCACCCATTGCGAAAACGGCGAGCACCGCATCGAATACGTCAACCCGGCCTTCGAGGCGCTCACCGGCTACGAGATGGCCGAGATCAAGGGCCGCGATCCGCGCTTCATGCGCATCGAGAACTGCGACGTGCACGAACACCAGCGTATCGCCGAGGCGCTCAAGCGCAAAGAAAGCGTGCGCTCGGTGCTGCGCAACCGGCGCAAGAACGGCCAGATCTTCTGGAACGACCTGCGCATCGACCCGGTGGCCAATGTCGACGGCGAGGTCACGCACTTCGTCGCGGTGATCAACGACATCACCGAGGCGCGCCATTACGAGCGGCGCCTGCACTACCTGGCCCACCACGATCCGCTCACCGGCCTGGCCAACCGCACGCTGCTGCAGGAGCGCCTCAAGGCCGCGGTGGAGTTCGCGGTCGCCAACGGCACGCTCGGCGCGCTGGCCTACCTCGACCTCGACAACTTCAAGCATATCAACGACAACTTCGGCCACGACGCGGGTGACCTGGTGCTGCGCGAAGTGGCCGGGCGCCTGCGCGAGAGCATGCGCGAGGACGACACGGTCGCGCGCGTCGGTGGCGACGAATTCGTGCTGGTCATCGCCAACCAGCCCAGCCACGACCGCATCGCCGACCTGGTCGAGCGCGTGCGCCGCAGCGTGAGCGCGCCGATCGCCTGGGACGGCCAGGAGATCATCCCCGGCGCCAGCATCGGCGTGAGCGTGTTCCCCGAAGACGGGGACACGGCCGACAAGGTCATGCGCGCCGCGGACGCCGCGATGTACCATGCGAAAACCCTCGGCAAGAACAACTTCCAGTTCTATTCCGCGCGCCTGAACCAGATCGTGCACGAACACCTGCTGCTCGAAGCCAGCCTCGGGCGGGCGATCCGCGAACACGAGCTGGTGCTGGGCTACCAGCCCAAGGTGGATATCAAGACGGGCAAGGTGGTGGGAGCCGAAGCGCTGGTGCGCTGGCAACACCCGACCGAGGGCGTCATCCTGCCCGACCGCTTCATTCCGGTGGCCGAGGAAACCGGCCTGATCGTGCCGCTGGGCGACTGGGTGATCAACGAAGCCTGCGGCGCGCTCAAGACCCTGGGCGCGCTCGGCATCGACGACTTCGTCATCTCGGTCAATTTGTCGGCGCGCCAGCTGCGCCAGCGCGATTTTGCCGAACGGCTGGCAAACACCTTGGCCCGCCATGGCGTGCAGCCGGGCAGCCTCGAGCTCGAAGTCACCGAAAGCCAGCTGATGGACCAGCCGAACGACGCCACGGAAGCGCTGGCGCAGCTCAAGGCGCTCGGCGTGCGCCTGTCGATCGACGACTTCGGCACCGGCTACTCGAGCCTGAGCTACCTGCAGAAATTCCCGGTCGACTTCATCAAGATCGACCGCTCCTTCCTCGGCAACGTCACCCACGACGGGCATGCCGTCATCACCCGCGCCATCATCGCGCTCGGGCACAACCTCAAGATGAAAGTGATCGCCGAAGGCGTCGAGACGCGCGAGCAGCTCACCTTCCTGCGCGAGCACGACTGCGACCAGATGCAGGGCTTTTATTTCAGCCCGGCATTGAGCCAGGCATCGCTGCAGAAGATGGTCTGCAGCGATGCCCGCCTGCACGATTAAGTCTGCGGCGCGCAATGCAAATAAAATTTGCAAAATAGCTTAAAAATCCATATTTCCTATGCCTTGAAAGTGGCTTGGCATGGCACTAGATTGGAGTCACCGGATGCTCACGATGAGGTCCGGCAACTTATCGCTTAACTTGACAAGGATACTTACCATGCGTACTTTCGACCTGACTCCCCTCTACCGTTCCGCCATCGGTTTCGATCGCCTGGCCAACCTGCTCGAGCAGCGCGGCGAGCCAAGCTACCCGCCGTACAACATCGAACTGGTGAGCGAAGACCAATACCGCATCGTGATGGCCCTGGCCGGCTTCACCCGCGACGAAGTGGAAATCGTGACCGAGCGCGACACGCTGCACGTCACCGGCCGCAAGCAGAAGGACGAGACCCAGCGCACCTTCCTGCACCGTGGCATCGCCGCCCGCGATTTCGAGCAGCGCTTCCAGCTGGCGAACCACGTGAAGGTCACCAGCGCGTCCTTCGACAACGGCATGCTCACCATCGAACTGGTGCGCGAAGTGCCGGAAGCGTTCAAGCCGCGCAAGATCAACATTGGCGACGCAAACGGCAATACCGGTAACGTCCAGCAGCTGGAACAGCGCGACGCCGCATAAGGCAGGGCAGTAGTGTGAAAGAGGGCGTCCCACGGGGCGCCCTTTTTGACGAGTGGGATTCGTAGGGTGGTCGGCTTTGCCGACCGCGCGTTCAACGAACGTGGATAAGCCACGGAGCGTGTTCATCACCGTAATTTGAACGCGTGGGCGGGAGACCCGCCCGCCCTACGTTAAGACTCACCTAAGGCCAGCTTAAGCATGGTCTAAGCCAGCTTTGGGAAGATACACCCATCGATAGACACCATCATCGGTCAACCATTTTTCATCAGGAGCACATACATGCGTAACGAAGGTGCCGTCACAGCCATCACTGCCAAACGCCTCACGCTGGCCTTGTGTGCCGCGGGCGTCGTCGGCGGAGCGGTCGGTGCGCTTGCAGTCAACCACAACAACGTTGCGGCCGAAACCGCGCCGGCCGCCATCGCTGCGCCGGTGCAGGCCGTCGCTCCTGCGCCCGCCCTTGCAGCGGGCGCCCCGGCGGCCACGATCACCCTTCCTGATTTCACCCGCATCGCCGCCGACCACGGCAAGGCGGTGGTGAACATCCGGGTCATGGGCGGCATCAAGACCGCGAACCGCGGCAACGTGCCGCGCCTCGACCCGAACCATCCGCTCTACGAATTTTTCCGGCAGTTCCAGGACCCCCGCTATGGCGGCGGTCGTGAAGCGCCGGCTCCCGTTTTCGGCGCCGGATCGGGCTTCATCGTAAGCCCGGACGGCGTCATCCTGACCAACGCCCACGTGGTGCAAGGCGCCGACGAAGTCACCGTCAAGCTGCAGGACCGCCGCGAATTCCGCGCCAAGGTCCTGGGCACCGACCCGCGCACCGATGTGGCCGTATTGAAGATCGATGCGAAGAACCTGCCGGTGACCCCGGTCGGCAAATCGCGTTCGCTGCGCGCCGGCGAATGGGTGCTGGCCATCGGCTCGCCCTATGGCCTGGAAAGCACCGTCACCGCCGGCGTGGTGAGCGCCACCGGCCGCTCGCTGCAGGACGGCGTGGTGCCCTTCATCCAGACCGACGTCGCGGTCAACCCCGGCAACTCGGGCGGCCCGCTGTTCAACACACGCGGCGAAGTGGTGGGCATCAACTCGCAAATCTACAGCCAGACCGGCGGCTACCAGGGCCTGTCGTTCGCGATTCCGATCGACGTCGCGGTCAAGATCAAGGACCAGATCGTCGCCACCGGCAAGGTGCAGCATGCCAAGCTGGGCGTGAGCGTGCAGGAAGTCGGCCAGGCCTTTGCCGATTCCTTCCGCCTCGAGTCGCCCGAAGGCGCGCTGGTCTCCAGCGTCGAGCGCGGCGGGCCGGCGGAGCGCGCCGGCCTGAAATCGGGCGACGTGATCCGCCGCGTGAACGGCACGGCGATCGTGTCCTCGGGCGACCTGCCGAGCATCATCGCGCTGGCGCGTCCGGGCGAGCGCGTGGCGCTGGACGTCTGGCGCGACGGCAAACTGGTACGGGTCGATGCGACTCTGGGCGATGCGGCCGAAAAGTCCAGGCGGGGGCAGGAAGAATTGGCGGCAGCGCCCGACAACAGCGCACGACTGGGCCTGGCCCTGCGTCCGCTGGAGCCGATCGAGCGCCGCCAGAGCGGTATCGCGTCCGGCCTCGTGATCGAGGAAAGCTCGGGCGCGGCGGCGATTGCCGGCGTCGAGCCGGGCGATGTCCTTATTTCGGTTAACGGCCGGGCAGTCAATTCGCTCGACCAGGTCCGCGACGTGGTGGCGAAGGCTTCCAAGTCAGTGGCCTTGCTGATCCAGCGCGGGAGTGACAGAATCTTTATTCCTGTGCGGATTGGTTAAGGAAGCGTAGCGTCCTTTGCCCGCAGGTGTTTCAAGAACGGGGAATTCATGCGGCTATTGCTGGTGGAAGACGATACGATGATCGGCGAAGTAGTGCTCGACCTGTTAAGGGCCGAGCACTACGCCGTCGACTGGGTCAAGGACGGCGAAATGGCCGACACGGCCCTCCTGCAGAACCAGAACTATGACCTGGTGCTGCTCGATTTGGGCTTGCCGCGCAAGGACGGCCTCGAAGTGCTGCGCACCATGCGCGCCCGCAAGGACCGCACGCCGGTACTGGTCGCCACCGCGCGCGACTCGGTGGCCCAGCGCATCGCCGGGCTCGACGCCGGCGCGGACGACTACGTCCTCAAGCCCTACGACCTCGATGAGATGCTGGCCCGCATCCGCGCGCTGCTGCGCCGCGCCGCCGGGCGCGCCGAACCCATCTTCGAATACAAGAACCTCACGGTCAATCCCGCCACCCGCGAAGTGCTGGTGGACGGCGTCCCGGTCTCGCTGTCGGCGCGCGAATGGGCCGTGCTCGAGTCGCTCGTGGCCCGGCCCGGCGCCGTGCTCTCGCGCGCCCAGCTGGAGGAAAAGCTGTACAGCTGGCGCGACGAAGTCTCGAGCAATGCGGTGGAAGTGTATATCCACGGCCTGCGCAAGAAGCTGGGCAGCGACGTGATCCAGAACGTGCGCGGCGTCGGCTACATGGTGCCCAAGGCATGAGGTTCACCCCGAAACGGGTGACCCACTCGCTGCGTGGGCGCCTGCTGTGGTACCTGCTGGCGGCGATCACCATCGCCGCGCTGGCGCAGGCCTCGATCGCCTACCGCACCGCGCTGCACGACGCCGACCAGATCTTCGACTACCACATGCAGCAGATGGCGCTCTCGCTGCGCTCGGGTACGCCCCTGTCGAACACCGAGGCCCAGGCGCGCGTGCAGGCCGAAGGCGGCAGCAACGACATGGTGGTGCAGATGTGGTCTCCCGACGGCGTGCAGATGTTCCACAGCGTTTCGCGCGCCCAGCTGCCGCAGCGCGCGGTGCTGGGCTTCTCCAACGTCAAGGCCAACAACACCGTCTACCGGGTGTTCTCGATCCAGACCGAAAACCAGACCGTGCAGGTGGCGCAAGACCTGGCCGTGCGCCGCAACATGGCCGGCAACCTGGCCTTGCGCACGCTCGGGCCGATCGCGGTGATGATGCCGATCCTGATGCTGGTCGTGTGGTGGGTGGTGAGCGGCTCGCTCGACCCGGTCGCGCGCGTGCGCAAGCAGGTGGCCTCGCGCCAGGCCGACGATCTGTCGCCGGTGTCCGAGGCCGGCCTGCCGGACGAAGTGCGCCCCCTGGTGCAGGAACTGAATTTGCTGTTCGGGCGCGTGCAGACCGCCTTCGACGCCCAGCAGAATTTCGTGGCCGACGCCGCCCACGAACTGCGCACGCCGCTGGCAGCCTTGCGGCTGCAGGCGCAAAGCCTGGACCGCGCCGAGTCGCCCGAGGCGCGCAAGGTCGCCGTGTCGCGCCTGACCGCCGGCATCGACCGCGCCACCCGCCTGGTCGAGCAGTTGCTGGTGCTGGCGCGCCAGGAAGCCACCGCCGCCACCGGCGCGGTATGCCGCCAGGTCGACCTGGCCGATCTCGCGCGCCGCACCGTGGCCGACCTGGCCGGCGTGGCCGCGGCCAAGGGTGTCGACGTCGGGGTGCAGCAGGCCGATCCGGCCAGCGTGGAAGGGCAGCCGGACGCGCTGCAGATCCTGCTGCGCAACCTGGTCGACAACGCGATCAAGTACACACCCGGCGGCGGCACGGCCGACATCTCGGTGCGCAAGGACGCCGGCAAGGTCGTGGTGACGGTCGAGGACAGCGGCCCCGGCATCCCGCCGGACGAACGCGAACGCGTGTTCGACCGCTTCTACCGCGTGGCCGGCAGCGAGGCCGCCGGCAGCGGCCTGGGACTGGCGATCATCAAGGCCATCGCCGAGCGGCATGGCGCCAGCCTGGTGCTGGGGCAGTCGCAACGCCTGGGCGGGCTGTCGGCGACCGTGGCGTTCAAGAGCGCCTAGCTGTTTTCGGCCTCGCGATGCGTGAACTCGCCGCGCCTGGCGATACCGGTTAATTCCTTCAGCGCGAGCAGGGTCAACAGGCTCGTGATCGCCAGCACGATCACGAAAGCCCAGTTGGGCACCGTCGTCCGCACCAGGACGATGGTGGCGATCGGCAGGGACATGAAGAGGGCCAGCACCAGGCCGCCCATGACTGTCATCGATTTCACCAGCACCCGCTCCAGTTTCCCGCGTGGCCGGCAGGGCTCGACCAGCAGCCATGGTTCGTCCCGCTCGATACCGGCGTCGCGCAGCCTGAGCATGGCGTGCATGAACAGGACCGACAGGTACAGGGCCGTGATGGTGAAGGCAAGCCCGGCAGACGACCAGGGTATCTTCGCTCCCACCACCGGCAAGGTGAGTTCCTGGGACCGGTAGGATTTCAGGGTTTCATAATAGGACTTGCCGGCGTCTTTCTGGAATCCGGCCCAGGGAATGGCGTCCTTGACGGCCTTTTCCCTGACCTCGATCATGTCGATGAAGACCGACGGCTCTTCGCCTACGACTGTCCAGCCGCTCCTGATCTCATTTTGCACGCCGGTCCAGGATACTGCGCCATCGGCCAGCAGCACTTCGTGCCTCTCGCCTGGAAACGCCAGTGAGGCGATGCTGTAGGCCGCATAGCGAATCTTGTTCGAACCGGCGTAGAGTTTCTCGTAATCCTGGTGGTCCTTGCGCTGCCGCGCCAGCGTTACAGTCTGCGGTTCAGGGTGATAGCGAAAGTCGACCAGCTCTCCGAACGGCATGCGCAACTGCCCATTGAGGGCGGACTTGTCGCGATAATGATCGCGAATGATGTCGACCACGAGGCCCTGTCGCGGGGCCATCATGGGAGCGAACTCGAATGCCGCCTCCACTGCGGGAATGCTGGCCTGGTCAGGCCACTGCGCAGAAGCCAGTGCCGATACCAGGGCGTAGGCCTCGATATTCCGAAGCGTCCTGGACAGCTGTATCGGTTCCGGCGTGAGGGTAAAGGCGCCGAGGAAGAGCAGGAGCGACGCGAGTGCGACCCCCTTGATCGATTTCACGTTGCTCATGGCGCATATCCTTTCAATGACACGCCTGGGGGCTACACGCTCGTGCCTAGTCCCTGATCTCGGCCTCGACCAGCCTGGCCAGCAGCTCGAGCGACTCCTGCCAGCCGAGATAGCAGGCCTCAGGCGGGATCATCGCGGGAATGCCTTCCTGCGTGATTCTCAATTCGACGCCGCAGAACACCGCTCGCAGGGTGACGGTGGTCCGCATCTGGCCGGGCAGGTTCGGGTCCTCGAAGACGGCCGTGTAGCGCAGGCGCCGGCCCGGCTCGAGTTCCAGGTATTCGCCGCCGAATGCATGGCTATGCCCGGTCGTGAAATTCGTGAACGACATCCGGTAGCGCCCGCCGACCCGGCTATCCATCTCGTGCACGGTGCCGATGAAGCCATGCGGCGGCAGCCATTTTGCGAACGCATCGCGGGTGGTGAAGGCGCGGTAGACGCGGTCCGGCGTGGATTTCAGGACGCGGTGCAGTTCGACGGTATGCGTGGACATGATCGGGTTTCCTTGTTGACTGGGGGAATTCATGGAAAGTGTTCGGCATCCGGCGGCGGCACCACCCAGGCATGCATGCGCGCTTCATAGACCGACACCGTCGGGGCGGGAAAGGCCGGATCGGCGAAGGCGCCGACCGGAATGCCCACGAAGCCGCCGAAGGCCTCGGGTTCATACCAGACCGTGGAGCCGCATTGCGGACAGAAGTGGAAGCGGGCGCGCGTGCCTTCGTCCCCGGTGCGGACGTATTCGGTCGAGATGCCGCTGGTCGTGACCTGCTCGCGCGGGAAGCGTGCCTGCTGCGCAAAAGGGCTGCCCGTACGGCGCTGGCAAGCCAGGCAGTGGCAGATCGAATTGCGGACCGGATCGCCGCTCACCTGGGCCGACAGCTGGCCGCAACTGCAGGATGCCATTCGCGTAGTCACGTTCACTCCCGAGAATTTGTCGTTCAGTTGATGACGTAGGGGGGGATCGATGCAAGCCCTCATTGGACCGCCGGCCTGCCCGAACGACTGCAATGCTACCCGATTAAACCTGGCAACCCAGCTTTTCGTAGCGCTTGCGCAGGATGAGCAAGTCCTGCTGCACCGATTCGATCACCGGCGACCGCGGTCCGCGCTCGGCCGCTTCCGATTCGAGGATGGCGGTCTTCAGGCGCCTGCATTCGTCCTTGGCCTCCGCGCCGGCCTGTAGCCGGCGCGCCGGTCCGGCCGGTTTTTTCCCGCCAGGGCAGGGCTGCGCCGATACCGCGGGGCGGCCCCCGCTGTCGCAGCGGTAAGGCAGATGGTGGGGCGAGGGCTGGCCGGCCTGGGCCGGTACAAGGACGAGGGACAGCGAAACGCTTGCCGCAAGCAAGGCAAGGCGAGGCATGGATGGGGTAGGAATGGTGGTCTCCGCGGGCTTGGAGGAATCCTGGCGGTGCCGGCCCTCTCTTTATGCAAGCTGGGCAGAATACAAGAGTTTCGCTGTTGAATTCTATCCAATTGTCACACGTAGTTCCCGGCACGCATGGGTCGTCGGCAGGCCTTGCGCGCCGGCGTTAGAATGCTCCTTTGGGCCTGCCGGAGTCGCCGGCCCTGACGGATCAATTGACGAGGAATCGATGAAGAAGCAAGCAGTCCTGTTGGCGGCGCTGTCGGCCGCCGCTGCCGTGAATACCCCGGCCTCGGCCCAGGAAGTGGTCCGGATCGGCCACGCGGCCGCGGTGACGGGCCCGGTGGCCTATTTTGGCAAGGACACCGAAAATGGCGCGCGCATGGCGATCGAGGCGCTCAATGCCCGGGGCACGCGCATCGGCGGGAAGAAAGTGCGCTTCGAGCTGCTGGCCGAAGACGACGCGGGCGACCCGAAGCAGGCCACCAGCGTGGCGCAGAAACTGGTCGATGCGAAGATCCACGGCATGGTCGGTCACGAGACCTCCGGCACCACGATTCCCGCTTCGAAGATCTACCACGCGGCCGGCATCCCGCAGGTATCGCCCTCGAGCACCAGCCCGAAGTACACGCAGCAAGGCTTCCACACCGCCTTCCGGGTGGTGGCCAACGACGTGCAGCTGGGGCAGGCGCTGGGCCGCTACGCCGTGGGCAGCATGAAGGCCAGGCGCGTCGCGGTGGTGGACGACCGCACCGCCTACGGCCAGGGCCTGGCGGCGGAGTTCTCGCGCAGCCTGCAGAAGCAGGGCGGCAGCGTGGTGGCGCGCGAATTCACCAACGACAAGGCACTGGAATTCAGCGCCATCATCACGCGTATCCGCGCGATGAAACCGGACCTGGTTTTCTTCGGCGGCATGAGCGCGACGGCCGGCCCGATGCTGCGCCAGATGAAGCAGCTCGGCATGAACGTGCGCATGATGGGCGGCGACGGCATCTGCTCGGACGAGACCCACAAGCTCTCGGGCGGCACCATGGCGGACCGTCAGGTCGTCTGCGCGGAAGCGGGCGGCGTGCAGGGCGAGGCCAAGGCCGGCATGGACAAGTTCCGCGCCGATTACAAGAAGCGCTTCGGCATCGACGTGCAGATCAACGCCCCGTATGCCTACGACTCGGTGATGACGATGGCCGAGGCCATGGTGAAAGCCGGTTCGTCGGCGCCGGCGACCTACCTGCCGGTGCTGGCGAAGATCCAGTACAAGGGCGTGACCGGCTTGATCTCGTTCGATGCACGCGGCGACATCCGCGACGGCACCATCACGCTGTACACGTTCAAGGGCGGCAAGCGTTCGCTGCTGGCCGTCACCAAATAAAGGCAGGCCATGGCAGACGACAAACAGCTCAACCCGGATGCCTTCGCCGCGCTGCGCGAGCGTTTTGGCCAGCAATCGCGCAAGGCGCAGGCCTACTACACGGTGATGCACGCGGTGCGCGGCATGCTCGGAAGCGATGACGCGGCCAGCGCCTGGATGGAAGAGCCGCAGGCTGCGCTGGGCGGACAATCCGCGGCGCAGGCCGTGGCGGCCGGACGCGAAGAAGAAGTGCTGGCCCACGTGGGCACGCTCAAGGGCAGGCTTTAGAAAACGCCCAGCAAGAGCAGCACCAGCAGCGTCAACACGACCGACACCACGATGGAACCGAGGCAACCGAGTTTGTTCGAGAAGAACAGGAACATATCAGTCGCCCGGTCCTTCGCCGGGCATCGTGTCGGCCATCAGCCGTAACTCTTCCGGCGTCAGGTCTTCCGGTTTCTTGTCCTTCAGGCCGTCGACGTCGTCCGGCAAGGCCTTGGCCTGGTGCGCCTGCTCGTCCTGCGCGTCGTCGTCCTGGTCCTGGATGTGCGGTTCGATACCCATATTCTGCTCCCCGATGCATGTCAATTAGGTAAGCGAAGTGTGGCACAGACTGGATTTCGGCGGCGTTCAGCGCGGCAGTGCTTCCTGGGCCGCGCGCTCGAGCGCCCGTTCGACGCTCACCGCCAGCTCGGCGAGCTGGAAGGGCTTGCGCAGCAAGGTGTCGTTGCCGAGCACCTCGTCGATCGCATGCATGTCCGCATAGCCGGTCGCGATGATCATCGGTATTCCCGGGAACACCTCGCGCGCGCGCAGCATGAGTTCCGCCCCGGTGATCCCCGGCATCAGGTAATCGGTGATGATCAGGTCGGGACGGGCGCGCTGCAGCTCGCGCAGGCCGGCTTCGCCATCGGCGGCCTGGGTCACCACGTGGCCGAAGGCCTCGAGCGAGGACACCATCGATTCGCGCACAAAATTGTCGTCCTCGACGATCAGGATGCGCGCTCCCTGCCTGGTTTCGGGCAGGGCGGACGGCAGCGACTGCTCGGGCTCGTGCAGGCCATGCGCGGCCGGCAGCCAGATCTCGACCGTCGTGCCGGCGCCAGGCTGGCTGAGGATGCGCGCCGCGCCGCCGGACTGGCGCGCCATGCCGTACACCTGGGACAGGCCCAGGCCGGTGCCCTTGCCGACCGCCTTGGTCGTGAAGAACGGCTCAAACACCTTGGCGATGACGTCCGGCGCCATGCCCTGGCCGCTGTCGGTGACCGCGATGCGGACATAGTCGCCCGGCGGCAGCAGCCCGTCCGGCGCCTGCGCGTCGCCCGCGTGGAAGAACAGTTCGCCGTGGCCGTCCATCGCATCGCGTGCGTTGATGGCCAGGTTCAGCAGGGCCATCTCCATCTGGTTGGCGTCGGCCAGCACGCTGGCGCAGGGCTGGGTCACCTCGAAATGCAGCTTGACCGCCGAGCCCACCGATGTGGCCACCAGTTCGCGCACGCCGTCGAACAGGGCGCCGACTTCGGACTGGCGCAGGTCGAGGTTCTGGTTGCGGGCAAAGGCCAGCAGCTGGCTGGTGAGCTTGCCGCCGCGCTGGCAGGCCCGCCGCGCGATCTCGGCGCGCTGCTTCGCGGTTTCGTCTTTCGACAGCAGCAGGATCAGGTCCATGCTGCCCTGGACCACGTTGAGCAGGTTGTTGAAGTCGTGGGCGATGCCGCCGGTGAGGCGGCCGATCGCTTCCATCTTCTGGAACTGCACCATCGCCTGCTGCACGCGCTCGCGCTCGATCACTTCGTTCATCAGGCGGTCGTTGGCCTGGGCCAGCGCGCGGGTGCGCTCCTCGATGCGCGACTCGAGGTTCTCGTTCAGGGAGAGCAGGGCGTGCTGGCTTTGCTGCAGGCTGGCCGCGGTGCGCTCGCGGTCGGCCAGCAGGTCGCGCGCCTGGTACTGGCGGCGGCGCGCGCGCAGCGCGGAATTGGCGGCGCTGCGCAGGGTCTGGGCGTTGAGCGGACGCTCGAGCAGGATGATGTTGCCCAGCTCTTCGACCCGTGCGCGCGCGCTTTCCTGCGGCAGGCCCATGGCCTTCGCGAGCAGGATCACGAACGGAAAGTCCGACCATGGCGCCTGGTGGCCCAGCCAGGCATACAGGGGCGCCAGGTCGATGCCGTGCAGCGCTTCCTCGGCCACGATCGCGGTGCCCGCCCCCTGCTCGAGCCCAGCGTAGAGTTCGGCGAAATCCTGCACGACCTTGCACAGGCCGCCGTCGCGCGCCAGCACCGAGCACATGACCTCGGCGTCGCGTCCGCGCGGCGCCAGGATCAGGATGCGTTCCTCTTGCGTATCAGCCTGCTGCATGCGGCAGGGGAGGCATCATCGGTGTGTTGCCGCGATAGCTCGGCAGGCCGGTCAGGACGCCTTCGAAGCCCTCCAGCGGGTCGCCGATGCGGATACCGTCGCGGGTGAGCTGCAGCTCGTGGATGGTGTGCGCATGCTCCGCCGCGCGGCTCTTGATGACGGTAATTGCGCGGCGCAGGCGCCCGTTCGATTCGAAGAATCGCAGCAGCACGGTGCTGTCGCTCAGGTAGCTGAGGTCGACATCGGACTTGACCTCGCCGATGATGCCGTGCTGTCCCAGCACCAGCACCGTGGTCACGCCCTGCTGGTTCAGGTAGGACAGCAGCTCGTGCATCTGCAGGATCAGGTACTGCTCGCCCGGCATCGCCTGCAGGTAGGCATTCAGGCTGTCGATCACCAGGAAATTCACGCCTTTGAGTTCGACGGCGTCGCGCAGCATCTGGGCGAACTGGCCCGGCGACAGCTCGGCCGGATCGATGTGATGGATGTGCAGCTGGCCGTTGTCGACGAAGGGTTTCAGGTCCATCCCGAGAGCGAGGCTGCGCGCGAAGAAGGTCCCGAGGCCCTCGTCGAACAGATAGAAGGCGGCGCGCTCGCCGCGTTCCAGCGCCGACAGCAGGCAGCGGGTCGAGATGGTGGTCTTGCCGATGCCCGAGGGACCGACGATCAGGGAATTGGTGCCGCGCACCAGCCCGCCGCCCAGCAGCCGGTCGAAGCTCTCGGTGCCGCTCGGGCAGACGGCGGGCACGAAATCGCGCATGTGTTCCGAGGCGACCAGGCGCGGGTACACCGTGATGCCGCCGGTATCGAGCGTGTAGTCATGGTAGCCGCCGCGGAAGCGGATGCCGCGCATCTTGATGATGTTCACGCGCCGGCGTTCCGTGCCGAATTCCTTGGCGATCTGCTCCAGGCTGATGACGCCATGGGCGATGCTGTGCAGGTGCTGGTCCGGCTGGCTGGTTTTATCGTCGAGCAGCAGCACGGTGCAGGCGCGCGCCGAGAAGAACTGCTTGAGCGCCAGGATCTGGCGGCGGTAGCGCAGCGGGTTCTGCGCCAGCAGGCGCATTTCGGACAGGCTGTCGAACACCACCCGCACCGGCTTGACCTGGTCGACCTGCTTCATGACCTTGCGCGTGGTCTCGCCCAGCTCGACTTCGGACGGATGAAACACCGACTGCTGCGCATCGAGATCGAGCTCGGAATCGTCGGCCAGTTCGAACAGCGACAGCGCGCCGATGCTCCAGCCGTGGCTGGCGGCAACCATCTTGAGCTCATCGGCCGTCTCGGACAGGGTGATGTACAGGCCTGATTCTCCCTTGGCCACGCCGTCGAGCAGGAACTGCAGGCCCAGCGTGGTCTTGCCGGCGCCGGGCGAACCCTCGACCAGGTAGACGCGCTGGGGCGTCAGGCCGCCTCCGAGGATGTCGTCGAGACCGGTGATGCCGGTGGAGATGCGGGTAGGTACAGCAGTATTCATGGACGGCCTGTCGCTGCCGCGCGGTGGCGGGCATATTCATGGAGATCGTTGCGTGCATTCAACGACAATTATTGAAAACATTATACGCATGCGCCTCCTGATTTCTGTGCACTCGCGAACACAGCTCATCCATAAGGCGGGCCGAGGGTAAACGGGGGGTTGCAAGCCTGGTCGCCCAAACGAAAAGGGCCCCGCGAGGAGCCCTTCATGCCGCCGATCGGTGGTGCCGGATCAGAACCGGTGCGACAGGCGCGCGAACAGTGCCGCGCCGTTCAGGCCGAACTGCACGCTCTCGTACTTGAAGCCGTTGTCGGTCTCGTTCGCATCCTGCACCGTCGGCTTGACGTTGAAGATGTTGGTGCCGCCAACCGTGAACTTCGTTCTATCGGTGAAGGCCCAGGTGAACGACAGGTCGCTCGATGTCTTCGGCTTGTAGTACTGGTTCGGCACCGGCGGGCCCGAGAAGGTGCCCAGGGTCTGCGGGCCGAAGTGCACGATGCGCAGCGAGGTTTCCAGCTGGCCGAGCGCGTACTCGAAGCCCAGCGTGGCCTTGCGGCGCGGCGCGCCTTCTTCGATGAACAGGCGCTCGCGCTCGGACAGCAGCACGTCCTCGAAGCCGCTCAGCGCACTCGGAGCGTGCACGCCGGTCACTTCGGTCTTGGAGAAGTTCAGGGCCAGGAAGGTGGTGAGCTTGCCGGCCCCCAGGTCCGCACGGTTCGACACCGTCACGTCCAGGCCTTGCGTCTTGGTGTCGACCGAGTTCACGAAGAACTGCGCCTGGCCCACGCCGAGGCGCTGCAAGGTAGCGCCCAGGGCAGGGAAGTTGTCGGCGTTGAAGCCTCCCGACAGCGCGATGCGGTCGTCGATGTTGATGCGGTACAGGTCGGCCGTCAGCGAGGTGGCCGCGTTCGGCGCCCAGGTCAGGCCCAGCGTGTAGCTCCTGGACTGCTCGTCCTTCAGTTGCGGGATGCCGGCGGCGCCGGCGACCGGGCCGGCGGTCGGCGCCAGCACCACGTCCAGCGGCTGGCCGCTGATGAATTCGGTGAAGGTCGACGAGAAGAACACCTGCTGCAGCGACGGCGCGCGGAAGCCCGTGCTGGCCGAAGCGCGCAGCAGCACAGCTGGATTGATCCTGTAGGCGCCGGCCAGCTTGCCGGTGGTGGTCGAGCCGAAGTCCGAATAGCGCTCGTGGCGCAGCGCGGCCTGCAGCTTGAAGCGGTCGGTGACGTCGGTTTCGATGTCGACGTAGCCTGCGCTCGAGTGGCGGTCGGCGTCGGTTTCGTCGCCCGGCTGGAAGCCCGGGAAGCCCTGGCTGCCGGCGTTACCGCCTTCGCCCACGCCGTCGGCATCGATCCAGGAGCCGGTTTCGCCGGCAAAGATCTTGTAGTTCTCGCGGCGGTGCTCGAGGCCGAAGGCCAGGTTCATCCCGTTCATGACGCCGCCGTAGAAGCGGCTGACGTCGAAGTTGGTGGTGGCCTGGCGGAACGAGAAACCGCCTGCGTCGAATGCGCTGCTGCTCACGCCGCGGCCGCCACGCGCCAGGTCGATGTTGGCGAGCGACGCGTTGAGCGTGTTCGCGATGTTGTACAGCAGGCGGTTGTAGCCATAGGTCTGCGACAGGTCGGCATTCCATTCGCCCGCGCGCCAGCGGTAGCCGATCGTGCCCGAGCGGTCATCGACGTCGCCATTGATGAAGGGGACGAAGCCGTCCGGGTACATGGCGGCCGAATTGCGCGACGGGATATCGTCCGAACCCAGGCCGCCGCGCGCAAATGCCGCCGACGAGGCGTCGCGCGTCTGCACGCCCGCCGTGAGATACAGCTTGCCTGGACCGGCAGGGAATTCGCCGTTCACGTACAGGGATGTATTTTGCGCCTTGGTGTCGCCGATGATGCGCGGGTTGCCTTCTTCGGCGCGGTTCGAGCGTCCGCGGTCGTAGTATTCACCGGTGATGCCCAGCACGCCGCCGGCCGCGGCGACGCCGCAATAGGCCGAGGCTAGATAATTCTTGCCGTCGCCTTCGCTGTACTGGCCATAGCCCAGGACCGACTCGCAGCCCAGCGATTTCTTCATTTCGATATTGATCACGCCGGCGATCGCATCCGAGCCGTATTGCGCGGCGGCGCCGTCGCGCAGCACCTGCACGTTACGGATGGCCATCAGGGGCAGGGTGTTCATGTCGGTGCCGGTGTTGCCGCGGTTGCGCGCACCGAACAGGTTGACCAGCGCCGTGGTGTGGCGGCGCTTGCCGTTGACCAGCACCAGGGTCTGGTCCGATCCCAGGCCGCGCAGCGCGGCGGAATCGACCAGGTCGGCGCCGTCGGCGCCGGTCTGGCGGGTCGAGTTGAACGAAGGGGAAACGTTGTTCAGCACCTGGGCCAGGTCGAACTGGCCGCCTTGCTCGGTTGCCTTGGTCATCGGGATGAAATCGACCGGCACAGCGGTGTCGATCGACGAAGCGTTACCCACGCGGCGCGAGCCGACCACGCTGACGCTCGGGATGAAGGCTTCCTGGGCGGCGGGGGCGGTAGCCGGTTCGGCGGTCTGCGCGAAGGCGGCAGGTGCGGCGACGAGGGCGACGCCGCCATACAGGGCGAGCAGGACTGAATGCGGTAACAGTTTCAGTTTGAACACGGACATCTCCGAAGGCAAAATTGAATACTAATCAATTATCCGTGGAGCAACCAATGACTCTGTACCATTAACACAACATTGTTCTTATATAACCGCAGTTTATGGGTGGTGGGTAGGGTGGTCGGCTTTGCCGACCGCGCGGTGATAGTCAGGCTTTGAACAGTCGCACGGGCGGTAGTGCCGTGATTTGAACGCGCGGGCGGGAGAACCCGCCCACCCTACGAAATGCCCATATGGGACTTCGGGGTCAGGTCCTGACCCTTCCCCACATATTTTCCTTGTAGGCGGGCCGGGTTGCTGCTAGCTTCCCTGTCAAAAAAGCGGTGCATGCATGGCTGTGTTAGCCCTCTCTTTC
>NZ_JCASIH010000011.1:0-134978 GCF_059685935.1 Telluria sp. ZT3P39
ACGCGACCTCGATTACCTCCACACGCGTTCGAGACCGCCCTTATTGAACTGATTACCTTGGTGCAGGAGGTGAGAATTTGAGGGGAAGGGTCAGGGTCAGGTCTGACATTCGGACACAGGCTCATCTGTGGTATGGCTGGGCTCGTGTCCGAATGTCAGACCTGACCCTGAAGTCGGTTGTTCAGGCAAAGAAAAAGCCACCCGAAGGTGGCGTCGCGGAGGCGGCAAGGCGGGCTTGCTTACCAGGTGAAGTCGTCCGGGATCTGGTAATCGGCATACGGATCGTCGACATCGGCTTCGACGGCAGACTGTTTTACCTGGATCACGATGGCCGGATCGCGCTCGGCGATCTTGGCGGCGATCACCTTCGGCACCAGCTCATAGGTCCCGTTCAGGAACACGATTGCCAGGCGGCCGGCCACCAGGTGTTTCTGCACGGCCGCCGAGACGTGGATGCGCTCGATCTTGGTGCCGTGGGTGAAGTTGTAGGCGATGTCGCCGGCGCCGCGCGGCTGGCGGTTGGTGTGCACCAGCTGGGCGATCTGCGCCGCTACGGCCTTTTGCTGGGCGGCGGCGTCGCGCTGCGCATTGAGTTCCCGCGCCCGCTCGGCATTCTTGCGCTGCAGTTCGAGCGCGGCCTCGCGCGATTCGTTGACCGATTCGGTGCCGGTACGGCGCTCAATTTTTTTCTGCTTGGTCTTGTCTTGAGTGACTTTTTGGACCTTCTTCTTGTCCACCAGACCTGCTTTCAGCAACTGCTCCGCCAGCGACACCATATTCTTGCTCCTTCGAATGCCGGCCCGCACGCTGCCGGCCGCCGTAAAGCCGCTAGCATAGCAAACCGCGGACCGGCTGCGGCGGTCCGCGGCGCAGCGCCGTCAGGCCGCAGCCGCCATGGGCAGGCGCGCCATCGCTTTTTTCAACGCGGCGAAGCAGTCCGCATCAAGCGCGCTGCCGACGGTCTTTTCCATCATCTCCAGGGCCTGCGGCACCGGAATTGCGCCGCGGTAGGGACGCTCGGCGGTGATGGCGTCGAAGATGTCGGCAGTGGTGATGATGCGGGTCTCGATGCCGATCTCGTCGCCGCTCAGGCCGCGCGGATAGCCGGTGCCATCCAGGCGCTCGTGGTGCGCGCCCGCGATCTTCGCCAGGCCCGCAAACGCGTGGATACGGCCGAGGATCGTCTCGGTGTATTCGGCGTGCTGCCGGACCGCGGCCCATTCTTCGCGGTCGAGCGAGCCTGCCTTGTCGAGCACGCTGTTGCTCACCCCCAGCTTGCCGACGTCGTGCAGCAGCGCGCCGCGCTTGAGCCAGCGGCGCTGCTGCGCGCCCATCCCCAGCTCTTCCGCGATCAGGTCGGTGTACAGCGCCACGCGCGCGCTGTGGCCGCTGGTATAGGGGCTCTTGGCGTCCACTACCTGGCCGAAGGCGGTGGCGATGTCGTCGAGGTAGTCGTCGTCGAGCGGCACTTCGCGGCCGGCCGGCTCCAGCGCGAACACGGCCTGGTCGACGCTCGTCGATGCCAGCATGTCCCAGAAGGCCGGGGCGGCCGCCACCTGCTCGAAGGCCGCCACCAGGCGCGGGTCGAACCAGGTGCCGGCGCGGTTGCGCACTTCCTTCATGGCGCTGTCGCGTCCCGACGCGGTGTTGAACACGTCGATCACCTGGGCCAGCAGCGCGATGCGCGCGTACATCGGGATGGCCTCGCCCGCCAGGCCCGCGGGCTTGCCCTTGCCGTTGAAATGCTCGTCGAGCGAATAGACGCCGGCGGCGACTCCTTCGGAAAAACGCAGCAGGCGCGCGATCTCGGCGCCGCGCTGGCAGCGCGTGGCGATCAGGCCCTGCGCGATGCCCGGGCCGTCGCGCAGGATGGTCATCACGCTGCGGAAGCGCTCGGCCAGGCCGGCCTTCAGGCCGGTGTGGGTCAGCACGAAAGAGAGCACCTGCGGCAGGCTGTCGCCCACAAGCTTGAAGTCGCGCTTGAAGTCCAGGTCGTCGGTGAGATAGAGCTCGCAGATGCGCGCCGCGTTGCTGCTGCAGCCCAGGTCCTTGAGCAGCAGGGTGTAATACAGTTCCCACAGTGCTTCTTCGGGCAGGCCGATGGCTTGGCCGATGTGCATGCCGATCCAGCAGCAGCGGACGCAATGGCCGTCCGGCTGGCCTTCGGTGATGTCGAGCGCGTAGCTCAGGGCTCCGATGAGTTCGGAAAGCTTCATGGCGCTGGGCGGAAACGCCTGTACCGGACCGGTAGCTTTGTTCATCGCGATAGTTCCTGTGGGTAATATGAATTAATTCTACGCCACAACATCCTCGGGAAACCGTCTGGTCGTCAATTTCGATAATGCTGGTGCAAGCCTGCCACAAACGGGCTCGCCGGGCACGCTCTGCTGAGCCTGCTCGTCCTGCCCGGCATCGTGCTACGGGCTTTTTTGGCGCCCGGTAGACTGTGCCAAGGACTCATCGCCCTGCACAGAAAGGATGACGACATGCCTGCTACGACGAACGGCGCTTCGCTCTCGGTATGGCTGGACACCGCCGACCTGCCCACCTATCCTCCGCTGCCGGGCGAACTCGATACCGAGGTCTGCATCGTCGGCGCCGGCATCGCCGGCTTGACTACCGCCTACCTGCTGGCCAGGGAGGGACGCAAGGTGGCCGTGATCGATGCGCTCGGCATCGGCGCCGGCGAAACCGGCCGCACCACGGCCCACCTGTTCCCGCCCGACGAGTGGTATGCCACCATCGAGGACAAGTTCGGCGCCGGCAATGCGAGGCTGGTGGCCGACGCTCATGCGCGCGCGATCACCCTGGTGGAATCGATCGCCGCCGAAGAAAACATCGACTGCGGATTCGAACGCCTCGACGGCTACCTGTACGCCCGGCCCGCCAACGGCTTGCGCGACCTCGAGAAGGAATACAACTGCGCAAGGCGCGCCGGCGTCGCGGTCGAACTGCTGACCTGCGTGCCCGGTCTGCCCTTCGATTCCGGCCCCGCCGTGCGATACAAGGGCCAGGCCCAGTTCCATCCGCTGAACTACCTGGCCGGCCTGGCGCGCGCCATCGAGCGCCTGGGCGGCAGCGTGCATGGCGCCACCCACGCGCACCAGGTGCGCGGCGACCAGCAACAGCAAACCGTGAGCACCGACCGCGGCGACATCCGTGCACGCGCCGTGGTGCTGGCCACGCACACGCCCTTCAACGACCGCGTGGTGATGCACACCAAGCAGGCCGGCTACCGCACCTATGTGGTGGGCCTGCGGGTAGCACGCGGGTCGCTGCCGCGCCTCCTGCTGTGGGATACGGGCGACCCGTATTACTACGTGCGCCTGGAGTCGCCCGCCGGCGCGGAGCACGACATCCTGATCGTCGGCGGGGCCGACCACAAGACCGGGCAGGACGATCACCCCGAACACCGCTACGACGAGATCGAGCGCTGGGCGCGCGAGCACTTCCCCCAGGCGCAGGCGGTCGCCTATCGCTGGTCGGGCGAGGTGATGGAGCCGTCCGACGGCCTGCCCTACCTCGGCCGCAACCCGATGGACGACGACAACGTCTACCTGATCACCGGCGACTCGGGCAATGGCATGACCCATTGCACCATCGGCGCCATGCTGATCGCCGACCTGATCGGCGGCCGCGACAATCCCTGGCGGGCGCTGTACGACCCGTCGCGCAAACCGGTGCACGGCCTGGCCGATTTCGCCTCGGAGCAGGCCAATACCCTGGCGCGCTACGGCGAATGGCTGACCGGGGGCGACGTCGATTCGGTACAGGAGATCGCCGCCGGCGAAGGCGCGGTGGTGCGCGACGGCCTGCGCAAGATCGCGGTCTACCGCGACGCCCAGGGCGCTCTGCACGCGGTGTCGGCCAAGTGCACCCACCTGGGCTGCGCCGTACACTGGAATTCGGCCGAGCGCTCCTGGGACTGCCCCTGCCACGCCTCGCGCTTCGACATCGAGGGCACCGTGCTGCATGGGCCGGCGCCCGAACCGCTCGAGAAAATCGAACTGGCGGACGGCAGCCCGCTTCCGCGTTCGCCGCGCGCCGGCATCCGGGGGCGCAATGCCCGCTGAGGGCGCGCTGGAGGCCTGTCCGGCCGTGTAAACGAGGACACCAGCCCGCAGGCTGGTGTCGGACGCGGCCACATGGCCGCGCAGGGGGAGAACAGGAGTCCTTGGCGGATCAGTAGCCGCGGCCGGTGCCGCCGGTGTTGGTGCCCGTGCCGGTCGTGCCTGACGTACCGGTGGAGCCGCTGGTGCTCGAGCGGGTTGGCGGCTCGCTAGAGGCGCCGGTGCTGGTGCGGCCTGCCTCGACACCCATGCTGCCCGACTCGGTCTGGCCGCTGGAGCCGGTGGCGCCCATCGAACCGGTGCTGCCGCTCGCGCTGCTTGCCGCGCCGGTGTCGCCGCTGGTGGCGCCACTCATGCTCGAGCCGCTCATGCTGCCGGTGCCGGCGCCGTGGGCCGCGTCATGGTGCTTGCCCTTCTTGCCGTGTTTCTTGCCCTGCTTGTGCGAGCTGCCCATGGCGCTGGCCGAGGAGCTGCCGCTGCTTTGATCGTGCATGCTGCCGCTCTGGCTGGTGCCGGCGGTGGTGCCGGTGCTGGAGGTGGCGCCGGTCTGGCCGGCCGTGTTGGTCGATTGCGCATGGACGGTGGTGGCGCCGAACATGGCGGCGGCGACGGAAGCACCCAACAGGCCTTTCAGTAGCTTATTCATCTTCATGTCGATCTCCTAAAATTATCTTCGGGCGAAAAGCTCAACAATATCAATGAGATATTGCATAGGCGTCCGAGTGTAGAGATGGCCGACACCGGCAGGCGCACGGTAGCCTGCTGGAAAAATAAGCAAGGCCGGTCAATGCCGGGTCGCGGCTATGGCAGGCGCCGCCACGCGCGCGGCCTGCGCCGACAGCGTGCCGAGCTGGGTGTACAGCGCCAGCACATTGCTTTTATCGTCAGGATAGACACGATTGGACAGGAAGACGTAGAAACTGCGCGACTGCGGATCGATCCACAGGATGCAGCCGGTGAAGCCGGTATGCCCGTAGGAGCCGACCGGGAACAGCGTGCCGCGCGGACGCTGTGCGTAAGGCGAGTCGATGTCCATGCCCAGGCCGCGCATGGCCAGCCCGGGCGGCGACTGCGCGGTGGTGAGCAGGCGCACGCTCTCCGTCGACAGCACGCGCACGCCGTCCAGCTCCCCCCTGCCCAGCAGCATGCGGGCAAAACGCGCCACGTCGCGCGCGGTGGAAAACACGCCGGCGGAACCGGCCACGCCGCCCATACGCCGCACGGTCGGGTCGTGCACGGCGCCTTGCAGCAGCTGGCCCGGCCCAAGGTCGCCATGCAGGGCGGCGTCGCCTTCGAGCGGCGCGCGCTGGGTCGGCGCGATCCGCCCCGCCGGCATGCGCGCCAGCGGCAGGTAGCCGGTGTCGCTCATGCCCAGCGGCCTGAAGATGCGCTGCTGGGCGAACTGGTCGAGCGGCATGCCGGCCACGCGTTCCACCAGCTGGCCGAGCAGGATGTAATTGATGTCCGAATAGCGGAAGAAGCTGCCCGGCGCATGCGTCACCGCTTGCGCGCAGGCCAGGGCATGCGCCGCTTCCCCGCCTTTCCAGGCGGGTGTGGCCGGCAAGCCCGCCGGCAGCCCGGAAGCATGCGCCAGCAGCTGGCGCACAGTGATCGCGTCCTTGCCGCCGTTCGCGCATTCGGGGAAATAGCGCACCAGCGGCGCATCGAGTGCGAGCTTGCCGTCTTCGGCCAGGATCAGCACCGAGGGAGCGGTCGAGAGCACCTTGCTCAAGGAAGCCGCGTCGAACACCGTATCGGGCGCTACCTTGGTGGCGCCGGAGTTGTAGGTGTAGCTTCCAAACCCCTTTTCGACCACCGCGC
The DNA here is from genome assembly GCF_059685935.1 of Telluria sp. ZT3P39. Classification (NCBI taxonomy): domain Bacteria; kingdom Pseudomonadati; phylum Pseudomonadota; class Betaproteobacteria; order Burkholderiales; family Oxalobacteraceae; genus Telluria; species Telluria sp. ZT3P39. The sequence continues at coordinate 5,892 of NZ_JCASIH010000011.1, forward strand.
CCGCGCGTTCGAGATGAAACACGGCGCCCGGCAACTTGCGGGCGGCGATATGGTCCAGGATGGCGCGCTCCAGCTCCGCCAGCGGCCTGGCGTCGAACCCGGCCTCAGCGCCAATCGCGGCGCTGTCCGTCCCAGGCAGGTGCGCGCAACCGCTGGCCAACAGGGCGGCGCAGAGGACGGCAAGCAGGGTCGTGCGGCGGCATGGCGAATTCAGGAATCTGGACATGGGCAGGGAATGAATGAAGGGGCAGCGCGCTTGATCATAAGGACGTGTCCGCCTCGGGTCAATCTTTACAGAACACCAGGCAGTGACAAGCGTTCTGGGCCATCGCGTACGCGAAAAACCGCATCGGCGTATCATCGATGAATGATTCCATTCTCGATACTCGACCTCTCGCCGATCGCAGAAGGCAGCGATGCGGCAACATCTTTCCACCGGTCACTAGACCTCGCCCAACATGGCGAGCGTTGGGGCTACAACCGCTTCTGGCTGGCCGAACACCACGGCATGCCGGGCATCGCCAGTGCCGCCACCGCGGTGCTGATCGGGCATGTGGCGGCCGGCACCTCGACCATCCGGGTCGGCGCCGGCGGCATCATGCTGCCCAACCATTCGCCGCTGGTGATTGCCGAACAATTCGGCACGCTCGAATCGCTGTTCCCGGGACGCATCGACCTGGGCCTGGGCCGCGCGCCGGGCTCGGACCACGTCACCGCGCGCGCCCTGCGCCGCAATCTGGCGTCCGACGCCGACGAGTTCCCGCAGGACGTCGTCGAGCTGATGGATTATTTCGCCGACTCGCCGCGCCGCCAAGTACGGGCGGTGCCGGGCGCGGGCCTGGACGTGCCGGTCTGGATCCTCGGCTCGAGCCTGTTCGGCGCCCAGCTGGCCGCCGCACTCGGCCTGCCGTATGCGTTTGCCTCGCATTTCGCGCCGCAGATGATGATGCAGGCGATCGAGATCTACCGCTCGACCTTCCGTCCGTCCGCCCAGCTCGAAAAACCTTACGTCATGCTCGGTTTTAACGTGTTCGCTGCCGATACCGACGCCGAAGCCCAGGTGCTGGCGACCTCGATGCAGCAGGCCTTCGTCAACCTGCGCAGCGGCCGTCCGAGCAAGCTGCAGCCTCCCGTGCCGGGTTACCTCGAGAGCCTCGGCACGGCCGAGCGCATGATGCTCGACAGCGTGCTCTCGTGCACCGCGATCGGGGACCCTGAAGCCGTGGAAGCCCAGCTGCGCGCCTTCATCGCGCGCGCCAAGCCCGACGAGCTGATGATCACTTCGCAGGTATTCGACCACGCGGCGCGCCTGCGTGCCTACGAGATCACGGCCGACATCCAGCGCAAGGGCTGACCGGCGCACACGCCTGCCCGGGCGTCCGCCGTCCCCGGAAAGCGGCAGTTACAATGCAGCTGCCACTTTACCGGGAGACCCCATGCGTATCCGTTTTTCCCTGCTCGCCCCTGCCGGCTTCGCGCTGGCATTGTCCGGCTGCGCCGTGATCGACAAGGTCACCACCGAACCCCTGATCGAACGCCACCTGCCGAAGGATTACAGCGGCGTAGCCGCCGTGCGCAAGGATGCCCGCTCGACCCTGGTCACGCGCGCCGGCGGCCTGGCCCTGCGCGAGGAAGCCCAGGCCAACACCAAAGACACCCGCTTCATGATCGGCTCGATGACCAAGTGGATCAGCGCCGTCACCGTGCTGCGCCTGGCCGACATGGGCAAGCTCGACCTGGATGCCCCGATCGCGCGCCACCTGCCGGAGCTGCCGGCCGCGAACGGCGCCGTCACGCTGCGCCAGCTGATGTCGAACCGGAGCGGCATCCCGAACGGCCTGTCCGAAGCCCTCAAGAAAGACAAGGCGATCGAGAACCTCGAGATCGGCCCGGTCGAAGCCGCCCTGCGTTTCGGGGCCGGCCAAGCCGCCGCGCCGGGGTCCAGCTACGATTACTCGGTGACGAACTGGGTGCTGGTCGGGGCCGTCGTCGAGCGCGCCACGAAAAAGCCGTTTACCGAAGTCGTGGAAGAACTGGTGCTGGCGCCGGCCGGCGTGCGCGACACCAGCTTCGGCGCCACCGGTTACGAGGATGCGGTCGGCATGGCCGTGGCCTATACCGCCGCCGGCGGGCGCAAGGTCCCGACCGCGCCGCCGATGGTGGCCGCCAGCGGCACCCTGTACAGCACCGCGCGCGACCTGGTGGCGCTGGCCGACAGCGTCTATTTCACCAAGCTGCTGTCCGATAAGGCGCGGCGCGCGCTGTCCACCGTGCAGGTGGCTTCCGAAGACTATGCGCTGGGCGGCCGCATGAAAACCATCACGACGAAAAAAGGCGCCCGTTCCCTTGCGTGGGTAACGGGCGCCTTTGGCGGCTACAAGACCTTGCTGGCCTACGATCCGCTTGACGGGCGTGCGGTGGTGCTGCTCAATAACACCGACATGCCGCAGCCGGAGCAGGCGAAGATTGCGACGGCCTTGTTTCAAGCCTTGGATTAATCGTAGGGTGGCCGGCTTTGCCGGCCGCGCGTTCAAATCACGTACGCAAACACGCGACGTGGTTTTCATACGATGGTTGAACGCGCGGGCGGGAGGACCCGCCCACCCTACATTTCACCGGACCGGATTCCCATCCACATCGATCTTGCGCACTTCGCCGATATTCAGCGAACGGATGCCCGACTCGATCTTGCTCAGGTCACCCACCACGACCCACACCAGGCGGTCCGGCGTGTAGCTGCGGGCGGCCAGCGCATTGGCTTGCTGTGGCGTGAGCGACAGCGCCTTCTCGGTGAAGGTGTTGTAGTAGTCGTCCCCCAGGCCGTACTGCACGATGTTGGTATAGGCGTTGGTCAGTTGGCCGGCGGTCTCGAAGCTGCCCGGCAGGCCCAGCGTGTTGTTGTCCAGCGCGCCTTTCAACTCCTCGGCCGTGATCGGCTTGCCGCCGGCGATGTTGCGGTACTCCGTCACGAGTTCCTGCATCGCTTCGCGGGTCTTGTCGGTCTGCACCGGCGAGACGCTCATGAACGGACGCTGGCCGATGGCCGGCGACAGCTGGCTCGACACGCCGTACGACCAGTGCTTGTCTTCACGCAGGTTCATGTTGATGCGCGAGCTGAAGGTGCCCCCAAAAACGTCGTTGACGATTTCCAGTGGCAGCGACTCCGGGCTGTTGCGCGGCGGAGCCAGCTGGGCGCCGACGATCACGCTTTGCAGCGCGCCCGGACGGTCGACCAGGTAGACCACGCTTTTCTCCTGCGGCGCCACGGTGGCCAGCACCTTCTTCGGCACCTCGCCGGCTTTCCAACCCGCGAACGATTTCTCGAGCAGCGGCTTGATCTCGGCCAGCGTGGTGTCGCCCACCACCAGCAGGGTGGCGTTGTTCGGCTTGAACCAGGTGGCGTGGTACTTGGCCAGGTCGTCGCGGGTCATGCGCTTGACTGCTTCCTCGGTGCCGGTACCGGTGAACGGCTTGGCGTACACGTGTTCCTTGCCGTACAAGAGGTTCGGCAGCACGCGCAGCGCCATCAGCTGCGGTACGGTCTTCTCGCGCTGGATCGCGGCCAGGCGGTCTTTCTGCAGGCGGGTGAACTCGTTCTGCGGGAAGGCCGGGTTCAGCACCAGGTCCGAGTACACGGCCAGCGACTGCGGCAGCGTGGCCTTGAGCGTGTTCATGTAGACGAACGCGCTGTCGAGGTTGGTGCCGGCGCCGAACTGCGCGCCCAGGCCCGCGAACTCTTCGCCGATTTCCAGCGACTTGCGGGTCTTGGTGCCTTCCTCCAGCATGCGCAGCGCCAGGCTGGCCACGCCCGGCTTGTCGGCCGCGTCGGACGCGTAGCCGCTGTCCACCAGCATCTGGAAGTTCACCACCGGTGCATCGTGGCGCTCCGCCAGCACGACCTTCAGGCCGTTCGACAGGGTCATCTTCTGCATGTCCGGCAGCTTGAGCGACATTGGTTTACCCAGCGCCGGTTCCTTGCTGCGGTCCGGTGCGGCGCCGGCCACCAGGGTGGTCGGGTAAGGATCGACCTGCAGCACGAAGTCGCCGTCGCTGAGCCAGTCGTTCATGGCTTTCTTGACGGTGGCCGGGGTCGCGGCCTTGATGCGCTCCAGGTAGACCTTGTAGCAGTCCGGGTTGCCGGTGTAGGTGGTGCACGAAGCCAGCAGGTCGCTCTTGCCGCCGAAGCCGCCGACGCGTTCGATCATGCGGGTGTACTGGGCCAGGATGGTGGTCTTGGCCAGGCGCAGTTCCGCTTCCGTCGGGCCGTTCTTCATCAGCGCGCGCAGTTCTTCGTCCGCCGCGCTTTCCATCCTGGCGACGTCCACGCCGGGACGCGCGGTCATGGTCACGTCGAACTGGCCGCCGATTTCCGCCGCGTCGTCGCTGGCGGTCGCGCTGGTGGCCAGCTGGTCCTTGTACACCAGGCGCTTGTACAGGCGCGAGGTCTTGCCGCCGCCCAGCACCACCGCCGCCAGGTCGAGCTGCGCTTCTTCCGGCGTGTGCGCGCCCGGAACGTTCCAGGTGCGATAGATGCGCGATTGCGGTACGCGATCCTGCACCGTGGTGCGATGGGTGCCGGTGCGCTTGGCGATCCAGGCTTCATGCTTGGCCAGCGGCGGGCCCGGAGGAATATGGCCGTAATACTGCTCGACCTTCTGGCGCGCCACTTCCGGCGTGATGTCGCCGGACAGCACCAGCACGGTGTTGTTCGGGCCGTAGTTGGTCTTGAACCAGTCCTGCACGTCCGTCATCGAGGCCGCGTCCAGGTCTTCCATCTTGCCGATCACGGTCCAGGAATACGGATGGCCGACCGGATAGGTGTTCGTCACCAGCAGCTCGTAGGCCACGCCGTAGGGCTGGTTCTCGCGCTGGCGCTTTTCGTTCTGCACCACGCCGCGCTGCAGGTCGAGCTTCTTCTTGTCGACGGTGCCCAGCAGGTGGCCCATGCGGTCGCTCTCGGCGAACAGCGCATAGTCCAGCATCGAGGTCGGCACGTTCTGGAAGTAGTTGGTGCGGTCCTGGTTGGTGGTGCCATTCAGGTCCGTCGCGCCGATGCCTTCCATCGCATTCAGGTAGGTCTTCTTGAAGTTGTCGCTGCCGCTGAACATCAGGTGTTCGAACAGGTGGGCGAAACCGGTCTTGCCGACCTTCTCGTTCTTCGATCCGACGTGGTACCAGGTGTTGATCGCGACCACCGGGGTCTTGTGGTCTTCGTGCACCAGCACCGTCAGGCCGTTCTTGAGGACGAACTTGGTGTACGGGACGTTGGGGATCGGGATGTCAGGCATCGATGCCTGCTTGCTCGGTGCGGCCTGCACCGCGGAGATGCTGGTCACCAGCGCCAGCGCTGCGGCCAGCTTGAGATTGCGAACGGATACTGCCATGCTGCTCCTCCTGTGGGTCATCCGGGTCGGATGGAAAGAGCATTCTAGGCAGCTTTTCTCATTGCAACAATGTCAGGCGCATGGATCGGTCAAATTCCACGTAGGGTGGCCGGCTTCGCCGGCCGCGCGTTCAAATCACCGATGCAAACACGCGCCGTGGTCCGCGTACGTCCGTTGAACGCGCGGGCGGGAGACCCGCCCACCCTACCGTGGAACGATCCGCAACAGGCTGCCGCGGGTCTCATCCGTCAGCGCATACAGCTGCCCATCCGGTCCCTGGCGCACGTCGCGCACGCGCTTGCCGATGGCGAGCTTTTCCTGGCGCGTGACCTTGCCCTGCGCATCGAGCGCGACGCGGCGGATGTCTTCCCCGGCCAGGCTGCCGGAGAACAGGCTGCCGCGCCAGGCCGGGAAAGCCTTGCCGGTGTAATACGCCAGGCCCGAGGGCGCCGGCGACGGCACCCAGACCACGATCGGCTGCACCATGCCCGGCACCACCTTGGCGCCGATCGGCTCGCGGCTGCTGTAGTCCAGGCCATAGCTTTGCAGCGGCCAGCCGTAGTTCTTGCCGCCTTCGACCAGGTTGATTTCGTCGCCGCCGCGCGGGCCGTGCTCGCTGGCCCAGACACGCCCGCTTTGCGGGTCGACCGCCATGCCCTGGATGTTGCGGTGGCCGATGCTCCACAGCTCCGGCAGCGCGCCCGGCTGGCCGGCCAGCGGATTGCCGGCGGCCGGCTTGCCCTCGGCGGTGAGATGCAGGATGGACCCGTTGTGGCTGCCCAGATTCTGGGCCTGGTCGCGCGCCAGCATGTTGCCCACGCGCTGGGGCGGGTTGCCGCCGTCGCCGATGCTCATCAACAGGCTGCCGTCCTTGAGGAAAACGATGCGCGAGCCGAAGTGCTGGCCGCCGCTCTTCGACGGCGAGGCGGTGAAGATCGTCTTGATGCCATGCACGCGCTTGCCGTCGAAGATGCCCTGCACCAGCACCGTGCGGTTCTCGTCCTGGGTGCCGCTGGCCATGGTCATGTAGACGCGCGGATTCGGGCCCTTGTCGGCCGGGTGCACGGCGATGTCGAGCAGGCCGCCCTGGCCGCCCGCGAACAGCGCCGGCAAGCCGTCCATCGCGATCTCGTCGACGCGCTTGCCGTTGACCAGGTGCAGCGTGCCCTTCTTGCCGGTGACGAGCATGCGGCCGTCCGCCAGCCAGGCCATGCCCCAGGGTTGCGGCAGGCCGTCGGCGACCGTTTCAGCACGCCAGCCCGTCGCCGCGGGCGGCTGATCCACCGGCTCGACAAGCTGCGTATTAGCCTGCGCAATGACCTGCACGGATAGCAAACCGAGCAAGGCAGCGAGTGAAATGAGACCCCTTGCCGGCATTCGTTGATAACTCGTCATCGAAAAATCTCCCAAAGTTGTTGAAAACACTAAGATCGTAGCGTATTAGCTGCATTTTCCACGATTTTGTCAGCAGGTTTAACACAATCGGCGTAGAATTAACCTTTGAGCGCAACCACCATAAGGATCCAATCCGATGATGCAACGCCGAGCTTTCCTGAAGTCCTCCATCCTCCTCGCAGCACCCACCCTCAGCATTCCAGCACTTGCCAAATCTGCATCAGCCGCACCAGGCGAACGCACGCTGCGCCTGTACAACACGCACACCGGCGAAAAGCTGACCAGCGTGTTCTGGGCCGATGGCGAGTTCGTGCCGGACGCGCTGAAGGACATCAACAAGGTGCTGCGCGACCACCGCAACAACAAGGTTGCCGACATGGATCCGCAACTGATGCTGCTGCTGAGCGCTGTCAACGAGAAGATGGACAACAACAAGGAACTGCACATCATTTCGGGCTACCGCTCGCCGGAGTCGAACGCCAAGCTGGTCGCGGCGAGCGGCGGCGTGGCCAAGCACAGCCTGCACATGGAAGCAAAAGCCATCGACATCCGCATTCCGGGCAAGGACCTGCGCATGCTGCAGCGCGCCGCCATGTCGGCCAAGGTCGGCGGCGTCGGCTACTACGCGGACTCGCAATTCGTCCACGTCGACACCGGCCGCGTCCGCTACTGGTAAGACCATGACGCGGCGTCCTTCCCGCGTCCTCCCGGGGCTGGCCCTTGTCCTGGCCGGCCTCGTCGCTTTGCCGGCCCAGGCCGCCGGCCAAGCCGCCACCGTCACGGTGCAATCCACCCGTGATCCGGTCGATAAATCGTATAGAAAAATGATCAAGGGCATGGAGCGCTTCGAGCGCGAGCATGCCCTGGCGCCGAACGCGCCCCTGCGCTTCCAGTTGCTGCCACGCGCTCTCACCGTGAACATGAGCGGCATCACCTTGCGCGTGGCCGGCGACAGCGTCAGCGTCCCGGTCGAGGTCGCGGCCGACAACAGTTTCGTGCTGCCGCGTGTCGATGCCGCGCTGCGCGAAGACGCCGCCGTGCTCGCCAACCGCAAGACCACCAGCATGACCTGGCGCGCCCTCATCACCACCCCCGGCCTTCCCCCGGGCACCCGGCGCCTGGGCGACATGCGCCTGGAATGCCGGGTCGGCGTCGAGGCCGGGCTGGTGTCCAACAGTTCGCCGCTGTTCGCCTGGGTCACCAATGCCTTGAGTTCGCCCGAGCAGGTCTGCGGCAGCCCCGATGGCAATTACCTGTTCTTCGCCGACCGTCCCGTATTCGCGGTGACCCTGCGCGCGGGCGAGCGCGTCGAGACCCTGCCCTTCAAGATGATGTATGCGGGCGGCGAGCAGACCAAAACCGACCTGCAATACTGCGATTGCCAGGTAATGCTCGACCGCACCTTCTATGCGCCGATCTGGGATACGTCCTGGCCGAACGACACGCTGGTCGAGTTCACCTACATGGAGGACGCGCCATGAAGGTAACGGCTTTCGTCCTTGCCGCCATCGTGCTGGCCGGCTGCGCCAGCTCGCCCGTGCCGCCCGGCGTGCAAGTGTCGAGCGAAAAGCTGCAGCAAACCGTCGTCCCGGGCGCCACGACCAGGGCGCAATTGCTGGCGGCCTTCGGCCCGACCAAGACCGTCGTGTTCGACAGCGGCTTCGAGACCTGGGTCTACCAGGCGCCTCTCGGCGCCGGACGCTTTGCCGAATACGTCGTGCTCATCAATCCCCAGGGTGTCGTCACCAAGACCCGTACCCGGGCGCCCGCCCAGCCCTGAGCGGTTGCGGCCGCCTCGCCCTTCCGTAGTAAAGTAAGGCATTCTTCATTGCAATGGATGCCCGGATGCCACGCAAGCTTGCCTCGTCCCTCGTATTGACCGCCCTGCTGTGCGGGAGTGACGCCGCCCAGGGCCTGTCCCCGGTTGAGCAGCGCATTGCCGACGACATCAAGGCGTGGCAGCCCCAGGCGATCGACCTGCTCGAGCGCAGCGCGCGCATCAACAGCGGCACCATGAACCTGCCCGGCGTGCGCGCGGTGGGCGACGTCTTCCGCCAGGAACTCGACGCGCTCGGCTTCAAGACCGTGTGGATCGACATGCCGCGCGAGATGGGGCGCGCCGGCCACCTGGTCGCCAACCGGACCGGCACCTCGGTCCAGGGCAAGCGCCTGCTGCTGCTCGGCCACCTCGACACCGTCTTCGAACTGGACGCGCCCGGCCCGCTGTGGCAGCGCGAAGGCATGCGCGCGCGCGGCCAGGGCGTCGGCGACATGAAAGGCGGCAACGTGATCGTGATCGCCGCCCTGCGCGCCCTGCAGCGTGCGGGCGCGCTCGACAACACGAACATCAGCGTGGTGTTCACCGGCGACGAGGAAAACGCCGGCCATCCGAGAGAGGTATCGCGGCGCGACCTGGTCGAACTGGCCAAGCGCAGCGACGTCGCGCTCAGTTTCGAAGGGGCGATCACCGATGCATCCGGCCAGGCGATGGCCACCGTCGGACGGCGCGCTACCGCTTCCTTCGACCTCGATGTGAACGGCCGCCAGGGCCACTCGCAGGGGGTGTTCGGCAACGGCGGCTATGGCGCGGTATATGAAGCGGCGCGCATCCTCGACGGCTTCCGCCAGGCGGTGGTCGAGCCCGGCCTCACCTTCAACCCGGGCGTGATCCTCGGCGGCACCGACGTCGTCATCGACGAAGCCAACTCGAAGGGCACGGCGGCGGGCAAGACCAATGTCATCGCCAATACCGTCACCGTGCGCGGCGACCTGCGCTACCTCGACTACGCCCAGCGCGACCGCGCCCAGGCCCGCATGCGCGAGATCGTCGCGCAAAGCCTGCCGGGCGCCAGCGCCAGCATTACCTTCCGCGATTCCTATCCGCCGATGGCGGTCACGCCCGGCAACCTGGCGCTGCTGGCGCAGTATTCGCAGGCAAGCCTGGATGCCGGCCTGGGCGCGGTGGGCGCGGTGCCGCCCTCGGCCAGAGGCGCCGGCGACATCCAGTTCGTGGCGCCGCTCATCGACAGCCTGGACGGCCTGGGCGCCGGCGGCAGCGGCGCGCATGCGCCGGGCGAAACGGTCGACCTGGGTTCGCTGGAACGCTCCGCGGTCCGCGCGGCATTGTTGATTTATCGCCTGACGCGCTAAGCCGTTTCGGTAACAGCGTCGCGCATCAGCCACGCTGATCTGCGGTGCGCGCATGCGCCTGTCTTCGCTGGCAGAATGGGGCTCGACGATGTGCTGCGGCTCCCACGGAGGCAACATGCTGAGCGAACACCTGCGGATGGTATTGCGGATACTGCTTCTGTCATTGGTGGCTTCGCTGGCCGCCTGCGGCAGCGGAGGCGGCAGCCCCGGCACGACCGGCCCTACCCCCCCGCCTGCCGCCACCACCGGCACGCTGGCCATCACCACCAGCGGCCTGCCGGCCGGTGTCAACGCCTCGGTGCGCATTACCGGCCCCAACAATTTTCAGCAAGACCTGATCGGCTCGCAAACCCTGCCCAACCTCGCCGTCGGCAGCTATAGCGTGGCCGCCGCGCCGGTGAGCTCCGGCGGCATTACCTACACGCCGGCTCCCGCTGCGCAAAGCGCCGTCGTCACCGCCGGCGGCACCGTCACCGCCACCGTCGTCTATGGCGGCGCGGCGGTCAACATCGCCCTGAGCGAAGTGGTCAGTAACCTCGACAACCCCACCTGGCTCACCGCGCCCCTTGGCGACACGCGCCTGTTCGTACTGGAGCGCCCCGGGCGGGTGCGCATCGTCCAGAACGGCAACCTGCTAGCCTTGCCCTTCCTCGACATCAGCGGCCGTGTCTTCACCAGCGGCGAAGGCGGCCTGCTGTCGCTCGCCTTCGATCCGGCCTTCAGTCGCAACGGTTACTTCTATCTTTATTACACCGACCTGCAACAGAACATCGTGATCGAGCGCTTCACCGCCGGCAGCAATCCCAACCTGGCCGACCCCACCTCGAACCTGGTGATCCTGCGCATTCCGCACCCGAACTTCACCAACCATTTCGGCGGCCAGGTCGCCTTCGGGCCGGACGGCTTCCTCTACCTGGGCACCGGGGACGGCGGCGGCGCGGGCGATCCGCAACGCAATGGCCAGAACCTCAATGCGCTGCTGGGCAAGCTGCTGCGCATCGACGTGGCGGCCGCCACCGCCGCCCAGCCCTACACCATCCCGCCCGGCAATCCCTACATCAACCAGGCGGGTCGCCGCGGCGAGATCTGGGCGGCGGGCTTGCGCAATCCGTGGCGCTTCAGCTTCGATAGCAGCCAGCTCTACCTGAGCGACGTTGGCCAGGACCAGCGCGAAGAAGTCAACATCGGCGCGGCGAGCACTGCCGGCCTGAACTACGGCTGGAACACGATGGAAGGCACGCTCTGCTTCAACGCCGCCACCTGCGACCGCACCGGCCTCACCCTGCCCGTCTTCGAATACGAGCACGGCGCCAACGACGCCAACGGCTGCTCGATCACCGGCGGCTTCGTCTACCGCGGCAGCGCCATGCCCGAGCTGGCCGGGCGCTATTTCTACTCGGACTATTGCCGCGGCTTCCTGAAGAGTTTCCTGGCCACGGGCGGCAACGTCACCGAGCAGCGCGACTGGAACATCACGGGCATCGGCAACGTGATTTCATTCGGCCAGGATGGCGTGGGCGAGCTCTACCTCACGACCGCGCGCGGCAGCGTCTATAAAATCGGGCGTGCCGCCGTGCCGTGAACGACCGCCTGAGGTTAAAATTGAAATATGGCACGCTTACAACTTAACTTCCCAGAAGACCAGTTCTACTATTCCACCCCGATGTCGGTGCGGGTTACCGACATCAATGCCGCCAACCACCTCGGCAACGACTCGATGATCTCGATGATCTCCGAGGCGCGGGCGCGCTTCCTGTTCGAGTTCGGCGTCGGCGAGACCGAGCGCGACGGCACCGGCATCATCGTCACCGACCTGGCCACCACCTACCGCGCCGAAGCCCATGCACGCGACCAGCTGCTGTTCGAGGTCGGCGTCATGGACTTCAACAAATACGGCGGCGACATCACCTTCCGCGTCACGCGTCCGCGCGACCGCAAGCTCATTGCGATGGCCAAGTCGGGGTTCGTGTTTTTCAATTACAAGAGCAGCCAGGTCGTGGCGATGCCGGATGAGTTCCGGGGTAAATTCGACCGGGTGAACTGGGTGGATTGAAGGCTGAGCCTTAGCTGTCGAAGGCACGGCGAGCTGACTTCTTCACGCCTACGATCCAATCCCGAGTGCGCGAGCCGCGTCTGGAAACAAGGAATGGTAGATCAGTGCTTGACTCCCTGCGAGCCTGATCTTGGTCGCAGCACGGTCGAACAAGACCACAGCCTTGCCGTCGTTCAGATGGCGCGACATGTACAGGATCCCGTCGTAGCCGGCCGGGTTCGCGTGTACGGCCGCCGACCACTGATGGGTGACGGCATACGACCCGCTGCCAGCCAGGTCGGCGGTGCCCCCGGCGCGCTTGAGCAGCGGTCCGGCCAGATATAGCAGATTCAGGTCGTCCCCATCGAATGCCAGGACGTTTGCGCTCTTCAGGTCTGCAAGCGAGACCTTGAATCTTCCATTGATGGGCATTTGATCGTGCAACAAGGTTTCGGCCACCGCCACGGCGAGCGTCGTTCCAAGGTAACTCGTGCCGTAGGCAGGCGCCGGATGGGGGGCATCGAAGCGATTGCCGCCATGCTTGCCGAAAAACGGCTCGTTTGTCGTGTAAGAGGAAATACGAACCAATGCTTTCGGCGATAGATCGACGCCTGGGAAGGGTTCGGTGCTTAAGAACGGAGATGGTGGCAAGAGCGGGTTAGCGGCCAACGAGTCGCTCCCGGTGGCCTGCCGCCGCCCGCAGCACTGCGTCGATATCGCCGTGGGCAATCGCTTCCAGCGGAGTGCGGCCCTCGAGGGTCAGGTTAGGGCGCGTAAAGAAGGTCCACTTGCTCGATCCCGGTATGCCCCCCAGCGTCTTCGATACGTTTTCGAGTTCGCGCCGGCGCGCTGTCGGATCGGTAAAGAACGCAGGATAGAGCTGCTTGCCGCCGGGCCCATCGAGAGCAAAAATGCGGTATTCCTGTACTGCCTTGCTCAGCGCCTGGCGCGAAAACTGTAGCCGCTCGCAAAATTCCGGCGAACGCAGTAGTTGCCCCGCCCCCTCCAACTCACGCCAGCTTGCTGATTCCTGTTGTTCCAGCTGCGCCATGAGGGCTTGATTTGCAGCAGGAATAACGGTCGAATCAGGCTGCAGCGCGTCCGATTCCGTGCCTTTGTGCAAAACGCTCATCTTGACCCAGGCTGCACGCAATCCGCTTGGCGACACTGGCGGCAGAACCTCGTTTCCCTGCGGCGCCTCGAGTTCTTCGCCGCTTTTCTTCACGTGACGAACCTTGATTAAGAGTAAGCCTCCGCCAAGATCAGTTGCTCGCTCAACATTGTCTGGAAAAAATGCGCTCGGCGAGACCGCACCTCCACCCGTCGATAGCGCCCTGGATGCGCCCTGGGACCGCCGCCCCCCCGATGGAGCGAACGCTTTCTTGCTAATGGCACTTGTCGACATGAGGACCTCCTGTTTACAAGCGAGTGTACGCCAATCGCGCACCATGTCAACCAAGTCAACTATGTCAACTCGTTTAAGCAAGTAAGCAACGAAGCAAGTCAATCACGTCAACCAAGAGCGAATACACGATTTTCAAAAAACCTGGAACTTTCCCGCCCCGTCATCGGAATACAAGGTAAAGATGACGACCATGACCACGCCACCCGACACCGCCGCCGATTTCGAGCTGCTGCGCCAGACACACGCCGGCCACGCCGAGGCCTTTACGGCGCTGTACCGGCGCCACCAGGGTCCCTTGTTCCGCTACGCGCTGATGCGCTGCGGTTCCAGCGAGACGGCAGCCGACGTGGTGCAGGAAGCCTTCATGGGCCTGCTCACCAAGCGCTTCGGTTTCGATCCGCTGCGCGGGCAGCTGCAGCACTTCCTGTTCGGGGTGGCGCGCAACCTGATCCTGAAGCTGGAAGAGTCCCGCCAGCGCCAGGTCGCGCTGCCCGAACCCGACGAAGATGGCGACTACGACTTCGACCTGGCCTGCGACAGCGCGGGGCCGCTGGCCCGCCTGCTGGGCAACGAGGCGGCCGAGGAAGTGCGGCGCGCGCTGGCGCTGCTGCCGGCGCATTACCGCGACGTGGTCATCCTGTATGAACTGCACGACCTGTCCTACCTGGAGATCGCCACGGTCTGCCAGGTCGATATCGGCACCGTCCGCTCGCGCCTGTCGCGTGGCCGGTCGGCCCTGGCCAAGCGCCTCCACGCGCATGCGCCAAGCTGCCTCGTGAATTGATGGAGTAAATGATGGACACCCACGACAACCCGAACACCGCCCTCGCCCCCTGCTTCGCAGCCTTGCGCAGCGAGCTGGCCGGCATCGACGCGCCCCGCTGCGTCGAGAAGGAATTGATGCAGGCCTTCGGCCGCCAGTTTGCGCCGCGCAAGCGCTGGTACCACGCCCTGAGCCTGCCCCAATGGGGCACGGCAGGCGCACTGTGCTCGCTGACGGTGGTGGCCATGCTGCTGGCGCTGTCGCCGCACCAGGCCGTGAGCGTGGGCGGGCAGCCGTTTGTCAGCATCGACAAGGGCGGCGCCTTCGTTGCCCTCGATACGCTCGAACGCATCGAATCCGAACCCGATGCCCAGCTGGTCGAGGCCGAGCTGCCGCGCACCGAACTGGCCTCGCTCGGCGTTGCGGTCAATCCCGGCAACGCGCTCGATACCGTACGCGCCGAAATGCTGGTCGCCGCCGACGGCCACCCGCTGGCCGTGCGGCTCAGTTCCACCCACTAACTCCACAGTTACCCACAAGAGGAAACCATGAAACCAACGAAGCTTCTGATTGCAGCACTGCTGGCCTGCGTATTCGTCCCGGCCCTGGCCAATGAAGCCGGTTTCGAGACCGGCGAGCAGGCCGACACCAGCCCGCGCACCGAGCGCATCGAGCGCCGCATCGTCACCCGTCCCGGCGACGCGGTCCGCGTCGAGCTGGGCAACCTGGCCGAGCTGCGCGCCCTCGACGCCATGGGTGGCGCCACCGTCTTCCACATGCATGGCGCCAGGCTGGTGAAGAATGCGCCCTACAGCGCCGAGATGGTCTCCGAGCGGATCCAGACCCTGGGCGACGGCAACCAGATCGTCAACAAGACCAGCACCATGAGCTACCGCGACAGCGCCGGCCGCACCCGCACCGAAGTGCGCAATGCCGAAGGCGAGGTGCGCAGCGTGACGATCGTCGACCCGGTCGCGGGCGCACGCTATATCCTGCGCCCGAGCGACAAGACCGCCATCAAGATCTCGGCGCCGGCCGGCGACGTGATCGCCGCCCGCGAGCACGCCCGCGCCGCCGCCGGCGAAGCCCGTATCGCGGCCGCTAGAGCGCGCGTGGCCGGCGCCGAAGCCCGCATCGCCGCCCATGCCCGCATCGAAGAACTGCGCAAGGAAGGCAAGCTGCCCGAGGGCGCCCACGAGCGCGTGATCGTCAAGCAGGTCGAGCGCAGCGGCAGCGGCGAGCACCGCGACGTCCAGATCCGCATCGCCCAGGTCGCCTCGCCCGCCATCGCGGCGCGGGTCGCCCCGATGATCGCCGGCGCCATGGACGAGCACAAATGGGCGGCTAAAGCCGGCACCAAGGACCTCGGCACCCGCGAATTCAATGGCGTGAAGGCCAACGGCAGCAGCCGCAGCTACGAGATCCCGGCCGGCGAGATCGGCAACCGCAACCCGATCGTGGTCAGCACCGAAACCTGGGTGTCGCCCGAACTGCAGGCGGTGGTCTACCAGAAGCGCACCGACCCGCGCGCGGGCGACGCGGTGCTGCGCCTGGAGGGCCTCAAGCGCGAGGAACCGGCGGCGGCGCTGTTCACGGTGCCATCCGACTATACGGTGAAGGACCCGGTGGCCATGGCGAAAAGCCGCATCGAAAAGAAGCAGTAATCCACACGAAAAAACGGCGCTTCACACAGCGCCGTTTTTCATTTCCTGCCGGGCGAACATCAGCCCGGTTTCTTTTTCAGGATGGTCTTGTTGAACCACTCGTCGATCATCCGCTTTTCGTAGCGCAGGCTGTCGCTGTCCGAGAAGCGGCTGACGCGGTTGAGGTAAGACATGTCTTGCAGCCGCTCGCTGCCGCTGCCCACGACCTGGCCATTGCTGGTGAGCGTGTAGCGCAGCTCGATCGTCGGCCAGTCCGCCATCCCTTTGAGCACGCGCAGTTCGCGGCCGGAACGCGCGTTCGGGTATTCGCGGCCCGCCAGGTCGATCTCGGTGATGTCCACCGTCAGGTCGACGCCCGGCGGAAGGGTTTTACCGAGCTTGGTGAAATGGTCGGCCAGGTCGCGCAGCACTTCCTGGCGCTCCCACGGCGCAAACGGCAGGTCCGCGAATTTGTCGGACTCCACATAATTGACGGTCACGCCCGCCGAGGCGGCGCCGGCGCCCAGCGCGAGCAGGCTTGCCAGGGCCAGTTTGCCGATCGAGGTTTTCATCGCACTTCCTTTCATTAGTCGGACTATTCTCACAATCCAATATACGCCTTTTGCCGGCTTTTCGAGGGTGCCGATTGTCGAAGTTTTGTATCCAAATGTTAGGCCCCGCACACGCCGGTTTGCGCTACCAGGCCGACAATGGAAACAAAGGAGGCCGCTACCGTGCCCGAAGGACCCTCACTCTACATTCTCAAAGAACAGGCCAAGGATTTCGCCGGCCAGCAGATCGTGCGCGCCGGCGGCAACGTGCGCGCCATCGACCCGCAGCGCCTGGTCGGCCAGCGCATCACGGCCATCCACACCTGGGGCAAGCACTTCCTGATCGAGACGCCGGAGATCGTCCTGCGCGTGCACTTTCTCCTGTTCGGCACCTACCGCATCAACGAGACGCGCGAAGGCAAGGTGCCGCGCCTGTCGATCGGAACGGCGACGGGCGACGAACTCAATTTCTATGCCTGCGCCATCCGCGAGATCGACCGCGAGGCCTTCGACGCCTACGACTTCAGTGCCGACGTGATGTCGGAAACCTGGGACCCGAAGAAGGCGCGCAAGAAGCTGCGCGCCAACCCGGACATGCTGGCCTGCGACGCCCTGCTCGACCAGGACATCTTTTCCGGGGTCGGCAACATCATCAAGAACGAGGTGCTGTTCCGCATCCGGGTGCACCCGCTGTCCACCATGGGCGCCCTGCCGGCGCCGAAGCTGCGCGCCCTGGTCGACGAAGCCCGGCAGTACAGCTTCGACTTCCTGGAATGGAAGCGCCAGTACGTGCTCAAGCAGCACTGGCTGGCGCACGCGAAGAAGATCTGCCCGCGCTGCGACATCCCCTACCTCAAGACCAATCTCGGCCGCTCCAACCGCCGCAGCTTCTACTGCGAACGCTGCCAGAAACGCTACGACTGAGCAGGTTTTCGCCTTCCTGTGTTGCGTAAATACTCACAGAAGCCCATCTGTGACATCGTTAACCAACACTTTTAATGTTGCCTGTTGTTAAGCCTCAAGGGGCGTACTACAATCGAATTGACTTGCGGCATTATTTCTGTGACTTCCTGCCGCGGATTGTGTCGCCGATCAACCAAGGTAACGGAACCCTATGTCCTTTTTGTCCTCTGCCGCGCCAAAGCTGGCTCCGTGGAAAGTCCTGCTCATTGATGACGAACCGGACATCCATGACATCACCAAGCTGACCCTGTCGCGCTTCCGCCTCGAGGGCCGTGCATTGTCTTTCGTGCACGCCTACAGTGGCGCCGAGGCCAAGGAAGTGCTGGCGCGCGAAAAGGACATTGCGCTGGTGTTCCTGGACGTGGTGATGGAGCGCGAGGACAGCGGCCTGGAAGTGGCGCGCTGGATGCGCCAGGACCTGGACAACCAGTTCACCCGGATCGTGCTGCGCACCGGCCAGCCGGGCCAGGCGCCGGAAGAACGCGTGATCGTCGACTATGATATCAACGATTACAAGGAAAAGACCGAGCTCGATCGCACCAAGCTGTTCACGACCACCTTCGCCGCCCTGCGCGCCTACCGCGACATCATGAAGGTCGAGGAAGCGCGCCTCGCGCAGCAGAACTACCGCGAAGGCCTGGAGCGCGTGATTGCCGCATCAAGCCACATTTTCCAGCAGCGTAACCTCAAGGATTTCGCCAACGGCCTGCTGCAGCAGGTGGTCGCGCTGCTGCGCCTTGAACAGAGCATGCTGCTGCGCCTGACCGGCGCCAGCGTGATCGCCGGCGAAAGCCAGTACGAAGTGCTGGCCCGGATCGGCGAGATGGAAGGCGAGGAAATCGGCCCGGAGCTGGTGGCCCAGTTGGACGATGCGCGCCACAACCGCATCTCGCGCCTGCACGGCGACACCTACGTCGGCTATTTCCCGAACAGCAGCGGCAAGGCCTCTCTGCTGGTGCTCAAGGGCGTGGAAGAAATCTCGGACATCGATTCCCAGTTGCTCGAGGTGTTCTGCTCGGGCGTGGCGATCGCCTTCGACAACATCCTGCTGAACCAGGAAATCACCGATACCCAGGCCGAGCTGATCCTGCGCCTGGGCGACGTGGTGGAATCGCGCTCGCACGAGGCGGGCAACCACGTGCGCCGCATGTCGCAGGTCTGCTACCTGCTGGCGCAGGCCGCCGGCATGCCGGAAGACGAAACCGCGACCCTGATGCACGCCGCGCCGATGCACGACGTCGGCAAGATCGCCACCCCGGACGCGGTGCTGCTCAAGCCGGGCAAGCTCAATGACGAAGAGTGGGAAATCATGCGCCAGCACCCCACCATCGGCCTGCAGATCCTCGACGGCTCCCAGCGCCCGATCCTCAAGGCCGCCGCCGTGATCGCCCACCAGCACCACGAGAAATTCGACGGCAGCGGCTATCCGCAAGGCCTGCGCGGCGAAGCGATCCACCCGTATGCGCGCATCGTGGCGGTGGCCGACGTGTTCGACGCCCTGAGCCACAAGCGCTGCTACAAGGACGCCTGGCCGGCCGCAAAAGTGACCGAGCACCTGCGCGAAGTGGCGGGGCATCACCTGGATCCGTTCTACGTGGATCTCTTGATCAAGAATATGGACAAGGCGCTGGAGATCAATGCGCAGTGGCCGGACTGAGGCGGCGGGTGGGCAGAATCTGCCCACCCTGCGATTTACAGGCTGACCAGCTTCTTGCGCGAGCGCGGAAACCGCAGGTCATACCGCAAGCCCTGCCCCGGCTCGCTCTCCACCCGCACCGTTCCGCCGAGCGGGCCGGTCACCAGGTTGTACAGGATGTGCGCCCCCAGCCCGCTGCCGCCAAGTCCGCGCCTGGTGGTGAAGAACGGGTCGAACAGCTTGTCCAGCGTCTCCTTGTCCATCCCCGCGCCGTCGTCGGCGTACTCGAATACCACCTGCTCGTCTTCCAGCGCTGCGCGGATCGTGATCTTGCCGGGCTGTTCGTGCTCGTAGCCGTGCACCAGCGAGTTCATGACCATGTTGGTGACGATCTGCGAGACCGCGCCCGGGAAGCTGTCGAGCACGAGGTCCTTGGGGCAGTCGACTTCCACCTTGACCTTGCGGCCCTTGAACTTGGGCTGCAGCGACAGCAGCACTTCGTTCAGGTAAGCGCACAGGTTGAAGTTGCGGATGTCGTCCGATGACTGGTCCACGGCCACCTGCTTGAAGCTGCGCACCAGGCTTGCTGCGCGCTGGGTGTTGGTGGTCATGATGCGCAGCGACTGGTCGATGATGTCGAGGAAGGAGTTCAGGCTGTCCTCTGTCAGCTCGCCCGCCGCCAGCTCTTCGCGCGTGAGCTTGAGTTCCTGCACCAGGTGGCTGGTCGCGGTCACGCAGATGCCCAGCGGCGTGTTGATCTCGTGCGCGACACCGGCGACCAGCCGTCCGAGCGACGCGAGTTTTTCCTGGCGCACCAGTTCCGATTGCGCTTCCTGCAGGCGGTGCAAGGCTTCGTTCAGCGCCGCATTCTGCGCTTCCAGCGCTTCCTTGGCCTTGCGGATGCGGCGGTCGGCCTGCATGCGCGCCAGCGCCACCGCGACGTGGCTGGCCATGAAGGCCAGCAGGTCGAGGTCGGCCTTGGTGTAGATGATCGCCGGGTCGTAGCTCTGCACGATCAACACGCCATAGGGCTGCTCGTGCACCAGCATCGGCGCGCCCATCCAGCTGGCGATATCGAGGTTCCCGAGCGGCTGCTGCACCAGGCCGTTGGCCACCAGGTGGCCGAAGCTGGTGGCGTCGTGCAGCTGCGGCTGCTTGCTCGACAACACGTAGGAGCACATCGCCTTCCCGAAGGGGAAGCGTTTGACCGGCGCGTCGCGGTCTTTCTGATCGACGAAATACGGGATGCTGATTTCCCGGGTGTCGGGGTGGTACAGGCCGATCAGGAAGTTCTCCGCCACCATCAGCTCGCCGATGATGCGGTGCAGGCTGGCCGAAAGCGATGCGGTATCGAGCGCCTGGGCCGACAGGCTGGCGATCTGGTACAGCGCGTGCTGCACCTGCTCGGCGCGGCTGCGCTCGGCCACCTCATGCGCCAGCGCGGCGGTGCGTTCCTGCACCGCGCGCTCGAGCCGGTCCATGCTCTGCAGGCCCTGCAGCGCGTTCGAGACGTGGTTGGCGATCTGCGAGAACAGCGCCTGGTCTTCCTCGCTGTAAGTGATGTTCTTGGTATAGCTCTGGATGACCATCGCGCCCAGTGCCTGCTGGTGCTGGTCGAGCAGCGGCGCCCCCATCCAGTGCTCGGCTGCGCTGCCATGGCCCCACTGCATGCCTTCGCGCTCGCGCGCCTTGAAGTCGTCGGCCGTGATCATCAGGCGCTGGCGGTTCACCACCACCCAGGAGGTGGGCGACTGTTCCGGCGCGGCCAGGGTGACGCGCTGACCCGGGGCCGGCACTTCGTCGTCGGCTTCGTCGACGAAGTAAGGGAAGCGGATGGTCCCGTCTTCGCGGTCGCACAGCGCTACATAGAAATTGGCCGCATACATGATGCGGCCGAGAGCGCAGTGGACCGCGCCGATGAAGTCGGTGATGTCGCTGCAGGTGGTCGACAGCTGCCCGATTTCGAGCAGCATCGACTGGACGGCTTCCAGCCGGTCGAGACGTTCCATTGCTTCCCCAAGAATAAATGCACAGGGGAAATATTAACAGTTAGCGCCGATCGGCCGAAGTCCTATCGGCGGGAGTGTGGCTTTTAAGGCTGCAGGTGAAACACTCATGCGCGCGGCGCCTTGAAATCTGCCTCGATCCAGGCGATCGCCGAGGCTTGCGTCAGCTTGAAGCTGGCCGGTACCCGCACCTTGGCCACCTGCTCGCTCATTTCGTCGGTGGCGGCCAGCATCCCGTAGGGATCGTCGTCGTCCGGCACGATATCCAGGGTCACCTTCAGGTTGCCGCTTTTCTCGGTCCAGACGTGCAGGTTCTTGTGCAGGATCGCGTGCAGGTGCTGCTCGTGGCGGCGGATGACTTCCGAGGCGGTTTTCACCAGCGTATTGAAGGCGTTGGTGTCGAGCGGTTTCGGGTTCTTCTTGTCGCGCCCCATGGTCCAGGGTCCGACCAGGGCCGGTTCCGGCTCGCCGTCCTTGATCATGGCCACGGCCCAGCCTTCGTCGTCTTCGTTCTTGATGACGCGCGCGGTCCAGCCGTTGCCCTGCCACAGGCGCGGTTCCTGCACCAGTTCGGGTTCGCTGTCTTCGGGGTCGTGCTCGATGTGGTCGTTCATGTCGTGTTTCCTCGTGCTTCCTGTAACGTTAAGCCGAGATCATAGTGGAAACGCGGCGCAGCCGCCTCCGGCGATGCGCGCGCAGCGCCAGCCGAGGCGCCGGTGCAGGTTTATCGCTCCTGCACGCCTCCCGGTGCGCAAAAATTGCAGCCTGTCGCAATCCGGTGGCCGCCAGGGATGCGTGTGCTTACAGTACGAGCATTCCTGACGTATTTCAACACACCACCCGATGAGGACCGCCATGAAAAAATACCTTCCCTACGTTCTTCTCTTCCTGTTTGCCCTGCTGCTGTGGGACATGGCCACCGCCGACTTCATGACCGTCAACTTCGACGGCGATGAGATCGACGGGCCGCTGGGCGCCTTCCTCGCGCTGGTGTTCGCGGGCGGCGGCGCCATCATCGGCGGCTTCGTCATGCTGGTCGTCGGCGCGGTGCTGGCCGTGGCGTTTGCCGGCCTCGGCGTGATCCTGCTGGGCGCCCTGTGCGTGGCCGCCATCGCAGTGGCGCTGGCGATCTCGCCCCTGCTGCTGCCCCTGCTGGTGCCGGTGGCGATCATCTGGTTCCTCGCCAGCCGCAAGCGCAGGTCGCGCGTCGTGCCGCAAACTGCCTGAGCACCTTTGCTTTCCTCCAAAACGGCCGGTACTTCCCGGCCGTTTTGCTTATCTACACGGCTGGCGCTCCGATTCCCCCCACCTGTGTAGAATCCAATCGTGGCCATTATGGAAACGTTGCAATCCCTAAACATGCCTCTATCGAACCCCGCAGAACCACGGTCGATCCGACCCTATCCGCTCGCGCGTCTCGTCATCGTGACCGCGGGCCTGATCGCGGCCCTCGGCATGATCACAGCCTCCGTCCTGTACAGCAGCTACGCAGACACCCTGCGCGAGCAAAAAATTACCCTGCGCAACATGGCGATCGTCTTCGCGGCCCAGAGTTCGGGCGTGGCGCAAGCCATCGACAGCGCCGCCCAGCGCGCCGCCAGCCTCTACCTGGCCTACGGCGACAGCGTGCTGGCGCCGGGCTTCCTGGCCAAGCATGGCGGCCCGGACCACCCCTACCTGCTGCGCCTCGTCCTGTTCGACAGCAGCGGCCGCCTGGTTGGCAGCGTCAGGCCCGACGGCAAGTCCGGACCGCTGCCCCCGCCTCCTCCCTTTGCAGCCATCGACGCGGCGCGCCGCGTCACCATCACCAACGTCAATCCCGTCAGCGGCCGGGGTGTGCTCAATTTCATCCGCGCCGTGCAGGACGCCAGCGGCAGGCATGCCGGCACGGTCGTGGCCCAGGTCGATTCGATCCGGTTCGAAAGCTTCTACAGCCTGGTCGAGCTGGGCGAGGGCGGGTCGGTGACCCTGCTGCACCGCGATGGCACCATGCTCATCCGCGGTCCCAATTTTCCCGAGGCGATCGGCCGCTCGTTTGCGAATACGCCGCTGTTTCGCGAACAGTTGCCGGGTTCCAGCCGTGGCGCCTTCGAGGCCGTCAGTCCGGTCGACAAGGTCATCCGCCTGTATGGCTACGATGTGGTCGAAGGTTTTCCGCTCGTCATCATCACCGGCACCAACCGCACGACCGCGCTGGCTTCCTGGTACGGGCGGCTGTGGACCGCGCTGGCCTTCTACGTCCTGCTTGCCGCGGTGCTTTCTTTCCTGGCCTGGCGCGTGGCGCGCGACTCGCGCCGCCAGTTCCGCCTGATCGAACTGGTGTCGGCCAGCGAGGCGCGGCTGGCCAAGCGCTTCGATTACCTGGCCTCGATCATGAATGCGGTCGGCGCCCCGATCTGGGTGCTCGATGGCGCCCGCCGCATCGTACTGGCCAACGAGGCCTTCGCGCGGCTGGTCGGCAGGCCCAACGACACGCTGCCGGGCGAGGACGAACGCACCGTCTTCCACGACCACGACGGCGAGCGCGACCGCCGCTACGAAACCGTGCTGGCGCAGGGCACCACCCTCGATGCGGTGGGCCCGATGCGCGACGGCAGCGGCGAAACCCGTACCGTGATCCAGCTGACCACGCAGCTGGCCAGTGAAGACGGCAAGGTACACCTTGTGAATGTGCTCACCGATATTACCGAGCGCGAGCGGGCCGAGGCCAGGCTGGCCTGGCTGGCCGAATTCGACGCCATCACCGGGCTGCCGAACCAGTCGCAGTTCTGGCGCCTGCTGGAGACGCGGATCGCCACTGCGGCGCCCGACGGCCGCGAACTGGCAGTGGTCTCGATGGTGCTCGAACGCCTGCATGAAATCGTCGACCTGCTTGGCCACGATGCGGGCGACCGCGCGCTGCGCCAGGCGGCCGACCTGCTGCGCAATGGCTGTGGCGACATCGCAGTGGCGGCGCGGATCCGCGCCGCCGAATTCGCGTTCGTGCTCGATGCCGGCGGCGGGCGCGCGGCCGTGGAACGCTTCGCGCAGATGCTGCATGGACTGATGTCCCGTCCCCTGAATATCGATGGACAGGATTTCTTCCTCAATCCGATGCTGGGCGTCGCCTTGTTCCCGCAGGACGGCCACAGTACGGACCAGTTGTACCGCAGTGCCCAGAACGCCTGCAGCGGCAGCGGAATCGAGGTGGACGATACCATCCACTTCTACTCGGCCGGCATGTACACCGAACTCGGCCAGCGCCTCACGATCGAAGCGAACCTGCGGCGCGCCCTCGACGGCGGCGAACTGCGCCTGGTCTACCAGCCGAAAGTCACGGTCCAGGAACAGCGGGTGGTGGGCTTTGAAGCCCTGCTGCGCTGGACCAGTCCGGTACTGGGCGAGGTCTCGCCGGTCCAGTTCATTGCGATCGCCGAACGCACCGGCCTGATCATTCCCATCGGGGCCTGGGTGCTGGAGGAAGCCTGTCGCCAGGTCGGCGCCTGGTCCGAACACCTCGGACGCCCGGTCAAAGTGGCGGTGAATTTGTCGCCACGCCAGTTCTACCAAAAATCCCTGCTCGACACGATCCGGCGCTGCCTGGCCCAATACCGCATTCCCGACGGCAGCCTGGAACTCGAAATCACCGAAACCGCGCTGATGAGCCGCGAAAAAGAAGTCGATGTCCTGATGCACGACATCCGCGCCCTTGGCGTGGACCTGTCGATCGACGACTTCGGCACCGGCTACTCGAGCCTGGCCTACCTGAAGCGCTTCCCGGTCTCGCGCCTGAAGGTCGATCGCGCCTTCGTGCGCGACATCGACCGCGACGAGGACAGCGCCGCGATTGCCCTGTCGATCGTCAACCTCGCGCGCGGGCTGAAGCTGAAGGTGGTAGCCGAAGGCGTGGAAACGCAGGCCCAGCTCGACGTGCTGCGCGGCATGGCCTGCGACGAATACCAGGGCTTTTTATTCAGCCGGCCGCTCGAGCGCGACGACGTGCTGCCGCTGCTCGATCGGGGCAGCAACCCTGGTTGAGCTTGACCAGCAGGCCCTGCGCCTGCTCGAGATGCGCAACAAAAGCCGGCCGCACAGTGACCCCAGTCGACTTGCTTGTCAGTCTTGCACCAATCCGTTGTTTTCATACCCTTTTTTGTTGAAGGGGTAGCAAGGATCAACACATTTTTTCACTGGTATTGCAATCGAGAAACGAATGTGGGCGTAGAGTAGCTTCACCCACTCCGGATAGGCGCATTCGTCCAGCATGAGGATGATGTTGCACTGCCGATGGTTTCACGACTCTTATGGTGTAAAAAATGGCTTTCAATAATTTGCGTATTGGTTCCCGCCTGGGCTGCGCGTTTGCCGCCCTTCTCGTTCTCATGGCAATCATGCTGGGCAGCGCCCTGTGGCAACTCGACAGCATCGCTGAGGGCAAGAATGAGATGGCCGCCGCCAGCCACAAGGCGAACCTGGCCAAGGACTGGCTCGAAGGCATCGCCACCAACGCCGTGCGCACGCTGGCCAAGGTCAAGAGCGCCGACCCTGAAGACGAGAAGTATTACACCGCTGAAATGAAGACCGTCAGCGCCGGCCTCTCGACCATCCAGAAAGAACTCGAATCCCTGGTCACCAGCGACGACGGCAAGCGCCTGCTCGCCCAGGTTGCGCAGCGGCGCAAGGACTACGTCGCCATCCGCGACGAAGCCTTCCGCCGCAAGGCCGCAACCGGAGCGGCGGACGGCGAGCTCAAGGCCTATGTGGCCACTACCCTGTTGCCGGCGATGCAGGCCTATGTCGGCTCGGTCAAGGCCGTGGTCGCCTACCAGACGCGCCTGTTCGATGCCGCGAGCAGCCGCATCGATACGCTCGCTGCCAATGCCCAGCGTACCCTCATCGTGATCGGCATCGGCGCCATCCTGTGCGGCGCCGCCTTCGGCTTCTTCCTGACCCGCAGCATCACGCGTCCGCTGGCGCGCGCCGTCGCTCTGGCCCGGCAGGTCGCCTCGGGCGACCTCACGGCGGATATCCATGCCAGCTCGCGCGACGAAGTGGGCGACCTGCTGGACGCCCTGAAAACCATGAACGACAGCCTGCGCACGACCGTGACCGAAGTGCGCAGCGGAACCGATGCCATCGTCACCGCGACCCAGCAGATTGCCACCGGCAACCTCGACCTGTCGTCCCGTACCGAGGAGCAGGCCAGCGCGCTGGAAGAGACCGCCTCGTCGATGGAAGAACTGACCAGCACCGTGCGCCAGAACGCCGACAGCGCGCGCCAGGCCAGCACCCTGGCCCAGACCGCTTCAAGCATCGCGCTGCGCGGCGGCGAAGTGGTGTCGCAGGTGGTCTCGACCATGGCCTCGATCAATGCCTCGTCAAAGCAGATCGGCGACATCATCGGCGTCATCGACAGCATCGCCTTCCAGACCAATATCCTGGCCCTGAACGCCGCGGTGGAAGCGGCCAGAGCCGGCGAGCAGGGCCGCGGTTTCGCCGTGGTGGCCTCCGAAGTGCGCAACCTGGCCCAGCGCTCGGCCGGGGCGGCCAAGGAAATCCGCACCCTGATTAGTGACTCGGTGTCAAAAGTCGATGCCGGTGGACGCCTGGTTGATGAGGCGGGGTCAACAATGCAGGAGATCGTGCAGGGTATTGCCCGGGTCGCCGACATCGTGTCCGAGATCGCTTCGGCCAGCGCCGAGCAGACCATGGGGATCGAGGGCGTGAATGCCGCGGTCAGCCAGATGGACGACGTCACCCAGCAGAACGCGGCGCTGGTCGAAGAAGCGGCAGCGGCGGCGCAGTCGCTGGAAGACCAGGCCACGGCGCTGGCGCGGCTGGTGAGCACGTTTGTTGTGCACAAGGCGGATGTGGGGCAGAACCAGCGTGTTGTGCAAGAGCCCAAGCGCACGCGTCTTCTCGCCGCCTGAGCAGCCGCCCACCCTAGGCCTCGTCAGCCTTTCCGGGCCACATACTGCTCATACCCCCGCGCCCGCAGCGCACACGCGGGGCACGTCCCGCACCCATGGCCCCACGGATGCGCCGCACCGCGCTCGCCCAGGTAGCAGGTGTGGGTGTCGAACCGGATCAGGTCCACCAGCGCATCCCCTCCGCACTCATGCGCCAGCTCCCAGGTCTGCGCCTTGTCGATCCACATCAGCGGCGTCTCGACCTTCAGGCGCGTGTTCATGCCCAGGTTGAGCGCCACCTGCAGCGCCTTCATGGTGTCGTCGCGGCAGTCCGGATAACCCGAGAAATCGGTCTCGCACATGCCGCCCACCAGCACCGTCAAGCCGCGGCGGTAGGCGACGGTCGCCGCCACCGTCATGAACAGCAGGTTCCGGCCCGGCACGAAGGTATTCGGCAACCCGTTCTCCTGCATCGCGATGGCCACGTTGCTGGTCAGCGCCGTATCCGAAATCTTCGCGATCAGCGACAGGTCGATCATGTGGTCTTCGCCCAGGCGCGCATCCCAGCCGGGATCGAGCGCACGCATCTTCGACAGCACGGTCGGGCGCACTTCCAGCTCGATCGCATGGCGCTGGCCGTAGTCGAAGCCGATGGTCTCCACGCGCGCATAGCGCTGCAGCGCCCAGGCCAGGCAGGTGGCGGAGTCCTGGCCTCCGCTGAAGAGGACGAGCGCGGTATCTTGGGAGTGCATGGTGGTGGTCCGGGAAAAGGTGGGCAACAAACGTGGGGAAGCGCGGATTCTGGCATAAAACGGGGTCTCCCGTGAAGCTGCGCGCCTCACACGGATGAGTTAAGCGTCCGTCATCATTTTTGCCGATCCGCTAAGATTGCCATGAACCTACCCATCGGAGCCCCATGTTTTCTGCAAGATCGATCCCCCGTCACCGCCTGCGTCCCCTGCCCCGTTTGTTGATGGGCCTCGGCGCCTTGCTGGTAGCGACCTCACTTCACGCCCAGGGCATCGATTACCAGGTACGCATCGACGCTCCGCGCCAGATCGAGAACATGCTGGAAGAAAACCTCGACCTGATGCGCTGGCGCGGCAATCCGAAGGTCGACATGGAGCAGTTGCAGCGCCTGGTCAAGGAAGCGCCCGAACAGGCCAGGACTCTCATCGCCACCGAAGGCTATTACTCGCCCAGGATCTCGGCCGGCCTCGATACCGATGGCGGGCGGCCGGTGGCGCGCGTGATCGTCGATGTCGGGCCGCCGACCCTGGTGGGCGAAGTCGACCTGGTGCTGCAGGGCTTCGCGCCGCTCGACAAGGGAACGGCCCCGTTCGACGCGGCCGCCCTGCGCAGCCGCTGGACCTTGCCGGTGGGCGCGCGTTTTCGCATGGCCGACTGGGAAGGCGCCAAGAAAGGCCTGCTGCGCGAGGTGGCGCAGACGCGCTTCCCGCGTGCGCAACTGGTCGAGACCAGCGCCACGGTCGATCCGGAAGCGCAGCGCGCGCTGCTGCACGTCGTCATCGACAGCGGCCCCGAGATGCGCTTCGGCGAGCTGCGCATCCGCGGCCTGAAACGCTATCCGCGCGAAGTCATCACCAACCTGAACAAGATCAACCCGGGCGACATGTACAGCGAGGCCGCGCTGCAGGCCCTGCAATCGCGCCTGCAGGACACCGGCTATTTCGCCAGCGTCGAAGTGAGCGCCGACATGCGCGCCGTGCTCAACGAAGAGCTGCGCGAACTGCGCGAAGGCGACGACGATCCCGATGGCGACGCCACCACGCCGAAGCCGCCCACCGGCCCCACGGTGCTGCCGGTGCTGGTGCGCGTGACCGAGAACCTGCGCAAGAACGTCGAGGTCGGCGTCGGCTTTTCCACCGACACCGGCGCTCGCCTGCAGGCAAGCTACGACGACCTGAACGTCCTCGGCAAGCGCATGAAGAGCGACCTGATCTACGAGCAAAAGCGCCAGACCGCACGCGTCGATTTCTACTGGCCGACCACGCCCAAGGGCTATAACGACAGCGTCGGCGCCGGCGTCGAGCGCAACGACGTGCGCGGCGAGATCACCACGCTGGCCACGGTCGCGGCGCGCCGCGCCTGGGGCTCGCCCCTGCTCGAGCGCAGCCTGACGCTCGAGGCCCTGGTCGAAAAGCGCGAGGTGCCCCCGAATGAAGCCACCACCACGCGCAGCCTGCCGCTCACCTACAGCATGACCCGGCGCAAGCTCGACAGCCTGATCCAGCCGACCAACGGCTATGTGTTCCAGGGCCAGCTGGGCGGCGCGCTGCTGCCGATCCTGACCGACGAAAAATTCCTGCGCCTCTACCTGCGCGGCCTGATGTACAAGCCGCTGGGACCGAGCGGCACGCTCATTGTGCGCGGCGAATTCGGCGCCGTCGCAGCCAAGGAAAAGCTCGGCGTGCCGGGCACCTTCCTGTTCCGCGCCGGCGGCGACCAGTCGGTGCGCGGCTACGGCTACCGCGAACTGGGCGTGCGCGAAAACGGCGCCATCGTCGGCGGCAAGTACCTGGCCACCGCCAGCGCCGAATACCAGTACTGGTTCCGTCCACCATGGGGCGTGGCGGTGTTCTACGACGTCGGCAATGCGGCCGACAAGGTCGGGGACCTGCAGCCGAAATCGGGCTTCGGCGTCGGCGCGCGCTGGCGCAGCCCGGTCGGTCCGATCAATGTCGACGTGGCCTATGGCCACGCCGTGAAAAAGGCGCGCCTGCACTTCTCCCTGGGATTCACCTTCTGATGGACACGAACGACACCACCCCGGCACCGGACGCTCCGGCGCCCGTGCACAAACTGCGCCGCTGGCCGCGCCGCGTCGCCATCGGCGTCGTCGTCACCACCGCCATCGTGGGCGGCACGCTCTGGTACCTTGGACGCGAAACCACGCTGCAGATGATCGCGCAGAAAGTCGCTGCCTCCACCGGAGGCAAGCTTGTATTGAGCGGCGTTTCCGGCTCGCTGTACGGCGCCATGCACATCGAGCGCCTGACCTGGCGCACCGAGGAGCAGCTCATCGTCGCCAACAAGATCGACCTGCAATGGTCGCCGCGCCAGATCGTCTCGCGCGGCATCCTGGTCGACACCCTGCACGCGGCCAACCTGCGGGTCGAGACGCTCAAGGAAAGCGACGAACCGAGCACCATGCCGGTCAAGCTGGCCGCGCCCTTCCCGATATCGATCGACGACGCGCGCCTGAACCGGGCGACCTTTGTCGCCAATGGCGCCGAAACCCATATCGACAATATCCGCCTGCGCCTGGAAGGCAACAAGACCCGCTGGCAGATCCGCGACGCCGCCGCCGTCACCCCATGGGGTGACGTGGCCGCCGCAGGAAGTATCCAGGCCCAGCGTCCCTTCAAGATCGACGCCACCGCCAGCCTGAGCCAGTCGCAGGCCAAGGCCGGCGCGCGCGCGGCCCAGCTGAAGATGAAAGTCGGCGGCGACCTCGAGACCACCCTGCTCGACGCCAACGGCCAGGCCGGACGCGCCGTCGGCGAAGCCCACATCGTGCTGTCGCCCTACGCGAAAATCCCGCTGCGCTCGATGCGCATCAGCGGCCGCAACGTCGATCCAGGCTTCTTCAATCCTTCGCTGCCGACGGCCGATCTGACTTTCGCCGTCAACGGCCAGCTGGACGCCAAGCGCAATATCAGCGGCAATGTCAACATCGTCAACGAGGGACCGGAAGGCAGCATCGACCAGCAACGCCTGCCGCTTCGCACCATGCGCGGCCAACTGGGCGGCAACCTCGATGCCTTGCAGGTATCCGACGTGCTGATGGACTTCGGCGGCGCCGGACGCTTTACCGGCACGGGCGGCGTGGAACGCGGCGCCGACGGTAAAGGCGTCGGCGTCGCACGCTTTACCCTGCACACCGACCGCTTCGACCTCAAGCAGATCCACTCCAGCATCAAGCCGACCGCCATCCGCGGCGACATCGAGGTGACCAATGCCGGCAAGACGCAGACGCTGAAAGCCAATCTGCTCGACAAGGGCCTGCGCCTGGCGGCGCTGGCGACCCTGGAAGACAACGTCGTCACGCTGCGCGAAGGCCGGCTATCCGCCGGTGCGAGCAGCGTCGATGTGACGGGCACCATGAATTTATTGAAGGACAAGGCCTTCAAGGCCAGCGCCAGCGCCAGCCGCTTCAACCCGGCCGCCTTCGGCGACTACCCGCAAGCGGACATCAACGCCAGCGTCAACGTGGCCGGCGCCCTTGCCCCAAGCTGGCGCGTGGACGCCGACTTCGCCGTGCGCCGCAGCCGCCTGTTCGACCAGCCGCTGTCGGGCGAGGGCAAGCTGCACGCCGATGCCAAACGCATCAGCGGCATCGATGCCGACCTGGCCCTGGGCCAGAACACCGTCGCCCTGAACGGCGCTTTCGGCGGCAGCAGCGACCGCCTGCAGTGGCGCGTCGACGGCCGCCAGCTGGCCGCAGTGCGCAGCGATTTGTATGGCGCGGTCGTGGCCAATGGCGTCGCCACCGGCACCATGCAGGACCCGCGCACGACCTTCGAGCTCAATGCGAATGGCCTCGGCTGGGTCGCGGCGCAGCGCAAGGACGCCGGCGGCACCCTGAATGCCAAAGGGGAAGCCTGGCTCGCCGGCCCTGAAGGTGCGCGCACGGTGGAAGCGAAACTGGCCGGTACCGCCCAGCGCTTCAACCCGGCCGCCTTCGGCTCGCCGCTGGCGGGCTCCATCAATGCCAACTTCAGCGGCAGTGGCCGCGGCGGCGCCGACTGGCGCGCGGCGTTCGATATGCGCGTGCAGGATTCGACACTGTCGAAATCCCCGCTGTGGGGCCACGCCCGCTTCAGCGCCGACCGCCGTCACATCTCGAATGCCGACGTCGACCTGCACGTGGGCGCCAACGTGGTCGCGGCCAAGGGCAGCTTCGGCGCAGGTAACGACCAGCTGGCCTGGCGCATCGACGCGCCGCAACTGGCGGCACTCGGCCCCGACTACAGCGGCGTGCTGCGCGGCCAGGGCAGCTTGTCCGGCACCATGGACACGCCCTCGCTCACCGCCGCCCTGGAAGGCCAGAACCTGCGACTGCTCGGCACCCACAGCATCCGCGCCCTGCGCGCCAACGCGAATCTTGGGGCCGGTCGCGGCGCGCGCGACGCGCTGGCAAGCGACATCCAGGTCACCGACTACGTGAACGGCGACACCCGCGTCGCCTCGGCCAGCCTGAAGACCGAAGGCACGCGCGGCGCCCATACCTTGCGCGCCGCGGCGGTCGGCGAAGCCTTCGACGCCAATCTCGAGGTACGTGGCGGCTGGATGGGCGACACCTGGGGCGGCACGCTGGCGACCCTGCAAAACCGCGGCCGCTACGCCATGGCGCTGCAGGCGCCGGTCCCGCTGCGCATCAGCGGCGCACCGGGCAGCGGCATGATGGGCCTGGCCAAGCCGGAGCGCATCGCCTTCAACGGCGCCGTGATCAAGCTGGCCTCGGGCAGCATCACGGTCGACTCGTTAGTCAAGAACGGCCCGCGCTGGAATAGCAAAGGCCATGCCGACAACGTACCCCTGACCTACCTGGCGCAGTTCTCGCCGGCGATCCGCGAGAATGCGCGCGGCGACCTGACCCTGGGCGCGCAATGGGCGCTCGATTTGCGCACGGCCACCGCCACCGGCGGCGCCCCGGCGCTGGACGGCATGGTCCACGTGTTCCGCGAAAAAGGCGACGTCATTGCCGGCGGCGACAACCCGGTGCCGCTCGGCCTGCGCCAACTCGATGCACGCGCCGACGTCCAGAGCGGCGCCCTGCGCGTGCGCCTCAACCTGGACGGCGCCCGGACCGGCACCGCGACGCTCGACGGCAGCGCCCAGCTGCTGCAGGGCCGCCTGCACCGCGACAGCCCGATGCGCATGACGGCCAATGCCAACATGGCCTCGATCGCCTGGCTGTCATCGTTTGCCGGCCAGCCGGGCCTGGAACTGGACGGCGCGCTGCGCCTGGCCCTCACTGGCGCCGGCACCATTGGAACGCCGCGCCTGAACGGCAACGTCACCGGCGACAAACTGGCCGTGCGCTGGGCCGAACAGGGCGTGCGCCTGCAGAACGGCGAGCTGCGCGCCACGCTTGCGGGCGACGAGCTGCAGCTGCAGCGCCTGTATTTCCAGGGCCGCCAGGGCAGCGCCACCGCGGACGGCTTCCTGCGCTTCTCGAGCGGGCTGTCGGCTGCGAACCTGAAAGTCACGGCGGACAAGCTCGAAGTGCTGTCGCGCCCGGACCGCACCGTGGTCGTCAGCGGCAATGCCGCGCTGGTACGCGATGCGAACCAGTTCACGCTCGAAGGCAGTGTGCGCGCCGACCGCGCGCTGATCGAATTCGCGCCGCAGGGCCGGCCGACCATGTCGGACGACGTGATCGTGCTGGGCAAGGGCGGCGCCAAGCCGGTACCGTCGAACAAGGAACCGGAAATGCCGCTGGCGATCAACCTGCGCGCCGACCTGGGCGACGAGTTCCGCCTGCGCGGCCTGGGCATCGACGCCACCCTCGCCGGCAACGTCCGCGTGCGCAAGATCGGGGCGGCCGCGCCGCGCGTGAACGGCACCATCCGCGCCGTCGAAGGCAATTACGCGGCCTATGGCCAGAAACTGGCGATCGAGCGCGCCGTGATGACCTTCAGCGGCGCCTACGACAACCCGGCGCTCGACATCCTCGCGGTGCGCAAGCAGCCGGAAGGCGAACAGCTCTCGCAGACCAATGTCGAGGCCGGCGTGCAGGTGCGCGGCACCGCGCAGTCGCCGGACGCACGCCTGGTCTCGACGCCGAACGTGCCGGACAGCGAGAAGCTGTCCTGGCTGGTCCTGGGTCACGGCATGGAAGGCACGAGCGGCAACGAGAAGGACGTGCTGGCGGCCGCTGCCGGCGCCCTGCTGGGTGGCAAGGGCGGCACCGGCGGCTTCACGCAGAAGCTGGCGAGCTCGCTCGGTGTGGATGAAGTGGGGCTGAAACAGGCCAACGGTGCAGGCACCGGCCTGGAGGGCACCGTGGTAACGGTGGGCAAGCGCATCTCGTCGCGCGCCTACCTGAGCTTCGAACAGGGCGCCACCACGGCCTCGAGCCTGGTGCGCCTGCGCTACAAGCTGACCCCGAAGATCTCGCTGCAATTCCAGACCGGCACCAATACCGCGCTGGACGTGCTGTACTCGTGGGCGTTTGACTAGCCTGGCCCGGCCTTGCCGGCCGGCTGGCGCTGGTAGAGCGGCTGGCGCAGCAGGATCGGATGCACGTCCAGGCGCATCCGGTAGACCGACATCCCCTGCCCGCCGGTCGATAGCCAGACCTCGGTCTCCGGCAGGCGCCGAAATTCGAATTCGAAGCCCTTGCCCGGATCGGCCCCATCAGGCCCGCCGAAGGCGATGCCGGTCGCCCTGGTCTGATCGCTGTCGGCCAGCTTTTCCAGCAGGTCGACCACCATCGTATTGGCCAGGATATCCGGATAAAACAACGCTCCCCGGTGCGCCGGGCGGGCCGGGTCGAGCTTTTCCTTGTCCGGCCCCGGCACCAGGCGCATGCTGGAAAAATCGATCCGGTCGCCGCTGTCGAGATAGCTGATCTTCGCATTGTTCAGGCTGAAAGCCGCGCCGGCCGCACCGCCGGCGGCCCCGGACAACTCGAGCAGCAAGGCCCCCTTGTAGCCGATCACCTGGGCGTCGCGCGCCGGTCCCAGCACCACGGCGCTGTTCTCGTCCACACCCAGGCCGAGCCGGTAGCCTTTGGCGAGCATCGCCGGCAGCATGCGGGCAAAGCGCCCGCGCACCAGCAGGTGCTGGTCGATGAACAGCTCCGGCCCCGCGAAGCCGAGGCCGGGCGCGATGTCCCTGCCGTCCACCACGCCCTGCTTGAGCAGGGCCAGCACGGGCGGGGCGTCGTAGAACATGGTGCTGCTCATGATGGCCGCGCCGGCGCTGGTGCCGGCGATTACGCCGCCGCGGCGGTACATCGACCACAAGGCTTCCAGCAGCTGCGAGCGGCTGCCGTCGGGGCGCACCAGCGCCGCGGTGATGCGGCCCTGGTCGCCGCCGGTAAAGAATGCTCCGCCGGCCGCGGCGACGCGCCGGGCCAGCGCCGGATCCTCGGCAGCCTGGCGCGGGGCGGCGCCCAGTCCCGCGCCCACCGGCACCACGAAGGGCCGCGCGCCATGGCGCTCCAGCTGCGCCGCCGTGCTGCGCGCGGCCCGTTCCGGGTTGCCCGACGCGGTCGGCAGCACGGCGATTGCCGCGCCCTTGCCGCCGGCCAGCTGCACGATGCGTTCCCATACCTCGGCATTGTCGCCGCGCAGGGCGCCGCCGATCACCACCAGCGAGCCGGACGGCGCCGGCGGGCGGTCCTGGGCCGCGGCGCCCACCTGTATCGCCAGCAGCAGCGCCGCCATGCGCGCGCGCTTGAACATATCCCGCTCCTCGAAAGAAAACGGCTGCCCGGGATGCCGGACAGCCGCAAGACGGCTTAACGGAAAGCGTAGTTCAGGCTGACGAAACCATTGCGCCCGCGCGGGTCGGTGTAGGTCGGGTCATAGCCGGCCAGGAAATAATAGGCCTGGTTCGAGAACGGCGGCGCCTTGTCGAACAGGTTCAGCACCCCGGCACGCAGCTTGAGCTGCTTGGTGATGTTCCAGCTGCCGGTCAGGTCCCACAGCGAATACGAGGACACCTTGCGCGACGGCAGCAGCGCATCGCTGACCGGATCGTAGGTGGTGTTCTGGTCGGTGTAACCCGAGGAGAACTGGTTGGCCAGCGTCAGGCCGAACTCGCCCATGCTCCAGTCCACGCTGGCGCGGTGGCGCCAGCGCTGGATTACCTGGTCATTCAGGAACACGCTGAGGTTGCTGCGGTAGCCTTCCTGCGGACCGAACTGGCGGTCGTACTTGAGGATATAGGTGCCGCTCAGGTTCGCCGCCAGGCGGCCGTAGGCGCCGCTGGCGCCGCGCCACTCGCCCGACAGGTCGATGCCCGAGGTTTTCAGGCGCCCCTGGTTTTCCTTCTGCAGCAGGATGTTGGAGATGAAGCCGTCGCTGTCGCGCTGGATGTACCTGCCGTTGTAGGCGGCCGGGTTGTCGACGATGATCTGCTCGCCCAGGGTGCTGATGACATCCTTCTTGCTGATGTTCCAGTAGTCGAGCGCCAGGCTGGCGCCGCGGCCCACTTCCAGCACCGCGCCAAGCGAGAGCTGGCGCGACTTCTCGGGCTTGAGGTCCGGGTTCGAGCGGCGCTCGACCGCCCACTGGTCGGTGCACAGGTCGATGCTGCCTTCCTGCGCGACGCACTGCGGGTCGGTCAGGAAGCTCGAGGCGGTGCCGTAGGTGGTCGGGCGCTTCAGGTCCGACAGCGAAGGCGCGCGGAACCCGGTGCCGGCCGAGGCGCGCACCATCAGAGGCTTGAGCGGCTGCCAGCGCAGGCCCAGTTTCGGGTTGGTGGTCGAGCCGACTTCGCTGTAGCGGTCGTGGCGCAGCGCGAACTGCATCTCCAGTTCCTTCGTGAACGGGGCGTTGAGTTCGGCGAACACCGAGCGCACCTTGCGGCTGTCGTCGGTGGGCTTCAGGTCGGTGGTCGAGCCCACCGCCGCGCCGCTGTCGCGGTCGCCGGCGATGTTGTTCGACAGGAGCAGCGCGGAGGGGCGGAACTGCTGGTCCTCGTGGCGGATTTCGCCACCCACCGCCACCGCCAGGTCGCCGCCGCCCAGCGCCATCAGGGCACGCGACGCCTTGGCATCGAGCGAGGTGGACACGCCCTTCGACTTGCGCGCCTCGTCGTTGACCTTGATGCTGTCGATCAGGTCGCGCCCCGCCTGCGTAGAGGCGCCAAATGGATTGACGGTGCCGGCGCGCACCGCGGCATCGAACTTATCGAAAAGGACATAGCCGTCGATGTATTTGTCGACCGCGCGGTTCTCGGCGCGCGCCAGGCCGACGTCGTAGTCCCATCCGGCGGCGATGCCGGTCGCGCCCAGCACGATGCGCTGCGCGCTGCTGGTCACTTCGTTGCTGCGGTTGCCGGCCTCGGTCATGCGGTAGCGGATGCCGCTGACGGTGGCCGGCAGGCCGGCGCCGCTCAGTGCGGCGCGGTAGCGCTCCGGCAGCGCCGCCACCGGCAGGTTGCGGATCCGGATCGGGTTCGGCGAGAGCACGTAGCTGCTCTCGGCCTCGGACTGCACCAGCTCGGCGAACAGCTGGTGGTCGTCGGCGAGCTGGAAGGTGGCGCGGCCGACGAAGCCGATCTTGCGCGATTCCGGATAGATCTCGGTGTCCTGCATGTAGTCGTAGCTGCAGCCCAGCTCCCCGCCGGGGCCGCGCGGCGCATACACGCTGGCCGGCGGGTTGCAGCCCGGCGCGCTCGGGTTGACGCGGTTCCTCGTGGCGCCCGCCGCCAGCACGCCGGCGCGGATCAGGGCCGCGCGCTGGGCGCTCGAAATATCGATATTGGCCGGATAGGTATTGCTCGACATGAGCGCCGGCAGGGTGCTGGCCAGTGGGCGCTCGGCGATGAAGTCGCGCTGGCCCGAGCGCAGCGCGCCGAGCTTCTGGGCGTCGAGCACGCCGAACACGTTGAAGCGGTCGCGCTCCAGGTCGCCGAAGCCGGCGCTGATGCTGGCGGTCTTCTTTTCCGCGCCGCCCTCGTGGGTGGCCGCCGCCGAGGCGCTCAGGTCGACCCCGGTGTAGTCCTTGCGGGTGATGAAGTTGATCACGCCGCCGATCGCATCGGTGCCGTAGATGGCCGAGGCGCCGTCCTTGAGCACCTCGACGCGCTGGATCGCGCCGGCCGGGATGTTGTTCAGGTCGACGCCGGCGTTGTCGCCGGGCGAGGCGAAGTTGGCCAGGCGGCGGCCGTTGAGCAGGACCAGGGTCGAGGACACGCCGATGCCGCGCAGGTTGGCCCCGTTGAAGCCGCGCTGGCCCGAGGTGCCGTCGGTGATGCTGGCGCCGTCCGACAGCGGCGCCGTGTTGGCGCTGATGTTGCGCAGCAGTTCAGCCGCGGTGGTCACGCCGCTCTTCTCGATGTCTTCACGCTTGATGAGCTGTACCGGCAGCGCGGTCTCGTTGTCGATGCGCTTGATCGACGAGCCGGTGATCTCGACGCGCTGGACCTTCGGCGGCGTCTCCTGCGCCTGCGCCATGGCCTGGTGCGGCGCCAGGTTCAGTGCGGCGATCACGGCCAGCGCCATCACCTTCGGCTGCGGCAACCTGCTTGCTTGCTCATTCATGCGTGTGCTCCCCTAATGTTCACTACGATTTTTGTCGACGCTTGCTGGTGGTGCTGCTGGATACGGGATCTGGTCCGCACAGGTAGGCGGAGATGGCTTCGGTCAGGCGCGCCGCCTTGGCCACGTTGGACTTGTTCGACACCATCAGGGCCATCACCAATGCTTCGATGACGGCCAGTGTGGCGCTGGAGCTGCTGGGCAGGACCGGATGGACGCTGTGGGCGTACAGGACGTGGTGCCCGAGCCCGGCCAGGGGCGAGGCCGGCGAGTCGGTGACCGCGACCACGGTGGCGCCGCGGTCACGCGCGAACTGGGCCAGGCGCACCACGTCGAGCGCGTAGCGCGGCAGCGAGATCACGACCAGCACGTCCTTGCCGGTGATGTTGGCCAGGTGCCCGGCCGCCACTTCGGTGCCGCCACTGCCGGCCACCTCGACCACGTGCGGGCAGAAGGGCTGCAGGTGCATGGCCAGGATGCCGGCCAGGTGCGAGGACAGGCCGAAGCCGAGCACGTAGACGGTGCGCGCCGAGGTCAGGGCCGCCACCACCTTGTCCATCTCGTTTGCGTCGAGCGACTGGCGGCTGGCCGCCACCGCGGCCTCGGCATAGTTCAGGCTTTCGAGTGCGGGCGAGGCGCTGCGCGCCCGGCGCGCGATGTTGTTACGTAACTTGTCGACCGGCTGCAGCACTGCCTGCAGGGTCTCGGCCACGGCGCCGCGCATGGCCGCATAGTTCTTGAATCCGAGGTCGCGCGCAAACCGGCTGATGGTCGCGGTCGAGACCTGGCAGGCCTCGGCCAGCTCCTCGATGCCCAGCGCGGTGGCGCGCATCTGGTTGCGCAGCAGATAGTCGGCGATGCTGCGGTTCGACGCCGACCCATCGGCCAGCACCTGAAGCAGGCGCTGCCCCAGCGCCGACTCGGCAAAACCGATGTCGGGCGAGGCGTTGTGTTTTACGGTGGCGGTGTCGTGTGGATTCATGAGATCGGCCTTCGCAAAATGTCATTGAATTTACATCCTGCGTTGACATGCAAATTTCCTAATTTTTTTCAACTGTAATCACATCAAGAAATAAACTCAACAATATTTTGAAAATTTTCTTTCATTGATGTAGGGTGTGTAAAAAATCAAGCATCAGGAGAGCAGCATATGCAGACACACATCCACCCGCTCGGGACCAACGACTGCCCGGCCGCCTACCAGCTGCAGTCACTGCACTACGGCGCCGCCGGCAGCGGCAAGAAGGTCTACATCCAGGCTTCGCTGCATGCCGACGAAGTACCGGCCATGCTGGCGGCGCACGCGCTGCGGCGCGAGCTCGCCCGGCTCGAGGACGAAGGGCGCATCCGCGGCGAGGTGGTACTGGTGCCGGCCGCCAATCCGATCGGCCTGGCGCAGGCGATCCAGGGCACGCCTTTCGGGCGCTTCGACCTGGGCAGCGGCGCCAACTTCAACCGCGCCTTCGCGCACCTGGCCGAGGCCCTCAAGCCGGCGCTGGCAGGCAAGCTCGGGCCCGATGCGGATGAGAATGTGACGCTGGTGCGCGCCCATGCGCGCCAGGCGCTGGCCGCGCTGGCCACCCACAGCGCCACGGAAGAACTCAAGAAGGTGCTGCTGACGCTGGCGATCGACGCCGACATCGTGCTCGACCTGCACTGCGATAACGAGGCGGTGATGCACATGTATACCGGCACGCCGCTGGCCGGACGCATGCTGCCGCTGGCGGCGCTGCTGGGCGCACAGGCGCTGCTGACGGCGCGCGACTCGGGCGGCGCCCCGTTCGACGAAGCCTGCAGCCGCCTGTGGTGGGAACTGGCCGCGCACTTCGGCGAAGACACGCCACTGCCGCCGGCCTGCGCGGCCGCCACCATCGAACTGCGCGGCGAGATGGACGTCAGCTATGCGCTGGCCGACGCCGACGCCCACGCCATCCTGCAGTTCCTCGCGTACGAGGGCGTGCTCGACATCCCGCTCGCGCCCCTGCCCGCGCCGCGGTGCGCCTCCACCCCGCTCGAAGGCGTCGAGCCGCTGCACGCGCCGCATTCGGGCGTGCTGGTGTTCCACCGCGCGCTGGGCAGCCGGGTGGCGGCCGGCGAACCGGTGGCCGACCTGGTCAACCCGGTCAGCGGCAAGACCACCGCCCTGCACGCAGGCGCGGCCGGCGTCCTGTTCGCCTCGACCGC
This sequence comes from Telluria sp. ZT3P39, assembly GCF_059685935.1. Lineage (NCBI taxonomy): Bacteria > Pseudomonadati > Pseudomonadota > Betaproteobacteria > Burkholderiales > Oxalobacteraceae > Telluria > Telluria sp. ZT3P39. The sequence goes on from NZ_JCASIH010000011.1 coordinate 46,134, forward strand.
CCACCGCCATCTTTTGCGCGGCATGCATGTCTGTAAAATTGCCGGCGCCGCCGCCTTCCGTACCGGAGAACTCCTGAGCCAATGATGAAGAACTTCAGACTTCCCAACACCTTCGTGCTGCTGTTCGCGATCCTGGCGCTGATCGCGCTGGCGACCTGGTTCATCCCTGGTGGGAAGTACGGGACCCACCTGGTCGACGGCAAGACCCTGGTCGACCCAAGCTCTTTCCACTACGTCCAGAGCGCCCCGCAAGGCCTGGTGGCGCTGCTCAAGTCGCCGATCCGCGGCTTCGTCGAGGCGGCCCAGATCATCGGCTTCGTGCTGATCGTCGGCGGGGCCTTCGCGGTGCTGCAGAAGACCGAGGCGATCGACAGCATGATCCACGCGGTCGCACGCGCCCATGCACATTCGCGCTTCGTGCGCGCTGCCCTGATCCCCCTGTTCGTCACCCTGTTCTCGGTCGGCGGCGCCACCTTCGGCATGAGCGAGGAAGCGATTCCCTTCGTGCTCATCTTCATCCCGCTGGCGCTGGCGCTGGGCTACGATTCGGTGGTGGGGGTGTCGATTCCCTTCGTCGGTTCGCAAGTCGGCTTTGCGGCCGCCTTCCTGAATCCCTTCAACGTCGGCATCGCGCAAGGCATCGCCGGGGTGCCGGTGTTCTCCGGCGTCGGCTACCGGCTGGCGGTGTGGTTCGCGTGCACCGCCGTCACGGTACTGTTCCTGATGTGGTACGCGGCGCGCATCAAGCGCAATCCCAGCTCCAGCCCCACCTGGCAGCTCGACCAGCTCAAGCGCGCCGAGCGCGCCGCCGAGGTCGAAACGCCGCGCTTCACGCGCCGCCACGGAATCATTCTCGGCCTGTTCGCCTTGACCCTGGGCGCGATGGTGGTGGGCGTGGTCGGCTACCGCTGGTACATCGACGAGATCGCGGCGCTGTTTTTCGCGATGGCGATCCTGGTCGCGGCCGCCGGAAGGCTTTCGCCGGACGAGTTCGTCGCCAGCTTCATCCAGGGCGCGCGCGACATGATTTCGACCGCGCTGGTCATCGCGATCGCGCGCGCCACGGTCGTCATCGCACGCGACGGCCAGATCATCGACACCATGCTGCACGCCCTGGCGCCGCTGGTGCAGTCCGAGCATGCCGCCTTCGCCGCGCAGAAGATGTTCCTGATCCAGTCGGTCATCAATTTCTTCATTCATTCGGGCAGCGGCCAGGCGGCGCTGACGATGCCGATCATGGCGCCGCTGGCGGACCTGGTCGGGGTCAGCCGCCAGACCGCGATCCTGGCCTTCCAGCTCGGCGAGCTGTCCACGCCGATGATCCCGACCTCGGGCGTCACGGTCGGCGTGCTGGCGCTGGCCCGCATTCCCTGGATCGTCTGGGCGAAGTGGATGGTGCCGCTGCAGCTGATGTACCTGGCGCTGGCGCTACTACTGCTGGTGCCGCCCACCCTCATGGGCTGGCACTGAAGCGGGCGCCCGCGCGGAACTGCCGATCTGCTGCAGGTGCTGCAGGAATGCGCTGGCGACCGGGGATAGCTTCTTGCCCTTCCGGTACAGCGTCCACCAACTCGACTGCACCGGGAAGCCCTCGACCGGCAGCACCGCCAGCCCTTCCGCGAGCGGGTCTTCCGCCAGCGCGTGGCGCGACACGACCCCCAGGCCCAGGCCGCCCGCCACTGCCTGCTTGATGGCTTCATTGCTGCCCAGTTCCAGGCGCACGTCCGGCCTGAAATCCAGCGCCTTGAAGTGCTCGTCGCAGGCGAGCCGCGTGCCGGATCCTTTCTCGCGCAGGATGAAGCGCAGCGGCGCCAGGCCGGCCAGTCCGACATGCTCGCGTCCGGCCAGCGGATGTGCGGCTGCGGCGATGACATCGAGCGGATTGGTCAGGAAGGCATGGCGCTCCAGTTCCAGGTCGGCGGGCGGCATCGACATGATGTACAGGTCATCGAGGTTCTCGCGCAGGCGCCGCACGACGCCGTCGCGATTGAGTACTTCGAGGGCGACGTCGATCTCGGGATGCGCCGCGCAAAAGGCGCCCAGCAGCCGGGGAACGAAGTACTTCGCGGTGCTGACCACCGATACCCGCAGGCGGCCCCGGGTCATGCCACGGATTCCGTCGACCTGCTGCTCGAAAGCCGACCATTCGTCCAGCATGGCGCGCGCCGTGCGCGCCAGCGCCTCGCCCGCCGCCGTCAGGTACATGCGCTTGCCGACCTGCTCGTACAGCGGCATGCCGACGCTGTCGGCCAGCTCGCGCAGCTGCATCGACGCGGTCGGCTGCGTCACGTGGCAGGCGCGCGCGGCCGCCGTCACGCTCAGGTGTTCAGAGAAGGAAAGAAACAGGCGCAGCTGGCGGAAGGTCGCATTCATAGAGTTTTATCTATTTTACTCATCATAATAATCGATTTTTCTTTATTACCCGTAGCGCGTAGTATGCAGGACCTTTTGTTGATTCCACGAAACATGCACACCTTCCTCGACCCCGCGATCCTGTTTTTTGCCTTCGGCATCCTGGCCGGCTGCGTCAAGTCCAACCTCGAGATCCCCCAGCCGATCGCGCGCTTCCTGTCGCTCTACCTCTTGATGGCGCTGGGCCTGAAAGGCGGTTTCGCCCTGGCGCAATCCGGCCTGACGACGGAGATCGCGGCCAGCCTGGGCGCTGCCGTCCTGCTGGCGACGGCCATTCCCCTGGCCGCCTACCAGCTCCTGAAGCGTTTCGTATCCAGATTCGATGCGGCCGCGGTCGCGGCGACCTACGGCTCGGTCAGCGCGGTCACCTTCATCACGGCGACGCAGTACCTGGAGGTTCAGGGAGTCGCCTACGGCGGGCACATGGCGGCCGCGATGGCCCTGATGGAATCGCCGGCCATCGTGATCGCCGTCGTGCTGGCGAATTCGCTGCGCCAGGCCGGCGCGCCTGCTGTGCTGTCGAACGGGAGTGGCACCGCAACGCTGGGAGGGCCAGGCCCGCGCGTGGGTCTGGGGAAGATCTTGCACGAATCCTTCACCGACGGCACGCAGCTGTTGCTGCTCGGCGCCATGCTGGTGGGCCTGCTGACGGGCGAGGCCGGCAAGGCGGCCATGGCGCCGTTCTCGGTCGACCTGTTCAAGGGCATGCTGGCCTTCTTCCTGCTCGACATGGGTTTGCTCACTGCCCGCAACCTGGGCAAGCTGCGCGGCCAGTCGGGCTGGCTGCTGGCCTACGCGGCGGGCGCGCCGGTGGTCCATGCCGCGCTGGCGCTGGGCCTGGCGGCACTGCTCGGCCTGTCGGTGGGTAACGCGACCCTGTTGATGGTGCTGGCCGCCAGCGCCTCCTACATTGCGGTCCCGGCGGCGTTGCGCCATTCGATCCCGGAAGCCAGCCCCGCGATCTATTTCAGCATGTCGCTTGGACTGACCTTCCCTCTCAATATTCTGGTGGGGATTCCGGCCTACGCCTGGGCCGCCAACTCGATGCTGGGATGAGCGGTTCGGGCCTGGAAACTGGGTTTGTGATCGGGCACCGGATCCTCGCTGAACGGCGTGTGGCCGTGGCCGGGCGGGTGGTGCGGCTGGGGCGTGTCGAAGGGCTCGGGCGCCGGTTCCTCGATCGGCGCCGGATCGGGCGCACGGTGCGCCTTCATCGGTAAATTCGCGTGCGAAACTGCATTCATGGCGGGGACCTCCTCGAAAAAGCGGAGTGATCACCTTATCATGATGCAGTGCCGAACGCCCTTGGCAGCGCCTGCCGTGCGGCATCCGTCCGCTCCATTACAATGGCGTCCTCGACCCTCTTTGGCGCAACATGGACCTCTCGATCACCACCCTCGCCCTGCTCGTCCTGACCCCGCTGCTGGTCTGGCGCGTCTACAACCGCATCAAGGCCCGCATGGCGCGCCAGCGCTCGATCGTCTCGCGCCACTACACCGGCGTGCTGGCGTTCGGCGCCCTGGTCATCGTGCCGGCCGCGCAGCTGCTCGACCAGCCCTATAACCTGGGAGCGCTCGTTGTCGGCGCCCTGTTCGGCATCGGCTGGAGCGTGTGGGGCCTGAAGCGCACCCGCTTCGAAGATACGCCGCAAGGCTACTTCTTCACCCCGCCCGCGCGGCTGGGCATCCTGATGGCCATGGTGCTGGTGGCGCGGGTGCTGTACATCGGCGTGGAGGTGTATGCGAACCAGGGCAAGGGCATTCCGGCGCCCAAATTGACTGACAGCCCGCTGACCATGCTGTGCGTGGGCTTGAGCGCGGGGTATTTCGGCTACTACTCGGCGGGACTGCTGCGCTGGCGCCGCCGGGTGCGCAAGGAGCTCGACGCCGCTTGAGCATCGGCGCGCCGCCAACGCGCATTTCACTATGCGGCTTGCACCTCTACGCCAAGCCGCTCACCGCGGCGGCAGGTACTTGAAGATCAACTCGGCATGCAGCGCCAACAACTGCGCCAGCGCAGGGTTCGCGGTAGAGCCGCAGGTCTCGCTGCCATGCATGGAAAAGTTGTGCCGGACGTCATTGCTGGTAATGGAAACATCGTAACCTTCTGAGCGGCATACGCCCGGCCCCGGCGGCCCCGTGCGCACGGCCAGCCCCCGGATCAGGTCCGCCGAATCGACCAATGCCGCCAGCCGCTGGAAGTCCGCCGGCGCCAGGACGCCATCGAATTGCCGTCCCATGGTGCCGGGACCGGTTTCCGTATATTGCAGCCGCCCCGGTGTGATGTCGGTCCGGCTCGATGTGAGCGTCACGAAACTGCCCTTGTAGACAATCTGCACCGCCTGCAAACCAGGGCCTGGCGCCGCGACAGGATCGTCGCTCCCGCCGCCGCAGGCGGACACGCCGATGGCCAGGGCGACCGACCACACACCTGCCAGGAAAAATCGTTTCATGCGCTCCTCACTGTTCGAACCCGCAGGATAGCAGCGGCGCCGCCCGCGAAGTCTCACGCATATCCACAGTGATTGACGCCGGCATTCGAAAACGGCCAGCGTCCCCAGCCTCACTGTCCCGCGATGGCGGGCGCGGTGCTGCCGTGCAGCTGGCGCTGCAGCAGGTCCTTGGCCACCGCAAGCGCATCGTCCGGTTTTGCCGCGACGTCCGGAACGACGCCCACGCCCTCCCAGTTGGCCTGGGTAATCGGACTGATCGTGCGCTGGCCGGGGATCAAGGCAAGGAAATGTTCGCTAAGGCGATGGGGGCGCGCGGGGTGGGCGCCGCCCCAGGTCCGCTCGCCGACCACCGTGGCGCGTTTCATGGCTTGCATCGTGTAGGCGAAGTCTTCCCCGGCGGACTTGGTGCCGGCGCCGGCCAGGATGATGACCGGCTTCTTGCCGCCATAGCGTTTGCCGTCGAGCTTGTCTTGCGTCCAATGCTGCTTGGAGATGCCGGTATCGCGATCCCAGATGTCGTTGAGGCGCGTGCGCTGGTCGACGAAATAGCTGACCAGTAAGGCGACCCCGTCCGGCGCGCCGCCGCCGTTGTTGCGCAGGTCCACGATGAGGCCGTCGGTATCGGCGAGTTCGTTCATCGCGGCGGCGTAGCTGTCGGCCATGAGGAAAGACGGCGGGAAGCCGGACAACTTCAGGTAACCGATCCTGGGCGTCAGGGGTTCGACCCGTTCCACGCTGCGGTTTGCCATCTGGCGCATGACCTGGCGCTTGTCGGCGGGGACGCGTTGCTCCCACTCCGCTTGCGACGCGGGTGGCGCTCCGGCTCCATTGTCGGCCGGGACCGGCCTCGGGCTGAAAAATACCGACATATGCAGGTCACGGACAACGGCGCGCATGTCGTCCGTGAGCTGTATTGCAAACTGTTTGCCGTCCGACATGGCGTCGTACTTGCCTTCCCGCTGGCGCTGGCGCAACGCCGTTTCGATTTGCTTGGCCTTGTCGGGAAAAATATAGTGGTCATTCAATTTTTTTACCAGCGTGTCGATCACCTCCAGCTGCGTCGCACGATCGACCACCAATGTTGATCCGGACCGGTTTTGTTCACCAGGAAGCTGCTGCGTCGGTTGTGCGGCAACTGCGCTGGTCATGGCCAGCACCAGCAAAGACGATATGACAATCCATTTCTTTTTCATTTTTTTCCTCAGATTGTGGTGCGCAGGGTTTCGATATTGCCAGTGGTTATGCGAAACGAATACTTCATCAATGAGGCAGAGAAGTGATTTTAGAATAGCATAACAATTGCTACTGAATAGCAATATTAAATACCCAGAAGGAGAAGAAGTGGGGATGGTTGATGTTCGCGCGCTTTCAAGGCATGCGCCCGCCTGAGGATTGACGACCGGATCGTTCGACGCCTCATGACGACATCGCGCAAGACCTGCGACGCCCTGGTTTCGGAGGAGCGTGCGCCGCCCCCCCAGACTCAGACAAACAGTTTGTCGCGCGCCAGCGTGCTCACGGCCACCGTCGCCGGATGGCTCATGCGGCGCTCGGTGGTGAGGGCGTAGACCTGCTCGACGACCTTGTCGACCTGGCCCAGCACCTGCACGCCGTACTGGCGGCAGACCTGCTCCGCGATCACCGTCGGAGCGAAAAACACTCCTGCTCCCGACTGGCCGAAGGCTTTCATCATGGCGCTGTCGTCTAATTCGCCGACCACGCGCGGATGGACCTTGCTGTCCTCCAGCCACCGCAGCAGACGCTGGTGGATCGCGAAATCCTCGCCCGGCAGCAGCAAGGGCGCCTCGTCCAGGCAGGCCGGGAACGGCTTGCCCAGGCTCTCGGCCAGGGCAGCCGTGGCAAATGCGCTCATCGTGCTTTCTCCCAGCAGGTGGCTGTAGGCACGCACGCTGAAATGCGGCGGAATCGGGCGGTCGGCAATGACCAGGTCGAGCCGGTGCACCGCCAGATCGGCCACCAGGCTATCGAGCCTGCCTTCGCGGCAGACCAGCCGCACCGGTTCGCTCAGTTTCAGGGCCGGCTCCACCAGCTGGCAGGCAATCAGCTTCGAGACCGAGTCGGCGCAGCCCACGCGGAACGACATCGTCGTCGTGAAGGCCTTGTCGCGCACCAGTTCCAGCAATTCGTCGCCGGTGCTGAAGATATCCTCGGCGTAGCGCGCAACCCTGCGGCCGGTATCGGTCAGTTCGAGATTGCGCCCCGCGCGCCGGAACAGCTCCACGCCCAGTGTGTCGGCGAACTCGGTCAGTTGTCCCGAGATCGATTGCGGCGTCAGGTGCAGTTGTGCCGCCGCCTTGGCGATGCTGCCGGTTTTCGCCACCATCCAGAAGTAGCGCAAGTGCTTGTAGTTGAGTGATGCCATCGCCGCCCCATACATCGAAAAATTCGATGTTGTATTAAATGATATTCGAATTGTACGATGTTTTGCGCCACCCTATAGTGAGGTCTCATTTCAACAGGAGAACCACGATGCGTATCGCAATCCATGCCAGCGGCTTTGACATGACCACCGCCCTGCGCCAGTACACCGAACAGCGCCTGGCCACTGCGCTCGGCTGGGCCCGCCTTCACATGCGCAAGCTGGCGGTGTCCCTGTCCGACATCAACGGGCCGCGCGGCGGCATCGACAAGCGCTGCAAGATCCAGGTCCAGCTCGGCAACGGCCGCGAAGTCATCATCGAGGAATGCGAGGCCGACCTGTATGCGGCCATCGATCGCGCCGCGGAGCGCGCGGACCGTGCGGTGGTAAGGCAGGTCGAGCGCACCCGGCAATTCGCGCACGAGCGGATCGACGCTCCAGAACAGGAACCAGGCGACGTGGAATCGGGCCGGAATCCCGGCTCACCGATGAATAAGGAGAGTATCGAATGACTGGATTGGAAAGCATTGCCAGCGGCCCGATGTGGGCCGCCTTCGTCGGCTTCGTCGTGGTCATGCTGGCCCTCGACTTGTTTGTCTTCGGCGGCAACAAGGCGCACAAGGTCAGCGTCAAGGAAGCCGGCATCTGGTCGCTGGTCTGGGTCAGCCTGGCACTGGCCTTCAACGGCGGCCTGTGGTGGTACCTGAACGGGACGGTCGGTGAAGCGATCGCCGACCAGAAAGCGCTGGAGTTTTTCTCGGGTTACCTGATCGAGAAGGCGCTGTCGGTCGATAACGTCTTCGTGTTCCTGCTGATCTTCACCGCCTTCCAGGTGCCCCAGCAATACCAGCGCCGGGTCCTGATCTACGGCGTGCTGGGCGCCATCGTGATGCGGGCGGTCATGATCAGCGCCGGCGCATGGGTGGTCAGCGAATTCAGCTGGGTGCTGTACGTATTTGGCGCCTTCCTGCTCTACACCGGCATGCGCATGCTCGTGGCGGTCGATCAGGAACCGGACGTGGCTAACAATCCGGTGTTGCGCTTCGCACGCAAGCACCTGAGGGTCAGTGAAGACGACCATGGCGAGAAATTCTTCGTCACCAAGGCCGGGGTGCGTTATGTAACGCCGCTGTTCCTGGTGCTGATCCTGATCGAGGTCACCGACCTGATCTTCGCGGTGGATTCGATCCCGGCGATCTTCGCGATCACGACCGATCCGTTCATCGTGTTCACCTCGAACATGTTCGCGATCCTGGGCTTGCGTGCGCTGTACTTCCTGCTGGTGGACGTGGCCGACCGCTTCCACCTGCTCAAGTATGGCCTGGCGATGGTGCTGACCTTCATCGGCGCCAAGATGCTGATCATGCCGTGGTACCACGTGCCGGTGCAGGCTTCGCTGACCGTGGTGGCCGTGCTGATCGCCGGCAGCTGCATTGCCAGCCTGATCGTGACGCGCAAGGGTGGCGACAAGTAAGCCGCAAACACGCGGCAAAAAGAAAGGGGGCCAGTGGCTCCCTTTCGCTTCAGGCGGCTTTCGCCTCTTCTTTCCTGCGCTGCAGCACGAAGATCGGCTGCGCCCACTGCACATCCTTCTTCTTCTTGCTGGTGATGAGGGTCAGCTCCGACGGGTCGTACACGTCCGTGTTATGCGTCAGCGGCGTCGTCATCAGGTACTGCGCGTCGGTGTTCTTCAGGAACTCGCCGACCAGCTGGATGTTACGGATATCCAGGTGCGCAAACGGTTCGTCGATGAACACGAAGCCGCCCGAGCCTTCTTCCGACTTCAGCAAGCCGATGAGCAGCACCAGCGATTTCATCACCTGCTGCCCCCCGGAAGCCTCGCCGTCGTTCATCCCGATCTGGTCCTTGCCGTCGAACTTGAAGCGCACGTGCAGGCCGGCTTGCGCCAGTTGCACGTCGTCGTTCTCCAAGCGCACCGGGTCGGCCTGGACGTCGATGCCCGCCAGTTCGCCCAGGTCCTTGATGTTCTTGGAATAGGTCTTGATGGTGTAGCGCAGGCGCTCGATATACGCCCCGCGCGCGTTGGCGGTGGCTTCGATCGCGCGGTTGTTCTGGTAGCGGCGCTCTTCGGTCTCGGACTGGCGGCCGCTGAGCTGGTCGTTCAGGCGGCCGTACTGGTCGATCACGGTGCCGTCCTGTTCCCAGTCTTCGCGCGCCAGGGAATGCTCGAGCGTCGACAGGCGCAGGTTGACCTGGTGGGCGTTCTGGTGCTTGGCGACCAGCGCGCCGCGCCAGGCGCCGTTCTTCCAGTTGCTTGGCACATGGCGCCAGCCGCGGCGCAGCGCCAGCAGCGCCTTGGCGTGCTCGGCGCGCTGCTCGATCGTGCGGCGGTTGTTCAGGCGCGTGCCGGCTTCGGCTTCGGACAGCGCCATGCGCGCGTTCTGCCACACGGTGTCGGCGCGGGTGCGCGCCACCGTCGCGTTCTTGGTCAGCATCTGCAGCTCGCCCAGACGCGCGCCCACTTCCAGGCGCTCGGCCTTGAGCGGGACGATCGCACGCAGCGCTTCCTCGAACTCTGCCTGGCGCGCCGCCAGTTCCTTGGCGGCGTCGACGCCGGCGATGCGGCCCTTGAGGGCGCCGACTTCGGCTGCGAGCTTGCTGATGGTGAGCGTGAGCGCGTCTTCCTGGGCTTCCAGGGTCGGCAGCAGCTTCTGGATCGCTTCCAGGCGCTGGGTCTTGCCGGCGGCGCCGAAGCGGTAGCGCGATGGTTCCACGAACAGCGAGCGGCCGCCGCGGCGTTCGCGGTGGTAGGCATCCGGCGTGATCCATTCGTCGGCGCGGGTCTTGAAGCCCTCGTCGACCGAATCCACGCGCTCGATGCGTTCCAGCTGGTCGATCAGCCAGCCAGGGGCCTTGCCGGAGAAGCGCACCACCGACAGCAGGCTGTCATCTTTCACGACGGGCGCCTCGACGCAATCGGGCACGATGAAGTGGCGGTAGCGCTCCTTCTCGGCCAGGCGGTAGGCCGCCGGGGCATCCTTGGCTTTTTCCAGCAGCACGACCGAAGCGTAACCGCCCAGCACACCTTCGACTGCGCCCTGCCATTTCGGGTCCGTCACTTCGACGATGTCCGACAGCATGGCGTGGGCGATGCCCTCGTCGCGCAGGGCGCGGCGCATCAGGCGCTGCGCTTCCGGTTCCGGCATCGCGCTCTTGCCCTGCAGCGCCGACACCGTCGCCATCTCGGCGGCGATCTTCGCCCCGATGGCGTCGCGCTTGCCCTTCTGCTTGGCCAGCTCGGCTTCTTTTTCGTCCAGCTGCTTGGCCACTTCGGCGATGTCGGCGCCGGCGTCCGCGGCGAGTTTGTGCAGGCGTTCCTTCTGCTCGATCAGGCTTTCCAGGGGCTTCAGGCGGCGATTGACTTCGGTCAGGCGGCCCGCCAGCTCATTGCCTTCCTGCTCGAGCTGCGTTTCCTGTTTCTGCGCCTCGGTCAGGGCGCGCTGCTGCGCCGCCAATTGCTGGCGCTTCTCGGCCAGGATCGAGTCGGCCTGCAGCAGGGGCTTGCGTGCCTCGCGCAGGTTGCGGCTGATGGTTGCGGTTTTTTCGCGCGCTTCGTGGTATTCGAGCGCCGGCAGCACTTCTTCCTGCAGCTCGCGTTTTTCCTTGTGCAGGTCCGACCACTGGTGGTAGTTCGCCACGCGCAGGCGCAGGCCTTCCAGGTTGATGCGCGAAGTCTCGAGCTCGGACTCGAAGCGCTTCAGTTCCATCTCGGTGTCGCGCTGATGGCGCTTGGCTTCGTCGTAGGCGTCCAGCACTTCCTTGTCGCCGAAGACCTGGAACACCAGGTCGAGCAGCTGGCGCGGTGCGTATTCGCACAACTTGTCGGTCTCGCCCTGCTCCAGCGCCAGCACCTTCGACATCGCCGGCGACAGGCCCGCGGACGCGAGGCGCTTGCGGTAATTCTCGACGCCGAGCCAGTCGGTGGCTTCGGTGACTTCTTCGATGTCGACGTTCCCCGGGCGCATCAGGTACTGGCGCTTCCAGTCGCCGCCGTTCTTCTGGATCTGGCAGAACAGCGTCACTTCGTCGTCGGCGAAGAAGCCGGAATGGCGGAACGGACGGTTCGACAACTGCTTGCCGACCGCCTTGTTGTCGACCACGGCGCGGATCCAGGCGCTTTGCTGGCCCGAGTGGCGCGCGTAGTGTTTATACGTGCGGCCCATCGAGCAATCCAGGCCGAACAGGGTGCGCAGCGCGTCGAGCAGCGTGGTCTTGCCGGAGCCGTTCTGGCCGGCGATCGTGATGATCTTGGCGTCGAGCGGGATGTTCTTGATCCGCTGCCAGTAATCCCAGTGGACCAGTTCGAGTGATTTGATGTGGAACATGGGCTATCTCAGTGTGGGGTGTCGGCGGCGTCATCGGCCACAGTGTCGGCCGCGGCTTCGACCACGGCATCGTTGGCGGCTTCGCTCTCGAGCGGCGCACGGCGCGGGACGGCGGCCAGCGGGGCGCGCTTGAACACGTCGGCCAGGGCGCCGTTGATGATGCGTTCCTTGAGCACGTCGGTGTCCATCATCAGGTCCAGCAGCGGGCCTTCCAGGATCACGTCGCCGCGCCGTTCGATGAAGCCGAGCTTGGAGAGCACGCCCAGGTTCATGTCCATGCGGGTCTTCTTGCCCAGCTTGTCGCCGAAGTCCGACAGCAGCGCGGTGTAGGAGATGCCGATCGAGGTGTCTTCCGCGCGCGGGATCGGCGCGTCCTTCTCGAACATGTCGGTCTGGTCGTCCGCCACCGTGACGTGGGTTTCCTGGCGCTCGCGCTTCGGGAGAATGATCTGCGCCCACAGCACCACCAGCAGGGCCACGCCGTCGCGGGTCAGGCCGAAGTTATTGTTCTGCCAGATGTCCTTGGCGCCGAAGATCTTCGGCTCCACGTTGCGGTGCAGGGCGATCGTCACATGGTCGGCATACACGTTGTCGAGCAATTTGAGGCCGCTCTCGAGCAGGCGCTTGTCGACTTCGATGCGGAACTGCTCGTCCGACAGCACGCGCTTGACCATCTTGTCGTCGCGGCGCAGGGTCTGGTGCGTCAGCAGGCGCGCGATCAGGATTTGTGCATCGTCATTCATTGCTCTTGCCGCTTTCAGTACTGTCAGTATTCAATGAGAGGGAGGCGATCGACATCGCCGCCACTTCCGGGTCGTCCAGTTCGATCATGTCGTCCGTCGGCTCGAAGCGTACCGGCAGGCGTGCCAGCTCGGCGGTCGCGCCCTGCAGGCTGGCCTCGGCCGCGTCGCCCAGCAGCGGCAGCAGCGAGGCGCGGTAGGACGCCACGGCGAAGCTGGCCGGCAGCAGCGACTCGTGCAGCGCCACCTTCTTCGGGCCGCTCTCCGAGAACTCGGGGAAGTTGCCGAGGTTGGCGAAGTCGGCCAGCTTGTTGATCCAGTCGTTTAATTCCCCCTGCATCGCAGGGTTGTCGTTGACCGTTAGCGGCGCATCCTGGCCGGAAGGCAGGCCCTTGGGGCCGGTCGAGGTCACGCGCTCAAGCAGCAGTTCGGTCTCGGCCACGTCGATCATCTCGGCCGGGGTGCCGAACAGCGGCACCACCGGGCGGTCGATCGCGCCTTCGGCCAGGCTGGCCAGGTCCTCGTGGGCCAGCAGCCAGCGTTTCACGTCGGTGGTCGACAGGCCGGACTGGCCCAGGTGCACGCGCTGGCGTTCGATCTGGTTCAGGGCGCGCGAGAACATGCCCTGCATGTTCAGCAGCGCGCTCTGGGCGCGGCCGATGGCTTGCGCCGCCTTGTGGGTGGCCGAATCGGCGTTCGGGTCCGCGGTGATCGCGCGCAGGATGCTTGATCCCTTCTCGACCCAGTCGCAGGCCATGTGCCATTTCGCCTGCGAGGTGCGCAGCTTGAATTCGGAGCCGGACGCGATCGCATCGCGGAATTCCTCGGTCAGCTCGACCAGGCGGCCCAGCAGGTGCTTCAGTTGTTCGACCGTGATGCCGCCCACCGCTTGGGCGCCGGCCACCTGCGACAGCAGGAAGCCCATCTCGGCGTCGTCTTCGTCGGGCTTGGCCAGGTTGAACAGGGTGTCCAGCGCGGACAGCACGTTGCGCGCCAGCGGCGTGATGCGGTAGACCGCAGCCGGGGCATCCCAGGCCAGCAGGCCGTGGCCGCGCAGGCGGTTCAGCACCGTTTCCAGGCTTTCCGCGGTCAGGTAGGCCAGCTTGGTGTTGATGTCGGCGCGCGAGAAGCTCGACGTGGCGGTGTCGCTGGCCAGCTCGCGCAGCACCAGCAGGCGCACCAGCACGCCGTCCTGGGTGCCGTGGAACAGCGCCGTGAACGCCGACAGCATGGGCTGGGCGCGTTTCAGGTGGTAGACCTGCTCGATCTCGTCGGGCGCGACGCCGTGCTGGAAGTGCGCCTGCAGCGGGTCGTCTTCGTGCGGCGCCAGGGAATCTGCGGCGATTGCTGCTGCGGCCAGTGTGTCGATCATCGTGAAATACCGTTCTTCATGCGGGGGCGGCGGCGCCTGTCTTGCCAGGCCCAGCCGGTCCGCGGGGGCGCCAGTATAACAGTTTAGGATGGGCAATCAGCATTCCAGCGGCCTCTCCGGAGGTCAGGAATTGCGGGAAAGACACACTCATCGGTGCTGATTTACTTGGTAAAGATGCAATAATGGGAAAGTTGCGGTTTTCCCTATGATTCCTATCAAGAAACTCAATTGGATATATTGAAGCTATCGACTTATGCTGATGTGAACAGCTCAGGCAAGGCCTGGGCGCCCCGCTTAACCAAGGAGCGCAGCATGAACGACAAGATGGACATGAAAACCGCCGAGCAGGAAATGACCTGCCCCATGGGGCACGGCAAGACGTCCCGGCAGACCCGGACCAACGCGCACTGGTGGCCCGACCAGCTGAACCTGGGTGTGTTGCACCAGCACGCCAACCTGGGCGACCCGATGCTGGAGGATTTCAACTACCGCAAAGAATTCCAGAAACTCGACCTGGACGCCGTCATTGCCGACCTGCATGCCTTGATGACCGACTCGCAAGACTGGTGGCCGGCCGACTACGGCCACTACGGCCCCTTCTTCATCCGCATGGCCTGGCACTCGGCCGGCACCTACCGCATCTTCGACGGCCGCGGCGGCGCGCGCTCGGGCGAGCAGCGCTTCGCTCCGCTCAACAGCTGGCCCGACAACGGCAACCTCGACAAGGCACGCAGGCTGCTCTGGCCCATCAAGCAGAAGTACGGCAAGCAATTGTCCTGGGCCGACCTCATGATTCTGGCAGGCAATGTGTCGCTCGAGTCCATGGGCTTCAAGACCTTCGGCTTTGGCGGCGGACGCGAAGACATCTGGGAACCGCTGCCGATCGACTGGGGTCCGGAATCCACCTGGCTGGGCGATGAACGCTACAGCGGCGAGCGCGAGCTGGCCAAGCCGCTCGCCGCAGTGCAGATGGGCCTGATCTACGTGAACCCCGAAGGCCCGAACGGCACGCCCGACCCGGTGGGTTCGGCGCGCGACATCCGCGACACCTTCGGGCGCATGGCCATGGACGACGTCGAGACCGTGGCGCTGGTGGCCGGCGGCCACACCTTCGGCAAATGCCATGGCGCCGGTCCCGCCCACCACCTGAGCGCCGACCCGGAAGGCGCCAATATCGAAGAGCTGGGCCTGGGCTGGAAAAATGCCTACGAGAGCGGCATCGGCGCCCACACCATCACCAGCGGCCTGGAAGGCGCCTGGACCGCGACGCCGACCACATGGGACATGAGCTACCTGGAGACGCTGTTCGGTTTCGAGTGGGAGCTGACCAGGAGCCCGGCCGGCGCGCACCAATGGAAGCCGGTCGGCGATGCGGGCCGCAATGTGCCCGATGCCCATATCCCCGGCAAGCTGCACCAGCCGATGATGACCACGGCCGACCTGGCCCTGCGCTTCGACCCGGCCTACGAAAAGATCGCGCGCCACTTCCTGGCCAATCCGCAAGAATTCGCGGACGCCTTTGCGCGCGCCTGGTTCAAGCTGACCCACCGCGACATGGGGCCGAAGCTGCGCTACCTCGGCCCGCTGGTGCCGCAGGAAGACCTGATCTGGCAAGACCCGATTTCCGCCGCAGACCATCCACTGGTGGACGAGGCCGACATCGCGGCGCTCAAGGCCAGGGTGCTGGCGTCAGGCCTGAGCATCCCGCAACTGGTGAAGGCGGCATGGGCCTCGGCCTCCACCTTCCGCGGCAGCGACATGCGCGGCGGCGCCAACGGCGCCCGGATCCGCCTGTCGCCGCAAAAGGACTGGGAAGCGAACGACCCGGCCGAGCTGGCGCAGGTACTGCAACAGCTGGAAGCCATCCAGCAGGAATTCAATGGCGCGGCGCCTGGAGGCAAGCGCGTGTCGCTGGCCGACCTGATCGTGCTGGGCGGCAGCGCCGCGGTGGAGGCTGCGGCGAAGCAGGCCGGCCACGACGTCAAGGCACCCTTCCGTCCCGGCCGCATGGACGCCACGCTGGAGCAGACCGACGTCAATTCCTTCGAGGTGCTCGAGCCCGCGGTCGATGGCTTCCGCAACTACATCCACGCGGGCGCCGCGGGCAACGTGGCCAACGCCATGCTCGACAAGGCCAATTTGCTGATGCTGACCGCGCCCCAGATGACGGTCCTGCTCGGTGGCATGCGCGCCCTCGGCGCCACCAGCGGCAACACCCCGCACGGCGTGTTCACCACCCGCCCCGGCACGCTCACGCCGGACTTCTTCAAGAACCTGCTCGACATGCGTACTTCCTGGAAGCGCGTGGACGGCAGCCAGCACCTGTTCGAAGGCCTGGACCGCAAGACCGGCGAGCGCCGCTGGACCGCCACGCTGGCGGACCTGATCTTCGGCAGCAATGCGCAGCTGCGGGCACTGAGCGAGGTCTATGCCGCCGCGGACGGCGAGGCGCATTTCGTGCAGGACTTCGTGAAGGCCTGGACCAAGGTGATGGAGCTGGATCGGTTTGATTTGCGGTACGCAAAGGCAGCGTGATCGAGAACCGTTGGGTGGGCGGCTCACGGGGCCCACTCAACGCTTCGTCACCGTCTGCAGCGTCTGCTCGATCTGCTCCTTCTCCCCATCCTGGTAGCGCAGCTTGACCGGATACCACTCGCGCTTCGGCGCCAGCCAGACTTCCAGCACCTGGTCCTTCTTGTCGGCCAGCGGCTGGCGCGCCACCAGCACCGTCTCGATCTGGCCCAGGCCGGTGCGCAGCGTTTCGCGGCGCACGACCTTGAACACCCAGGTCTCCGCATCGCGCCGGCCGGCCACGAAGAAAGGCCATTCCGAGCCGGGCTTGAAACGCTCGCCCGCGGCGCGCGCCACGGCGGCCAGCTGCCAGGTGATCGAGACGCGGTCCTGCTCCCCGCCCTTGAGTGCGTAGACCTTCTTGCTTTCGCTGAAACGAAGCAGACTCGCCTCGCGGTCGAAGGTGGTCGTGGTCGGGTCCTTGCGCAGGCGTTTTTCGTGGAATTCGCCTGGCGCCAGGCCGAAGGCATCCACCGCGCCGCTGCTGCGGTCTTCGGTGATGGTGCCCAGCACCGGCACGCGTGACTCGGCGCTGACGGCGTACTTGCCGTCGCCCGCGCGCCAGGTGACCACGGCCTCGCCCTTCAGGCTGAAGCCGCGGTGGCGCGCCTGCAGCTCGTAATTCAGGTCGGCCGACGGCGGCAGCGTGAACGGACGCTTGATGGCGGCCGGCGCATCCTGCGCGGCAGCGCTGCCCAGGCTCAGCGCCAGCAGCAGGCCGCAGAAGGTAGGTCGAAGTGTCGAACTGTACATATCAAAATCCTGGTTGGGTCATGGCGATCTTGTTCACCGTTTGCGTGGTCACTGCGCCATTGGCTTCGCTGCTGCGGATCTGCACCGGCATCCAGCCATGGGCCGGGGCCAGCCAGATATCCAGGCGCGACTTGTACGAGCCCGGCTTCGGTGGACGGGTCAGGCGCACGGTCTGCAGTCGCCCGAGGGGGGTGTCGATCTCTTCCTGGCCGACGACCCTGAAGGTATAAACGCTGCCGTCGCGGTCTTCGCCGACAAACATGTCGATATTGCCGCTGAGCTGGGCCGGATCGCCGCGCGCGATCGCCGCCAGCTGCAGCGGCACCGTGGCCTTGTCCTGCGCCCCCGGCTGCAGATTGTAATGCGCTTGCGAGCCTGAAAACGTCACCTGGTTGGCCGGCCAGTCGAAATGGGTCGCGGTCAGCGCGCGGCCGCGGCGCTTTTCCGTCATGGTCCTTGGCGCCAGTCCGGTGTTGCCGACCTGCCCTTCGCTGGTCAGCACCACCAGGTTCACGCGCGCGAACACGACCCGGATGCCGGCCTCGATGCGCACCCGGTAGGCGCCGGCCTGGTCGCGCTTCCACGACAGGATGGCCTCGCCGCGCCACAGGGTGCCGTCGGCATCCTGGCGCGCCACGTCGAGCGTGATGTCGGCCGGCGGCGGCACGTCGACCTTGTAGCGGCGCACCAGGTCTTGCGCGGGCGGCGCCTCTGGCTCGGGCGCGGGCCCGGCCGCAGGCGCCGGCGCGTGGTCGGCTGCCGCCACCGGGTTGACGGCCGGGCCGGGTGCGGGCGGCGCGTCCACCGGCGGGCCGGCGGGCAAGCGCTCGCCCACCGCATCGGCGACCACCATGTTCGATGGCAGCGGGTCGAAATCGGGCAAGGGCGGCTGGGCCATCTTCGGGGCGGGCGGCGGCACCGGTTCGGGCGGCGGCGCGGCCTTTGGCGGCAGCAGCCGGGTCACGCTCACCAGGCTGCCGCCATCGCGCCCGGGCAGCGACAGGCCCTGGGTGCCGGCGGCGATCCAGCCCAGTACCAGCCAATGCAGCAGCACGATCAGGGTGCCCAGCACCAGGGGGCGGCGCCGCTGTCGGAGGAAAGCAAAACTCATGGCGCTAGTGTAGCCTGAGCGCCGCACCGCTGCCGAGCCGACGGTTGCGGTCCGACTTTGTGACAGTGTTATTTATCTGCTACGCTAGGGTGTCAACCCAACGGAGAACACCGATGCCCAAGCCCCCCATGCCGAACGCTGCCGGAATGACCGATACGCTCGAATTCGTCAAGAACCTCTGGGGCAGCATGAATATCCCCGGCGTCGCGATGCCGGGCGCCGCGTCCAGCCTGTCCACCGACGACCTCGACAAGAAAATCGCCGACCTGAAAGCCGTCGAATCCTGGCTGAACCTGAACATCGGCATGCTGCGCGGGACCATCCAGGCACTCGAAGTGCAGCGTGGCACGCTGGCCACGCTCAAGGCCATGAGCGACAGCATGGCCCAGGCCATGGGCGGCGCCGGCGACAAGTCCGCCATGGCCGCGCCCTTTGCCCAGTTCTTCGCCCAGTCCGCCATGCCCCCGGCCCCGCCGGCGCCGGCGGCCGCCCCTGCCGCGGCGCCCGGCGCCCAGCTAGACGCGGCCGCCGACGGCGCCCCCGCCGATAGTCCGATGCCGGCAGCCGTCGCCTGGTGGAACTTGTTGCAAGACCAGTTCCGCCAAGCGGTCACCAGCGCCATCCCGCCATCCGGCGCGCCGCCCGAAGGAGGCCCTGCCACGCAAGATGGCGCGGCCGCCAGATCGCCTTCCGCGCCGACCGGCAAAGGCGGTTCGCCGCCGGATGTCTCCGGTGGCGCCCCCGATCCGGCAAGCAGCAATCCGGCCGCCGGCCGGGTCGGACGCAATCCCCGCGGCAAAGCCGACAAAGCTTGACGAGCAGCAAACCCGCACACACTTGACGCAAACGGTAGCGCGCGCCCTGCCGGCGTGCTGAACTGGACCAAACGGGACCATCGCCATGGGTCCCGCCTACCGTGTCCAGCCGGAGTGTGCGCGTGCTCGCCATCGATCCTGCCAGTCTGTCGCCGTCCCAGCTTGCCGACCTGCGTCGCAAGCTGGACGCCGCGGGCTGCCAGCCGCCCGCGCACGCCTACACGCTCGGCGACCTGGCCGCGCCCATCGTCGAGTTCCGCCGGCGCCACGGCATCGCCGGCCTCGGCCTGCTCGACGACTTCACCCTCCAACGCCTGAACGACGTCAGCGGCGCGACCTTCGACGACGTGTTCCAGGATGAACTCGACCTGCTGCGCCCCGAGTTTGGCCCCGCGGCGGACGCCAACCCGGGCGGCGAACTCCCGGTACGCGCCCATGCGGCCGGCCTGGTCGGGCTGGCCCTGTCCGGCGGCGGCGTGCGCAGCGCCACTTTCGGGCTGGGCGTGCTGCAGGCGCTGGCCCGCAAGGGGCTGCTGCGCCGGCTCGACTACCTGTCGACCGTCTCCGGCGGCGGCTTCATCGGCGGCTGGCTGTCCAAGTGCATCCACGAACAGGGCGGCAATGTGGGCGCCGTCGAAGCCATGCTGGCGCCCTCCGCCGGCACGCCCGAGGCCCCGGCGCTGCGCTTCCTGCGCCAGTACAGCAATTACCTGTCGCCGCGCGGCGGCATGTTCAGCGCCGACACCTGGACCCTGATCGGCACCTATGTGCGCAATACGGGCCTGAACCTCACCATGCTGGTGGCCTGGCTGTGCGCCCTGCTGCTGCTGCCGCGCGCGGCCGTGTGGGCCGTGCACCGCATCGTCAGCCCGGGCGGTCCCTGGGCCATCTATGCCGATGTCACCTGGATCGTGGGGGCCCTGCTCTTCCTCGGCGCGGTATTCGGCATCGCCCTGAGCATCTCCAGCAAGCCCTCGAGCTCGCGCGGCCTGCGCCGCTTCCCGCTGTCGCAGGGCGCGGTGCTCTGGTGGATCAACCTGCCGCTGCTGCTGGCGGGCTTCCTCGGCAGCGTGGGGCTGTGGCGCTATGGCGGCGCGCCGGTGTGGGAAATGGGCGCGCTTCCGGCCCAGTTCCAGGAACGGCCCCACTGGCTGCTGGCGCCCGGCATCGTGTACTTCTTCGTGTGGGCCTGCGGCTGGTATCTCGCGCACGACCGCACCAGCGCCTACCGGCGCGCCGGCTACACCGCCTGCGCCGCCAGCGCGGTCACCGTGATGGCGATCCTTTCGGCGGCGGCCTGCACCTTCGCCCCGAGATTCCTGTTGCAATTCATGGCGCCGGATACCAGCAGCTACCTGGTGAGCGGATTGCTGGTTCTGGCCGCCATCCTGTTCCTGCTGGCCGTGGCACTGGGCCTGGCGGCCTGGTTCCAGCCCAACCGTCCCTCCGCCGACGTCACGCGCCACGAACTGATCGAAGGCGGCGCCCACCTGGTGTGCGCCATCGGCGCGCTCACCATCGGCACGATCCTGCTGCTGCTCGGACTGGGACTGCTGCCGCAGCCGGCCAAGCACCCGGTGCTGAACAATGCCATCGCGCTCACCACCTTCGGCATGCCGCTGATGATGGCGCTGTTCGCCAGCACCATGACCCTGATGATCGGCCTGATCGGCCGCATGTACAGCGACGCCAGCCGCGAATGGTGGAGCCGCCAGGGCGCCTGGGCCTGGATCTTCGCGCTGGCCTGGGTCACCATGTTCGGCATCGCCTTCTTCCTGGCCCCCCTGCTGCACTGGGCCTGGCTGACCTATGATCCGTGGGGCCACATCACCACCCTGCTCGGCTGGCTGATCGTGACCTGGTTCGGCCTGAAGGCCGGCAGCGGCAGCGCGACCGGCATGCGCACGGCCGACTGGCGCCTCGACCTGGCCG
This sequence comes from Telluria sp. ZT3P39, assembly GCF_059685935.1. Lineage (NCBI taxonomy): Bacteria > Pseudomonadati > Pseudomonadota > Betaproteobacteria > Burkholderiales > Oxalobacteraceae > Telluria > Telluria sp. ZT3P39. Next base: position 67,018 of record NZ_JCASIH010000011.1, read on the forward strand.
CGCGCCTGGCGCCCTATGTGTTCACGGCCGGCGTGTTCGCGCTGCTGGGCACCCTGGTGCAGCTGGTGGTGGCCCCGCCGCACATCGACTGCCAGGGCGACATCACGCTCGTCTGCGTGTACGGCGCCCACGCCGGCGCCACGCTCGCCACCAGCGGCACGCGGCTTGCATGGGCCTTCGGCGGCTTCATGTTCTTCGCGCTGCTGCTGGGCTGGCGCGTGGACATCAACAAGTTTTCGCTCTACATGCTTTACCGGAACCGGCTGGTGCGCGCCTATTTCGGCGCCAGCAGCCGCGCGCGCAACCCGCACCCCTTCACCGGCTTCGATCCCGGCGACGACCCGCTGCTGCAAGACCTGAAGAACCAGCGCCCCTGCCACATCATCAACACCTCGCTCAACCTCGTCGGCGGCGAGGAACTCGCATGGCGCACCCGCAAGGCCGCCTCGTTCACCTTCACGTCGCGCTACTGCGGCTTCGAGCTGCCCGAGCAGGCAGCCAGCAGCGATGCAACCCACGGCTGCTACCGCCCGACCGACCAGTATGGCTCGCGCTCGGGCCCCGGGGCCGACGACGACGCCGGCGTGCGGCTCGGCATGGCGGTGGCGGTGTCGGGCGCCGCGGCCAGCCCGAACATGGGCGCGCACTCCTCGCCGCCGCTGAACTTCCTGATGACGATGTTTAACGTGCGGCTCGGCCGCTGGTGCCCCAATCCGCGCAAGGCCGCCTGGCAGCAGTCCTCGCCGCCGGTCGGCCTGTTCAGCCTCCTGGCCGAGCTGTTCGGCCTGACCAATGCCGACGCCAGCTATGTCTACCTGTCCGACGGCGGACATTTCGACAACCTCGGCATCTACGAACTGGTGCGGCGGCGCTGCCGCCTGATCATCGCGGTGGACGTGGCCAGCGACGGCGCGCTGTCCTTTGAAGACCTGAGCAACGCGATCCGCAAATGCGCGACCGACCTGCACGTGCGCATCGACCTCAATGTATCGAAGCTCGCCCAGCGCGGCGGCGAAGGCCTGTGCGGCGCCAGCTGCGCGGTTGGCACGGTACGTTACAGCCAGGTCGACCAGGGCGGCGTCGACGGCACCCTGGTCTACCTGAAGCCGGCCATCGTCGGACGCGAGAACGCCGACCTGCTCAACTACCGCAAGGTGCATTCGTCCTACCCGCACGAGAGCACGGCGGACCAGTGGTTCGACGAGACCCAGTTCGAAAGCTACCGGGCGCTGGGGCTGTACATCGGCGAATGCGCGCTGGCGGGCGCGGTGGATGCGGCGCGCAAGGAGGACGGTGGGATCGATGTGGGCGTGCTTTGCGCGGAGCTGGCGCGGCGGCATGGGGATGCGTGCCGCTGATGCGCAGCCACCACCTCAAGCCGCAGCCGCCTCCCCCGCCACCTCACCCTCCACAACCTCCTCCACCTTCGGCACCAGCAACATCAACTGCTCCATCAACTGCGCAAACCGCTGCTGCCCCGGCTGCAGCCGGTCGACGTGCCCCAGCACGCCGTGCGCCTCTTCCAGGCGTTCGGCGCTGTAGCCGCGCTGCTGCATGTACGACACGAGGATCTGCGCCGAATTGAACAGGATGCGCACATTGTGCGGCAGCGCCGTGCGCGCATTGCGCATCCATTCCACGGCCTCGGCCAGCTTGTTGGTCTTCCAGAGCAGCACGCCCTGGTTCATCAGGTCGATCGCTTCCTTGCGCGCGCCGCGGATCAGGGCTTCGCCCTCCTCGCCCATGCGCGCTTTCTCGAAGATCTTCTGCACCTCGTCCTGCAGCAACTGGTTGTCGTGGTTGTTGCGGATGACGTAGCACAGCAGCTCCACCGGTGCTTCCTTGACGCCGACCGCGAACAGCAGCGTCGCCATCTCCAGGCAGGTGGCGACGTCGGGACGTTCCGGCTTGGCCTGCAGCAGCGCCTCCAGTTCGTCGCCGGCTTTGCGCGCACGCCTGTAGTCGCCGCTCTCGTGGTAGACCAGGCCTTCGGTGATCTTGGCGCGCAGCTCGATGTCCGGATGCTCGGCGCCGAAGTCGCGCTGCACCGCAATCAGGAGCTGCAGCGCTTCCTTCGGGTCGTTCTTCAGGCCGCACACGCGCGCCAGGCCGAGGTAGGCGTCCGGCGTCTTGCGGATCGAGTATTCGCCGATCGCGATGCATTTGCGGAAGGCCTTCTCCGCCAGGCCCACATTGCCCAGCTTGAGGCAAGCCTGGCCCAGGTTGCGCTGGCGCGGCACCGAATTGGGCGAGAGTTTGGCGGCGCGCTCCAGGATGCCGAGGGCTTCCTCGTGCTGGCCCATGTTCTGGTAGCTCAGGGCCAGCTGGTCGTAGGCGTCGATGTAATAGCGGTTCTCGGCGATCACGGTCTGGAACATCTGGCGCGCCTGCTCGTAGTCGCCGTCGGCCAGGCGGATCTTGGCCAGGCCCGAACGCGCCCACTGGTATTCGCGCTGGGCCAGCACGCGTTCATAGGTCTCGCGTGCCTTGCCCGGCTCGCCGCTCTTTTCCATGAGGCGCGCCTTCATGCGCAGCAGGTCGATCTCGTGCACCTTGTTCCCCGCCACCTGCTCGTCGCACAGTCGCGCAGCGCGCAGGTAATCCTTCTCGGCATAGGCCTGGTCGATCAGGCTGAACACCTGCTTCTTGCGCCACACGCGGTTCAGGCGCGAGAGCAGCACGCCCTCGGTGATCGGCTTGACCAGGTAGGCGTCCGGCTGGTGCTCGGCCGCGCCCATCACCGACTCGACGCTTTTCTCCGCCGAGACCATCAGGAACACGCTCGAGGGCAGCAGCAGGTTGCGCATGCGCGCCTCTTCCAGCACCTGCTGGCCGTTCTTGCCTTCGCCGAGGTTGAAGTCGCACAGCACCACGTCGTAGCGGGTCTTGTTCAGCAGGCCCATGGCCTCGCCGCCGCTCGAGGCCTGGTCGATGTTGCGCGCACCCAGGCTGCGCAGCGCCTCGCGCAGCAGCTGGCGCACGCCGATGAAATCGTCCACGACAAGATAGTTCTTGCCGGCCCAGTCGACCTGGTCGGCGACCGCCGGTGCGCTGAAGGTGTTCAAGGCCGCATTCATGGCAGCGCCAGGATGAAACAGCCGCCGCCAAGCGAACCGCCGTTTTCCAGCCGCACCGTGCCCACGCGTTCGCGGTGGCGGTGCATCTTCGCCACTTCGCGCGAGAAGTGCAGGCCGAGGCCCGCGCTGTTGGTCAGGAAGTTCACGCCGCTGGCGGTGCCGCTCAGTGCTGCGCCGCCGGCTTCCAGCAGCGAGGCCGGATAGCCGGCGCCGTTGTCCTCGACGCGGATCTCCAGCCAGCCCTCGCCTTCGCGCGCGGACAGGCGGATGCGGTCGCGCGTGTAGTGCACGGCATTGTTGATTGCATGCGAAACCACGCCGACGATCAGGTCTTCGTCGAGGTGCCAGACCAGGTCAGGCTCGACGTCGAGTTCGAGCGTGACGCCGCGCGACTCCAGCAGCACGCGCTCGAGCGCCACCACCTGCTCGACCAGCTGGCCGGCCTCGATCGGCTGCACGTCGAACGGATATTCCGGCGTGCCGACATGCTTGTACAGCGCCAGCAGCTGCATCAGGTTGTCGTTCAGGCGACGCGTCTGGTACAGCATCTGCGCCATCTGCGGATAGGCTTTCTCGGTCTCGGGCGAGGCGTCGTCGAGCAGGCGCTCGAGCGTGCCGGACAGGACGCTGATCGAGTTCTTCATGTCGTGCGCGGTGGACGCCAGGAACAGGAACAGCTCGTTCGATTGTGGTGTGTCTTCCATCGCGGGGGCGGACCGAAAAAGTTACTGTAAATCAATTATAACGCGATGGATTTGACAATTCGCTCTCGTTTGGCCGATGAGGCTCGTTCGCCACACGCTGGTTGCACGGGGTAGTGAGACCAAAGCGGCTGTAATATTTTTTGCAGATCGTATTTCCGCGTCGGGCAGGTTCCTATTGGCCGGTTGAATGTGCCACCCGCTGTGGACGACACAATCAGATGATCCGCCAGTTCCAGTTCCGATGCTAATGTGAGGCCTGAGTCATTTGACCGAAACCTGCCCTGTTTCTAAGCTCTGCGCCATGGCAGCTTTGATTTTCGCCGAGAACTCTGGGTCTGTTACACCTTCCGAGATATACATCGGAGTATCGTTGGCCGACGCCGCAATCGCACCAACGATCCCGACGGCGATTCCTGCGCCGATTCCGCTTGCTACGCCGTGTTTGAAATCACCAGCTGCGGGATTGCCCTTTGGTGCTTGTACCACTTGCCGGATTACCAGCTCATTCAGGCCATCCGTTGTAGCTGGCACTTGGTCTAGATAACGGGATCCCGGTCGTACAGGCTGAAACAATCCGGGGTAGCTGTAAATGCGTGGCGATGATCCAGCGGCATGAGGAATCCAGATACCGCCGCGTCGGACAAAGAGCTTGTCAACCAGGGCCCAGCTATCGATTTCCTCCCACATTGCAGGATTCGGCCCTTCAAAAAAAGTTCCGTGTGCATTCTCACGCGTTGCGACGTATTCGCCTGGCATCAAGCCAATACGCTTGGAACCTCGGAGTCCGCCCCGCACTTCTGGAGTGCCTGAGGTAACAGCAGTTACACCCGACAAGACGAAGCTCTTCGATTTCGATGGCGTCGTCAGGTTATCGATTTCAGGGGCAGTTGCGCACCCCAACAATTGGACCAGCAGCACGACGGCGCTCAAATTCTTGATTTTTTTTGGAAGTTTCATAGGTTGTGACAGATGGAGAATCAGTTTCAATGGATGCGCCAGTCAGATAATCTGGTAGAACTCCGCTTTTCAAGGCATTTCGCGCGGATCACGACGGCGATTCCTGCACGCGTTCAGTTGGGTTCAGTCCCACACAAACGATCCTGAGGATAGCACCTTGCATCGAAGGGAAATGCGCGTAATACCACAACGGAGGGGTCTGTTCAACAACATACGGTTCGTACAAACCCTGGCGAAAGGCCACGTGGACCGATTGGATTATGCCATTATTGCAATAATGCATCTATAGGATCAGGCGCAGTCTGCGACGCCTTCGAAGGACGCGAGTTCCAACTTCCTCAACGCTTCGCATCAAGCTTTTCGCTTGCAGGCACGATCACGGCCAGTTGGCCACCTGACAGGAGACAAGCAGCAACCGCACCCCATGTCGGCCAAGGATCTAGCGCCGGTCCGCATTCATCCGCACCAGGTAGGTCCGCAAGTCATCGAAGCTGACAGCACCGCGGCGGGTGGTATCAATCTCATCGAAATGCCTGGCGACGAAACCGAAGTTTTTCGCCTCCGCCACCGTCAGGCTGCCGTTGCTGTCGACGTCGGCGGCCTGGAACTGCTTCTGCAGCTTGGCAAGCGCCTGCGCGCGCAGCGCCGCGCCGGTTGCCGGCGGCGCGTCGGCCTGACGGTTGCGCAGCGCCGGCGGCACCATGCCGTCGACGCCGGCCTGTGGCTGCGCCGCAGCCGGAGCCATCGCGCTCGCAAGGACTAAGAACAGGAACATGGCTTTCATTGTGCCACCGATTGGCTGTTGTAGAAGGCGCGCAGGTCGATTTTCTGGAGGCGGCGCACGCGGTCGTCGAGATAACTCATGTGCCCGCTGTCGTAGTTGCGGATCTGGATGCCTGCGCCGGCGCCCAGCCGCGCCAGGTCGAGCTCGGTTTGATAGAACGGCGTCGCCAGGTCATGGTAACCGCCCATGGCGAGCACCTTCATGGCCGGATTGAGCGTCAGGGCGGCGGCCAGGTCGGGAATCGTGTCCGGCAGCGCCTTGCCGTCATGGCTGAAGTTCCATTGCTCGAGCACGTTGTTCGAGCCCAGGTAGGGCGTGATCGCGGTATAGCGCAGTTCGGTTTCTAGATAGCTGCGGATGCCGGCATTGAAGACGTTGCCGACCAATGTAAGCGATGGGTCGCCGCCGGCAGCCAGCGCACTGCCGACGGGCGCGCGCACCCGGGCATCGTAGCGTCCGATCACCTGTCCCGGCTGCAAACGTGCGCGGTAGGCGCCCGGCACCATCGAAAAATCCTGGCGCCAGGTCAGCGCCGGCAATCCGGTATAGCCGGCCAGCTGGGTCACGGTGGCGTCGGTGGGCGGCACGCCGCTGGCGAGGAAGGGACCGACCTCGCTGCGGTAGGGGCCGGCGGCAAACTCGCGCACGCGCTGCAGGACCGACGAAAAATCGGTCGGCAGGCTGCCGCCGTTCTGGTAGTAGCTCGATACGGCCGCATAGCTCGGGAGATAGCCTTCGCAGCTGAGCTGGCCGGGATTGAACACGCCGCAGTTGGAGTTGTAGTTCATGGCGGGCGATTGCAGCATGACACCGGCCACGCGCACCCCGGCGCTTTCCAACAGGTTGGCCAGCACGGCCGTGCGCGGCCCGCCGTAGGATTCGCCGAACAGGTAGACCGGCGAGGCCTGCCGGTTGTTGGCGGCGAGATAGCGGCGCACGAAGTCGCGGAAGACCGCCGCGTCCTGGTCGACGCCCCAGAACTGGGCATTGGTGCGCGGCGCGATCGCCTGCGAATAGCCGGTGCCGATGGCGTCGACGAATACCAGGTCGGAATGGTCCAGCAGCGTTTCCTGGTTGTCGACCAGCGCCGGCGCCGTCGCGGGCGGCGCGGTGGAGGGGAACGTGGTGGCCATGCGGCGCGGTCCGAACGAGCCCAGGTGCAGCCAGATCGAGGCCGAACCCGGCCCGCCGTTGTAGAAGAAGGTGAGCGGCCGCTGCGCCGCTGGCAGCGCGCCGGCGGTATAGGCGACGTAGAAGAAGGACGCCGCCGGCTGTCCGGTCTGCAGGTCGGTGGCCGTCAGGTGGCCGGTGGTGGCGGTGTAGTCGAGCGGACGGCCATCGAGGGTGATGCGCGTCTGGACCGTGGCGGCGTTCTCCGTCGCGCCGGCCAGCGCGGCCGAGGCTCCGCCCGAATAAATGACCGGATCGGCGTAGCTGCCCGGCAGCGCCGCAACTGGCGGCGGCGGTGGCGGCGTCACCACCACCGGCGGCGCGGGCGCCGGAGAACCACCACCGCCGCCGCATGCAGCCACGGTGGCCGCGAACAGGACGCCGGCCAAGTTGGATACCGGGCCGCCGCAATGCGGCCTTAGCGCAGAACGTTCAGTAGCCAAGATCGACCTCGTGGATAACTGTTGAGTACGCCGCCGATTATGCGCCGACTGAAAAAAAACTCAACAATAATCACAAGGATCCCGGCGTGGCCCGCCTGTTCAAGCCGCACACCTTGTCGGCTGCAGTCAGTCCGCGGCAGCCTGCGGTGCCTTGCCTGCGCGCCGCGCACGCAGCACGAAGCGCGCCGGATCAAGCGCGTCGGCCAGCGCCGTTTCCAGCGGCAGCGGCTCGCCCTCCATCTGCGCAGCCAGCAGTTCGGCCGCCAGCGGCGCCCAGATCAGGCCGCGCGAGGCATAGCCGAGCAGGCAGTACAGGCCGGGATGGCGCGGGACGTCGCGCAGGCGCTCGGTGGCGCCGGCGGCGGCGAAATCGGGCAGGCGGCCCACCAGCGGCAGGCGGTCCGGCGCCACGCACCGGAACCCCACGCGGCCGGCCAGCGGCACGCCTTCGGCAGCAAGCGGGTCGGACACCAGGCCGCGCAGGCGCTCGATGTTCTCCTGCTGGCTCGATGCGCGCAGGTGTGGGTCGTCGTCGAGGTCGTAGGTGGCGCCCGCGCAAGTGATGCCGCCCGCCGCCGGGGTCAGGTAGGCTTCGCGGCACAGCACCAGCGGTAAGCGGGGCGCGGCGCCGTTTGGCAAGTGGGTGACCTGCCCGCGCAGCGCGGCCAGCGGCAGGCCGGCCGATTGCGCCAGCCGGCGCGCGCCGGCGCCGCTGGCCAGCACCACGGTCGGCGCACGCGCGACGATGGTGCCGTCTTCGGTGCGTGCCAGCCATTCGCCGCCTTCATGTTCGAGCGCGATGCTGCCCACACCAAAGCGCCGCGTCAGCCGCGCGCCGCAGGAGGCCAGCATCGCTTCGCACACGCTGCCGGGGCGCGCCCAGCCGCCTTGCCCGAACAGCCAGGCGCCATCGGGGGCGGGAAGGCCGAGCAGCGCTTCGGCCTCTTCGCGTTCGAGCCAGCGTGCAAACTCCGGCGGGTAATTCCCTTCACGGGCGATGGCGCGCGAGACCTCGGCATGATCGGCATCGCGCGCCAGTTGCAGCACGCCGCAGGCCTGGCCTTCGATCGCGCCGCCGATGCCGCCGAACCGGCGCCAGGCCCGAAGCGCATACAGGTAGGCGGCGCGGGTCAGGCGGGTCGGGATGTTGTCGTCGCGCGAGAGCAGGGGCATGAAGATGCCGGCCAGGTTGCCCGATGCTTCCATGGCGGGCGCGGGATGGCGCTCGATGAGGGTGACTTCCCAGCCGCGCGCGCACAGGGAGGCGCACGCCGCGGCGCCGGCCAGCCCTGCCCCGATGACGAGCGCGTGCCGCTCCGGGAGGGGTGGCACCGGCAGGCGTGGCTTGCGGCTGGCGAAGACGGCCTCGGTATCGCTGCCGAACACAAAGCCCTGCGCCGTTAGCGCGGCACGCTGTTCCTCGTCCAGCGCGGGAGCGGACAAGCGCGCGTCGCTTGCGACGATGCGCGCGAGCGGACGCACGAAGCCGGTGCCTGCGACGGCATCGAGGAACACGGCATCGGGCTGCGCGCCCAGCTGCCCCAGCGCCGCGTCGAACGGCATGGCGAGCAGGGTCAAGCTCAAGCGCGGATCGTCTTGCGGGATGCGGTGGAAGCCCGGCTGCAGATCGGCCGCGAGCGCCACGATGTGCAGCCGCGCAGGCCGCTGCGGGTCGGCGCGCCAGTCGGCCTGCAGCGCGCGCACGGCTGCGCCATCGTCGTAGCTTGTGGCGAACACCGTGTAGCGTTCGCGGCCACGCCAGTGCGCGCGCAGGTCCATGTCAGCGCGCGTGGTGCCGGAAGCAGGCGCGGTCATGGTCGTCCACCATCCCGATACCCTGCATGTAGGCATAGATGATGGTCGAACCGACGAACTTGAAGCCGCGCTTGGCCAGGTCTTTCGAGATGCGGTCCGACAGCTCGGTCTTGGCTGGACGCGAACCGTCCGGCCAGTCGTTGACGATCGGCTTGCCGTCGACCCAGCCCCACAGGTAGGCGTCCAGCGTCAAGCCCTGCTCGCGCATGGCGAGGTAGGCCTTGGCGTTGGTGATCGCCGCGGCCACCTTGAGGCGGTTGCGCACGATGCCGGGATTGGCCAGCAGCTCGGCGGTCCTGGCATCGCCGTAGCGCGCGATTTTTTCGGCATCCCAGCCGTCGAAAGCCGCGCGGTAGGTGTCGCGCTTGTTCAGGATGGTCTCCCACGACAGGCCGGCCTGCGCCCCTTCGAGGTTGAGCATTTCGAACAGGGTGTTCTCGTCGTGGCAGGGCACGCCCCACTCGTGGTCGTGGTAAGCCAGGTAGCGCGGGTTGGCCATGTTGGCCCAGGAGCAGCGGGTGGGAGTCATCGCGAGAGTATAAATCAGCGCGCAGTTGCCAGCACGGCAGCCAGCCCCTCGACACCGCGCCGGATGTCGGCCGGACCCACCGCCGAAAACCCCAGCAGCAATCCCGGATCGACCGCGCATGCGGGTACGGCCTGCGGATTGGCGTAATAAGCCAGCGGACGCAGTTCAATGCCGGCACCGAGCGCCGCTTGCGCCACGCCTGCCTCGTCAGGAAAGCTGCCTCCCGCATCGGGACGGAAATGCACGCACAAGTCGAGTCCCGCGTCCGACGGCCCGCAGCGCAGCCGGTCGCCCAGGCGCGCATCGATCGCGCCGAGCAGGGCTTCGCGCCGTGCGGCATAGGCTTCGCGCGTGCGCCGGATGTGGCGCGCAAAATGGCCCTCGCCGATGAAGTCCGCCAGCACCATCTGCGGCACGACGGCGCTGTGGCGGTCGACCACGGCCCTGGCGCGCGCCAGCGGTTCGGCCAACGCGGGCGGCGCCACCACATAGCCCAGGCGCAGGCCGGGGAACAGCACTTTGGAGAGCGTGCCGACGTAGATCACGCAGCCGGCGCTGTCCAGGCTTTGCAGCGAGGCCAGCGGCGGGCCGGTGTAGCGGTATTCGCTGTCGTAATCGTCCTCGATGACCCAGGCGCGGTTGGCGACCGCCCAGCGCAGCAGCGCCAGGCGCCGGCCCAGGCTCATGGTGACGCCCAGCGGCAGCTGGTGCGAGGGGGTCGCGAACACCATGCGGGCATCCGGGTAGTGAGTGGCGCCGTAGGCCACGTCCATGCCCTCGGCATCCACCGGCACCGTGCAGATGCGCGCGCCGGCCACCGCCATCGGGGCGCAGGCGCCCTGGTAGCCGGGCGACTCGACCCATACCCCGTCGCCCGGCGCCAGCAGCAGGTGGGCCAGCAGGTACAGGGCCTGCTGCGAGCCGGAAGTGATGACGATCTGCTCGGGCGTGCACACCACGCCGCGCGAGGCGCGCAGGTAGGCGCACAGCAGCTCACGCAGGGGCTGGTGGCCGGCGGGCTCGCTGTAGCCCAGGTGCGGACCGGGACGGCGCAGCGCGCGCAGCTCCAGCTTGCGCCAGGTGTCGAAGGGGAACAGGTCCAGCCCCGGCATGCTGGGCCGGAAGGCACGCACCGGACCGTCGTGGTAGCGCACCCGCGACATGGCCGCGGCCATCGCGGCGCCGCGTTCCGGCAAGGCGCGCAGCAGGCCGGCGGAAGAAAGCGGTGCATGCTGTGCCACCGGCAGCGCCGCATCCACAAAGGTGCCCTGCCCGACCCCGCCGCGCAGGTAGCCCTCGGCGGTGAGCTGCTCGTAGGCGGCCAGCACGGTCTGGCGCGACACCTTCAGGATGACTGCCAGGTCGCGCGTGGCGGGCAGTCGCGCGCCGGGAGCCAGCCTGCCGTGCAGGATGGCGTCCTTCAGCCAGTCGTAGAGCTGGCGGAACAGTGGCGTGGCCGCGGCGCGGTCAAGGGGAACGGCGGCAAAGAAGTCGTGGATGTGCATGGGATTGGTACGCCCATCTTCGCCCGGATTGGACCTTTGAGCAAGCCAAGCCGCTACTTATGATGCCCGTTCGACCACAATGGGGGACCAATGAAACAGTTCGAAGCACAGGTGCGCCGGCAGTGCGCCAATTCGCTCAAGACCGCGATCGTGGTCATGGGGGGCAGCTGATGTACCTGCCGCCCCGCCACCGCCAGCCGGACGCGCAAGCGATGCACGCGCTCGTCGCCGAACACGCGCTGGGCATGCTGGTCACGCACGACGGCGCCCTGCCAGATGCCGACCACTTGCCGTTCGAGCTATTCGAGGCCGCACCGCACGGGGTACTGCGCGCGCACGTCGCCCGCGCCAACCCGGTCTGGCGCCGCGAAGGGCAAGCGGTGCTGGTAGTGTTCCGCGGCCCGGCTTCGTATGTGCCGCCCGACCAGCAGGAAAAGGCCGCCACCGGTGGCCGCGTGGTGCCGACCTGGGATTACCAGGTAGTACATGTGCACGGACGCCTGCGGGCGGTCGAGGACCCGGCCTGGTTACTCAAGCTCCTGCACGGACAGACCGCCCACCACGAGGCGCCCCAGGCGCAGCCCTGGTCGATCGCGGATGCGCCGCCGGCCTATATCGACGGCATGCTCAAGGCGATCGTCGGCATCGAGATCGTGATCGAGCGCATCGAGGGGAAATGGAAGGGCAGCCCGCAGAGTTAGCGAGAATCGGCGGCGCTTACTTGGTCGGCGCGCCGGCGGTACCCATGGTGGAGCGGCCCGACTTGGCGATCATTTCCTCGGCCATGATCAGGTGCTGCTCGACCATCGGCCGGATCTTCGTGACCAGCGCCTTGACTTCGGGATCCTTCAGGTCGTCGAGATTGTCCTTGAGCTTCTTGTGCGTATCGAGATGGTCGGTGCGGCCCGACTGCTTGATATAGGTGCGGTTGAAGATCTCGCCTTTCAGGGCCTTGAGCATCGCCAGCTTGGCCTTGTACTTGACGTTCAGCTCGGCAGGCAATTCGACGCCCTTGGCCTGCGCCACGGCCTGCACTTCGGCCTGGGCCCTGGTATGGTCGTCGAGCATGCGCTGGGCGTAGCCCTTGACCTCGGGATTGACGCTCTTGGCGAGCGCAATCTTCGCGTTGGCGATCTCGGACATGTTGGCCATGGCCAGGTCGGTGAGCGCGTCGCGGTCGGCGTCGGACAGCTTGGCTGCAGGTGCGGCGGCAGGCGCGGTTGCCGCCTGGCCGGCCGGCGCAGCCTGCGCGGCCTGGGCCGGCGCGATGCCGAACATGGCCGCGGCGAGCGCGGCGGCGAGCACGGTGCTGATGCGCTGGGTTTTCTGCATGGCGATTCTCCTTGGCGCACGAACCGGCTCGCCGGCCGGCTGATTGAACTGCTTACTTGCCCGAGGTCGTACCCGACTTCGCCGTCGACATCTGCTGCGCGGCCTTCAGGTGCTGCTCGACGGTCGGCATGGTTTTTTCGGCGGCGGCCTTCACGTCGGGATCCTTGGCGCTCCTGGCGATCGACTTCAGCCTGGCATGGGTCGCCTTGTGGTCGGCCAGGCCCGCCTGCTTCATGTAGGCCTTGTCGAAGGCGTCGCCGCTGAGCTTTTCCAGCTTGGCCGACATGGCCTTGTGCTTGGCATCGAGTTCGGTCGGCAGGGTCACGCCCTTCGACTGCGCCAGGGCCTGCACGTCGGCCAGGGCCTTGCCGTGGTCGTCGACCATCTGCTGGGCGAAGGTCTTGACCTCGGCGTTCTGGCTCTTGCTCAGGGCCAGCTTGCCGGTTTCGACTTCGGCCATGTTGGCCATGGCCATGTCCATGATGCCCTTCTTGTCCGCGCCGCTGAGCTTGACCGCGCCCGAGCCGGTGGCGCCGGCGGCGCCCGAGGCGCCCGAGGTGGTTTGTGCGGTGTCGGTGGCGCCGGTGTGCGGCTTGGCGCTGTCGGCAGCGGTCTTGCCGGTCATGTTCTGTTTGCCGGTTGCGGTCTGGTTCGTCATCGACTGGGCGGTCTGGCCGCTGGTCTGCGCCTGCACGCCGAAGGCGCTGAACATGGCGGCAACTGCGGTCACTGCGAGCAATTTTTTGACGACCTGATTCTTCTGCATGGTGTTCTCCTGATCTTTTAATTGGCGTGGGGTGCCGCTCTGGAAACTGCCGGGCGGCGCTCCTGTTTTTTGACATCGGCTGATGTCGAGCGAGTCGAGTGTAGACCTGCGGGTAACGGAACAGCGCACGTTAGCCGTATTGCAATATTCGAGTTCAGGAGGTCGGAAAACAGCCCTGCGGCTGGTGAAAATGCGCTGCCGTCCCGTGCGCCCTGCAGCACCGCGCGGCGTATAGTGAAGGGACGCGGCTGACGGCCGTGGAGGAGGTCATGATGAAAACAGATTTGTCTCCCACCGGAGCCTGGCATGGGCTCCCGCTGAGTCCTGCGCAGAACCAGGAAGTGCTGAACTACATCCAGCGCTGCGAGCGGGCCGGCGTCCCCTGGGATACCCCTGCGCTGCGCGACATGCTGCACGATATGCTGCACCCGCCCGAGGTCATGCTCGATGGCGGCGACGATCTCACGCAATACGCCGAGAACGAGGTCTTCGCAGCCACCCACGAGGAACCGGACGACCGGCCGGTCGACGATACGCCCTGAAAAAGGGCAGCCTTCGTCAAACGCCCGTCACAATCGGCAGGCAGACTGTGCCTGTCCTTGGGAAGGGACGCTGGCGGCGCGAGCCGCCCTACCGGCGCCGGCGGTCGGGAAATATACCGGCACCAAATTAGAGCAAGGGGATGAGGATGTCGTAGGCGTTATCTGGACGATTGCCATCGTCCAGGGTCGGCGTATAACGGCGGTCGTAGCGCTCGATGCGCCAGGCCTCTTCGTCCGGGACCATCCCCAGTTGCTCGATCGCGGCGTTGCCGGTCACGTAGGTGGCCGGCACGCGCGCCATCGGCCCGCGGTGGGTCAGCAAGGCGTAGCGGCGCTCCGGAATGCGGATCGCGATCATGCCCGGCGGCAGCGAATTCAAATCGGCGACCTCGGTGGCGACGCATTCGAGGTAGACACCGTCTTTTTCTTGCAGGCGCAGGCTGTAGCGCATGCCTTTGGGTTCGCCCAGCTCGCCTTCGCGCTCCAGGAAGGTATCCCAGGTGTCCGGCAGGTCCGCTTCCAGAACCGAAAACGGACCTGCAAGCGGCAGCCCGGCGAGCTTCATTTCAGGTAGGGTAACGGTTGAGATGTGCATGGTATTGCCTATAAAGTGACGGGGAAATTATAGCCTTAACCCTTAGACAATATTGCCATCTGCGCAATCGTGCGCAATCATTTGTCGCGTTCAATATTCTATTTGCCGGAAACGCATCATCCGCTCCCGCTACCTTCCACCCCTGTAATTGTGCAGTTCGTCGCAAACGCCACCCCGCCGCCGCGCGTCTCCCTAGAATGGCCTCATACCAGACCTTTACCGGAGACCACCATGCAACGCCTGATCCTCGCCGCCGTCCTGTCCGTCGCTTCGCTCAACGTCCACGCCGATGAGCAGGCGCGCAGCGTCACGCCATTCACGGGCATCAACGTCCGTGGCCCGGTCAGCCTCACCGTGGAAGCCGGCAAGGCCTTCTCGGTCAAGGTCCATGGCGACGCGCGCTTCATCGAACGCGTGACCAGCGAAGTGGTCGGCGGCGAGCTGCGCCTGAGCATGAAGGAAAGCACGCGCAACTCCATCGACATCGACTCGAACGACCGCGTGGTGGTGACCATGCCGGAACTGCAGACCTTCCGCGGTGAAGGCGCGGGCGCCATGCGCCTGACCAAGCTGCGCGGCGAGCGGCTCGACGTCAGTTACCGCGGCGCGGGCCGCCTGGCCATCGACGGCGAAGTGCGCACGCTGCGCCTGCGCGCACAGGGCGTGGGCGAAGTCGATACCAAGGACCTGGTCACGCAGGAAGCCGACGTCAGCTTCGAGGGCATCGGCGCCGTCAGCGTGCATGCGAAGGACAAGCTCCATGCCAAGGTGCAGGGCATGGGCAACCTGACTTATTACGGCAACCCGCGCATCGTCAGCAAGTCGGTGTCGGGCATCGGCAGCGTGGTCGCGGTCAAGTAAGCGCCGCCTCCTATAGCTTGCTGATCTGCGCGTCGATCCTGCGCAGCGCGCGTTCGCTGCGTTCGCTATAGCGGTCGGTCAGGTAATCGCTGCGCCCGCGCATGAGCAGCGTGAACTTGAACAGCTCCTCCATCACATCCACCACCCGGTCGTAATAGGCGGACGGACGCATCCTGCCCTCCTCGTCGAACTCCTTGTAGGCCATCGGCACAGAGGACTGGTTCGGGATCGTAAACATGCGCATCCAGCGCCCGAGCAGCCGCATGGTGTTCACGACGTTGAACGATTGCGAACCGCCGCATACCTGCATCACGGCCAGCGTGCGGCCCTGGCTCGGACGCAGCGCGCCCTGCTCCAGCGGGATCCAGTCGATCTGGTTCTTCATCACCGCCGTGATCGCGCCGTGGCGCTCGGGGCTGCACCAGACCTGGCCTTCCGACCACAGCGACAGCTCGCGCAGCTCGACCACCTTCGGATGGGTTTCAAGCACGCTGCCGGCCATCGGCAAATCCATCGGATCGAAGATCCTGACCTCGGCGCCGAAGTGCTCGAGGATGCGCGCCGCCTCGAAGGTCAGGAAGCGGCTGAACGAGCGCTCGCGGAGCGAGCCATACAGCAGCAGGATGCGCGGCGGATGGTTCAAGTCGCCTTGCTGCGCCAGTTTCTCCATGCTGGGCATGTCGAGTTGTTCGGGATTGATGTTGGGGAGGTTCTCGATCTTCGTCATGTCATGTCCTTGTCAGCTCAAGCGCAGCGCGAGCGCCGCCAGCGTCAGCAGCAGCACCGGGAGCGTCAGCACCAGGCCGACGCGGAAATAATAGCCCCACGAGATGCGGATACCCTTGTTTTCCAGGACGTGCAGCCACAGCAGCGTGGCCAGGCTGCCGATCGGCGTGATCTTCGGGCCCAGGTCGCTGCCGATCACGTTCGCATAGATCATCGCTTCGCGCACCGCGCCGGTACTGGTGGTGGCGTCGATCGACAGCGCGCCGACCAGGACGGTGGGCATGTTGTTCATCACCGACGACAGCGCGGCGGTGATCACGCCGGTGCCGAGCGCCGCGCCCCAGACGCCGTGTTCAGCGCAGCGCTCCAGCAGCGCCGTGAGGTAGCCGGTCAGGCCCGCGTTGCGCAGGCCGTAGACCACCAGGTACATCCCGAGCGAGAACACCACCACCTGCCAGGGCGCGCCGCGCAGCACCGCGCGCGTGGCGATCCGGTGCCCGCGCGCGGCCACCACGAACAGCAGCAGTGCGCCGAAGGCGGCCACCGCGCTGATCGGCACACCCAGTTCATCGAGCCAGAAGAAGCCGGCCAGCAGCAGCGCCAGCACCCACCAGCCGGCAATGAAGGTAGCGCGGTCGTGGATCGCTTCTTCCGGGCGGCGCAGCTGCGCCAGGTCGTAGTTGGGCGGGATGTCGCGGCCGAAGAACCACAGCAGCGCCGCCAGGGTCGCGGCCACCGACACCAGGTTCACCGGCAGCATCACGGAGGCATAGCGCGCAAAACCAATATCGAAATAATCGGCCGTCACGATGTTCACCAGGTTCGACACCACCAGCGGCAGGCTGGCGGTGTCGGCGATGAAGCCGGCCGCCATCACGAAGGCCAGCGTCGCCTTGGGCGTAAAGCGCAGCGCGGCCAGCATGGCGATGACGATGGGCGTGAGGATCAGCGCCGCGCCGTCGTTGGCGAACAGCGCCGCCACGGCGGCCCCCAACAGCACCAGCAGCACGAACAGGCGCCGGCCATTGCCGCCGCCCCAGCGCGCGACGTGCAGCGCGGCCCATTCGAAGAAGCCCGCTTTGTCGAGCAGCAGGCTGATGATGATGATGGCGACAAAGGCGCCGGTGGCGTTCCACACGATGTTCCAGACGACCGGAATGTCGCCCACGGTGATGACGCCGGCCAGCAGCGCCACCAGGGCGCCCAGCGAAGCGCTCCAGCCGATGCCGAGGCCGCGCGGCTGCCAGATGACGAGGATGAGGGTGGCGGCAAAAATCAGGAAAGCAGGCAGCACGGGACTCAAGCCTCCAGCGTGCCGATGCGGTCCAGCTCCGCCTTCAGGCGGGTGCGGTCCTTCGCCAGTTGGGCGAGCGGCAGCGCCAGGAAGGCTTCGATGCGGGCGCGCAGGATGGCGTAGGCCTTCTCGAAAGCGGCGCTGATTTCTTCCTGCGTGCCGTCGACATGGCTCGGGTCTTCCACGCCCCAGTGCGTGCGCAGCACCGGGCCGAGATAGGCCGGGCAGGTCTCGCCGGCGGCGCTGGCGCAGACGGTGACCACGATGTCGGGCACCACCGGCAGGTCGTCCCACGACTTGCTGTAATAGCCCTCGGTCGGAATGCCTTTGTCGGCCAGCAGCTGCAGGGCGCGCGCATTCAGGCGGCCCATCGGCTGGCTGCCGGCGCTCAGCGCGTGCCAGCCGCTCGGGGCCAGGTGATTGAACACCGCTTCGCTGATGAGCGAGCGGCAGGAATTGCCGGTGCAGAGAAAAAGTACGTTCATTGAAATCATTCGGAAGTGGTGCCGCAGGCGGGTGCGCACACGGGCGTGCAGGGATTGCCGCCGCAGCAGTTATCGGTAAGGAAGGCGAGCAGGCCGTTCATCG
Source organism: Telluria sp. ZT3P39 (assembly GCF_059685935.1). Lineage (NCBI taxonomy): Bacteria > Pseudomonadati > Pseudomonadota > Betaproteobacteria > Burkholderiales > Oxalobacteraceae > Telluria > Telluria sp. ZT3P39. The sequence goes on from NZ_JCASIH010000011.1 coordinate 84,706, forward strand.
TGTCGAACTGCGCCGCGTAAATGATGAAACGCCCGTCCTGGCGCGCCGCGATCAGGCCCGCGTGGCTGAGCTCCTTCAGGTGAAAGGAGAGCGAAGACGAAGGAATGCCGAGCGCCGTGGCGATCTTGCTGGCGGCCAGGCCCGCCGGCCCGGTTTCCACCAGCAGCCGGAACACGGCGAGGCGCGATTCCTGGGCCAGTGCGGCCAGTGCCGCGATCGCGGTTTTCGTGTCCATCAGTGCGTCTCCAATCATTTCCATGTTTATCGAATTATAACGCAGGGGCTTAACCCTTCGAAGATTATCGAAGTAATTTGACAGCTTGATGACAAGCCGGCACGCATAGGCCACCTGCGGTAGAGTGACGGACTACACAAGCGCGGCACCGCAGCAACACGCCGGGAGATCACATTGTCAGCAGTTCGCAGGACCATCACCATCCTGTCCATCACGCAGATCGCGGGGTGGGGAGCCATGTATTACGCGTTTGCCGTGCTGGCGCCCGACATCCAGCGCGAGCTGCACATCAGCACCGAAACGGCATTCGCCGCATTTTCCTGGAGCCTGCTGGTGGCCGGCCTCACCTCGACGCCGGTCGGTGCGCTGGTAGACAAACATGGCGGCCGCTATGTGATGGCGGCCGGTTCGGTCGTCAGCGCGATCGGCCTGGCATGGCTGGCGCGCTGCACCACGACCGCCACCTTCTTCGCCGCCTGGACGGTCATCGGCCTGGCCAGTTCGCTGTCGCTGTACGAAGCCGCGTTCGCGACCATCAACCGCAAGATCGTGGTCGGCGCGGGACGGGCGATTTCGACGCTGACGCTGTTCGCCGGCTTCGCCAGCACCATCTTCTGGCCGCTGACCTTCGCGCTCGACGCGCGCATCGGCTGGCGCGACACCTTCCTCGTCTATGCCCTGTTGCAGCTACTCGCATGCCTGCCGCTCCACCTCTGGCTGGGGCGCGACGCGCCGCACCAGCCGCCGGCCGCCGACACCCCGCGCGACAGCCACACGCTGGGAGAAGCGATACGGCATCCGATCTTCTGGAAGCTGGCGCTGGCATTCGCGGTGAATTTCTTTATTTTCTCCGCATTGGCGGTACACCTGATCCCGCTCTTGAAGACGCTCGGTCACTCCGCGGGCACGGCGGTGTTGCTCGCTTCGCTGGTAGGCCCGATGCAGGTTGCAGGGCGCATCGGCGAGCGCACGCTCGCGCGCGATGCGGCGCCACAGACCGTGGGGCGCTTCGTATTCGCCACCCTGCCCTTCGGCCTGCTGTCGCTGGCGCTGCTCGGCACCCAGGCCTGGGCGGTCGCGCTGTTTTGCGCGCTGTACGGGATGAGCAACGGGGTGCTGACGATCGTTCGCGGCACACTGCCGCGGGTCCTGTTCGGCGCGCGCCATTACGGCGCGATCACCGGGGCGATGGCGGCGCCGGCGCTGGTGTCGAAGGCCACGGGTCCCATCATCGGCGCCCTCGTCCTGTCCAACGCATCCGGCCCGGTACTGCTACCGCTGGTGCTGTTTGGCTGCGCGCTGTGCTCCTTGCTGTTGTACCGTTCCGCCATCCGCAACGCCGGCACGCCGGCGGCGCACACACCACCCGGCGACCGCAAGGCCGCCTGAAGCGCGTCACGCCAGGCGCAGCTCCCAGTAGCCGACATCGACCCAGCGCCCGAACTTGCGCCCCACTTCGCTGAAGTGGGCCACCTTGCGAAAGCCCAGCTTCTCGTGCAGCGCCACGCTGCGTTCGTTCGGCTGGGCGATCCCGCCAATCACCATGTGGATCTCGCGGCCGCGCAGGGCATCGAGCAGCGCGCGGTACAGTGTCGTGCCGGTGCCGCGTCCGGCCAGCTCCGCATCCATGTAGATCGAGCTCTCCACCGAAGTGCGGTAGGCCGGCCGCGCGCGCCATTTGGTCGCATACGCATAGCCCAACAGGCGCCCGCCTGCCTCGGCGACCAGGTAGGGCAAGCCGGGCTGCCTGCACGTCGGCGATCCGCTGCGCCATGTCCGTACCGGCCACCGGCTCCTCTTCGAAGCTGATGGTGGTGGTGGCGACGTAATGATTGTAGATCGCGCAGATGGCGGCTGCGTCTTCAAGCGTGGCGGGACGGATGGTTGCGCTGGACATGTCGGCTCGGCTGGTTGAATGGCTGCGATGGTCACAGCCATTATAGGCAGCTAGCGCCGCGGTGAATCCATCCGCGGCAGCAGGATCGCCAGAATACCCAGCAGCGGTAAAAAGGAGGCGATCCGGTACACGTACTCGATGCCGGTGGTATCGGCCATCGCCCCCATGGCGGCCGCGCCGATGCCGCTGATGCCGAACATCAGCCCGAAGAACAGGCCGGCGATCATGCCGACCTTGTTCGGCACCAGCTCCTGCGCGAACACCACGATGGCGGAGAACGCGGACGACATCACCAGCCCGATCACCACCGACAGCACCGTGGTCCAGAACAGGCTCGCGTAAGGCAGCATCAGCGCAAACGGCGCCGCGCCCAGGATCGAGAACCAGATCACGCGCTTGCGCCCGATGCGGTCGCCGATCGGCCCACCCGCGAAAGTGCCCGCCGCCACCGCCGCCAGGAACAGGAACAGATACATCTGCGCCGACTCCACCGACACCTGGAATTTCTCGATCAGGAAGAAGGTGTAGTAGCTCGACAGGCTGGACATGTAGATGTACTTCGAGAACACCAGCAGGGCCAGCACGGTGAGCGCCCACAGCACCCGGCCGCGCGACATGCCCGGTCCCGCATGCACCGCGATCTTCTTCGTCGCATTGCGCAGGTGGCCCGCATACCAGCGGCTGACGAACACCAGCACCGCCACCGCCAGCACCACCAGCAGCATCAGCCAGGCGATCCGGCCCTGCCCGCTGCCGATGATGATGGCTGCCGCCAGCAGCGGCCCGAAGGCCGAACCGAGGTTGCCGCCGACCTGGAACAGCGACTGCGCAAAGCCGAAGCGCCCGCCCGAGGCCAGGCGCGCGACGCGCGAGGCTTCCGGGTGGAAGGTCGATGAGCCGATGCCGATCATGCCGGCCGCCAGCAGCAGCATCGGGTAACTCGGGGCCATGGCCAGCAGCGCGACGCCGCCCAGGGTGACGCACATCCCGAAGGGCAGCAGGAAAGGCAGCGGGCGCCTGTCGGTGTACAGGCCGATCCAGGGTTGCAGCAGCGAGGCGGTGCACTGGAAGGTCAGCGTGATCAGGCCGATCTGGGTGAAGCTCAGCGCGAATTGGTGTTTGAGCAGCGGGTAGATGGCCGGCAGCACGGCCTGCACGCAGTCGTTCAGAAGGTGGACGAAGGCGACCGAGAACAGGATTTGCATCACTGCGGCGGGCGGCGTGGCGGGGGCGTCAGGTGCAGTGGATGGCAAGGGCATGGCATGGGGCAGAACAACAAGCATGCCAGTCTACTACGGACCGCCTACTGTCGCAGGCAGTCGCACAGGCCTGCCTGGCGTCCTTGTATCTCGCCTGCAAGCACGGAGTGTTGGGACCTGGCGACAATCAAGCCCTCCCTAGGTAAAGAATAAAAGCGATTGATCATCCCGACTGACGACTTGCCGGCTCATGCAAAATTCGTTGCAAGAATGACGCCGTCGTCGGATCAGTCGAACTGGCTGAAGTCCGGCTTGCGTTTCTGGAAGAAGGCGGTGAACGCTTCCTTCGCTTCCGGCGCCAGCAGCATGGCCGCGAAGCGCTCGTTCTCGGCGGCGATCGCCGCTTCGATGGCCTCGATGCGCGGACGTTTCATCAGCGCCTTGGTGGTGCGGATCGAGGCGGCCGGCAGGGCCACGAGCTTGGCGGCCTGCTGCTCCGCAAAGGCGCGCAGTTCGGCGGCTGGCAGCACGCGCGTGACCATGCCCAATTCCAGGGCTTCCTGGGCGCCGAAGGCTTCGCCCAGCAACAGCTTCTCGGCGGCGCGTGCGTAGCCCGCCGATTGCGTCACCAGCAGCGAGGAACCGAATTCCGGGCACAGGCCGAGCTGGGTGAAGGGCATCGAGAACTTGGCGTTGTCGGAGCAATAGACCAGGTCGCAGTGCATCAGCATCGTGGTGCCGATGCCGATCGCCGCGCCGGCGACTGCCGCGACGACCGGCTTGGTCGTGCCGTGCAGGGCCCGCATGAACTGGAAGACCGGACGGGCTTCGGCGGGTACGCCCGGCACCGGGGCCGAATTCTTCATGAAATCGTCGAGGTCATTACCGGCGGTGAAGATCTCCGGCTTGCCGGCGATGAGGATGGCGCGCACGGCGCTATCCTGCTCCGCATCGACCAGGGCGTCGGCCATGGCCTGGTACATCACGGCGGTGATGGCGTTCTTGCGCTCGAGGCGGTTGAATTCGATGGTCAGCAGGCCGGCGGCCTTGGTGATCAGCATGTCCATATCAGGAAGTCTCTCGTTGTATTTTGAGTTCAGATGAACGCGCGGGCGGGAGACCCGCCCACCCTACAAGGGCGAACGGGTGTCCCGCCCACGCGCATGCCTACTTGCTTAAACTTAAACGCGCTCGATAATCCCCGCCGCGCCCATGCCGGCGCCGACGCACATCGTCACCATGCCGTACTTCAGGTTGTTGCGGCGCAGTGCGTGCACCACGGTCGCGGCGCGGATGGCGCCGGTCGCGCCCAGCGGGTGGCCCAGGGCAATCGCGCCGCCCATCGGGTTGACCTTGCTCGTGTCCAGACCCAGGTCGCGGATCACGGCCAGCGCCTGTGCGGCGAAGGCTTCGTTCAGCTCGATCCAGTCCAGCTGGTCCTGGGTGATGCCGGCGGCAGCCAGCGCCGCAGGGATCGCGACCTTCGGGCCGATGCCCATGATCTCAGGTGGGACGCCGCGCACGGCGAAGGACGAGAACTTGGCCAGCGGGGTCAGGTTGTGCTCGCGCAGGATCTTCTCGCTGACGACGATCAGCGCACCGGCGCCGTCCGACATCTGCGACGAGGTGGCGGCGGTGACCGAGCCCTTGGCGGCGAACACCGGCTTGAGTTTTGCCATGCCTTCCATCGACGCATCGGCGCGCGGGCCTTCGTCCAGGTCGACGGTGCGGCGCTTGACGGTGATCTCGCCGGTGGCCAGGTTCGGCGTGCGGGTGATGATTTCGACCGGGGTGATCTCGTCCTTGAAGTGGCCGGCCTGCTGGGCGGCGATGGCGCGGCGGTGCGATTCCAGGCCGAAGGCGTCCTGGTCTTCGCGCGAGATCTTCCACTGGTTGGCCACGTTTTCCGCGGTCAGGCCCATGCCGTAGGCCAGGCCCACGTTCTCGTCTTTGAACGTGTCCATGTTGATCGACGGGTGGTGGCCCATCATCGGCACCATCGACATCGATTCGACGCCGCCGGCGATCATCACGTCGGCTTCGCCGACGCGGATGCGGTCGGCCGCCATGGCCAGGGCGGTGATGCCCGAGGCGCAGTAGCGGTTGACGGTGACGCCGCCCACGGTGTTCGGCAGGCCGGCCAGCACGACGGCGTTACGCGCCACGTTGAAGCCCTGCTCGGCTTCCGGGAACGAGCAGCCGACGATGGCGTCGATGATCAGGGCCGGGTCGAGGTTCGGCACGGCGGCCATGGCGCCGCGGATCGCGTGCACCAGGAGGTCGTCCGGGCGGGTCTTGTTGAAGAAGCCGCGCGGCGCCTTGCCGATCGGGGTGCGGGTGGCCGCGACGATGTATGCGTCTTGAAGTTGTTTGCTCATGTCAGTCTTCCTGTTCTGTTCGCGGCTTAGTTACGGACTGGCTTACCGGTCTGCATCATGCCCATGATCCGCTCTTGCGTCTTCGGATTGGCCAGCAGCTCGATGAAGGCTTTGCGCTCCATGTCGAGCAGCCACTGTTCCGATACCACGCTGCCCTGATCGACGTCACCGCCGGTCACGATCTCGGCGATCATGTCGCCCAACTTGTAGTCGTGGGCCGAGATGAAGCCGCCGTCGCGCATGTTGACCAGCTGGCCGCGGATCGTCGCCCAGCCGTAACGGCCGGTGACGGTGACCGGACGGCGCGCCGGGGCGCGGTAGCCGGCGTCGAACATGGCGCGCGCGGTGGTTTTCGCCACGTGCAGCAGTTCGTACGGGTTGAAGACGATCACGTCGTCTTCCTTCAGGTAGCCCATGGCCTTCGCTTCCAGGGCCGATTTCGACACCTGCGCGGTGGCCGCGTTGGTGAAGCCGGTCTTCAGGAATTGCAGGATGTCGTTGCCCTTGGCTTCCGTGAAGGCGCGTACTGCCGCTTCCTTCAGGCCGCCGCCGGCCGGCACCAGGCCGACGCCCACTTCCACCAGGCCGATGTACGACTCGATCGAGGCCACGCGCTTGGACGCGTGCAGCATCATCTCGCAGCCGCCGCCCAGCGCCAGGCCCGCCACTGCGGCGACGACCGGGATGTTCGAGTACTTCATCTGCATGAACACGTTCTGCAGGTCGCGGACCATCGGGTCCATCGCCTTGGCGCCGCCCATCATGAAGGCCGGCATGGCCGACTGCAGGTCGGCGCCGGCCGAGAACGCGCCGCCTTCGGCCGCATCGGTATTCCAGATCACCAGGCCCTTGTAGCCCTTTTCGGCTTCCGCCATGCCGCGCTGCAGGCCTTTCACGACGCCTTCGCCGATGACGTGCATCTTGGTCTTGAGCGAGATGACCAGCACTTCGTCATCCGCATGCCACAGGCGCACGGATTCGTCTTCGAACACGGTGGTGCCGAAGGTTTTCGGGTCAGTCGTGGTCGAGCCCAGCACCGGTGCGCGGAACTGCTGGCGCTGGTACACAGGCAGGTCGGACGCAGGCACGTAAGCATTCTTGGAAGCCGAGAACGAGCCTTCCGCGGTGTGCACGCCCTTCTCTGCGACCGGGCCTTCGAACACCCAGCTTGGGAGCGGTGCGTTGGTCAATGCCTTGCCGCTGTCGATGTCTTCCTTCACCCACTGGGCGATCTGGGTCCAGCCGGCGGCCTGCCAGGTTTCGAACGGGCCGACGCTCCAGCCGAAGCCCCAGCGCATCGCGAAGTCGACGTCGCGCGCATTGTCGGCGATGGTGTCGAGGTGGACGGCGATGTAGTGGAAGGCGTCGCGGAAGATCGCCCACAGGAACTGCGCCTGCGGGTTGGTCGATTCGCGCATGGCCTTGAACTTCTTGACCGGGTCCTTCTCTTTCAGGATGCGGGCGACGATGTCGGCCGCCTTGGCGCCGCCTGCGACGTATTCGCCGGTGGCGAAGTCGAGGCGCTGGATCTCCTTGCCGACCTTCTTGTAGAAGCCGCCGCCGGTTTTCTGGCCCAGGGCGCCCTTCTCGATCAGCTTGGCCAGCACTTCAGGGGTCTTGTACAGGCTGAAGAACGGGTCGTCCTGCAGGGTGTCCTGCATGGTCTTGATCACGTGGCCCATGGTGTCCAGGCCCACTACGTCGGCGGTGCGGAAGGTGCCCGACTTGGCGCGGCCCAGCTTGGCGCCGGTCAGGTCGTCGACCACGTCCACCGACAGGCCGAACTTCTCGGCTTCGTGGATGGTGGCCAGCATGCCGAAGATGCCGACGCGGTTGGCGATGAAGTTCGGGGTGTCCTTGGCGCGCACGACGCCCTTGCCCAGGGTCGAGGTCAGGAAGGTCTCGAGCTGGTCGAGGATTTCCGGACGGGTCGACGTGGTCGGGATCAGTTCCACCAGGTGCATGTAGCGCGGCGGGTTGAAGAAGTGGACGCCGCAGAAGCGCGCCTTCAGTTCGTCGTCGAAACCTTCGGCCAGCTTGTTGATCGACAGGCCCGAGGTGTTGGAGGCGAAGATCGCGTTCGGGGCGATGTGCGGTGCGACCTTCTTGTACAGGTCGTGCTTCCAGTCCATGCGCTCGGCGATGGCTTCGATGATCAGGTCGCAGCCGGCCAGCAGCTCGAGGTTGTCCTCGTAGTTGGCCACTTCGATCAGGGACGCGTCGTCCTTGTTGCCCAGCGGGGCCGGCGACAGTTTTTTGAGGTTCTCGATGGCGCGCAGGACGATGCCGTTCTTCGGACCTTCCTTGGCTGGCAGGTCGAACAGCACGACCGGCACCTTGGCGTTCACGCAGTGCGCAGCAATCTGCGCGCCCATCACGCCGGCGCCCAGCACGGCGACTTTCTTGACGATGAAATTGGACATGTAATTCTCTTCCTAAGAGTTAGCGTGATGGGTTATTAAAACAGGTCCGCGTCCAGCGCCAGCAAATTCGCCGAACCCGAACGGGCCTGGCGGATCAGCATCGCGGTTTCAGGATACAGGCGGGCGAAGTAGAAGCGGGTGGTAGCCAGCTTGGCGACGTAGAATTTGTCATCCGAGTCCTGCTTGGCCAGCGCGATCTTCGCCATCTGCGCGAAGAAGTAGCTGAACACCAGGTGGCCGACCACGCGCAGGTAAGGCACGGCGGCGGCGCCGACTTCGTCCGGGTTCTGGAAGGCCTTCATGCCGATTTCCATGGTCAGCTTGGTGACCTTCTCACCGAGCTCGCCCAGCGGGGTCACGAATTCCGACATCGACTCGTCCAGGCCGTTCTCTTCCACGAAGGCCTTGATCTTCTCGCCGAAGGCGCGCAGCTTGGTGCCGTTGTCCATCAGGATCTTCCGGCCCAGCAGGTCGAGCGACTGGATGGTGTTGGTGCCTTCGTAGATCATGTTGATGCGGGCGTCGCGCACATACTGCTCCATGCCCCATTCGGCGATGTAGCCGTGGCCGCCGTAGACCTGCATCGCTTCCGAGGTCGCGATCCAGCCGTTGTCGGTGATGAAGGCCTTGACGATAGGCGTGAGCAGCGCGACTTCGCCGGCGGCTTCCTTGCGCACCGCTTCGTCCGGGTGGTTCAGCTCACGGTCGATCTGCAGCGCGATGTACGAGGTCAGTGCGCGCGCGCCTTCCGCAAAAGCTTTCGCGGTCAGCAGCATGCGGCGCACGTCCGGGTGCACGATGATCGGGTCGGCCGGTTTGTCGGTCGCCTTCGGGCCCGACAGCGAACGCATCTGGATGCGGTCTTTCGCGTACACCAGCGCGTTCTGGTAAGCCACTTCGGTCAGGCCGAGCGACTGCATGCCCACGCCCAGGCGGGCGGCGTTCATGAACACGAACATCGCCTGCAGGCCCTTGTGCGGCTGGCCGATCAGGGTGCCGACTGCGCCGTCCAGGTTCATCTGGCAGGTCGAATTGCCGTGGATGCCCATCTTCTCTTCGATCGCGCCGCAGGCGATGCCGTTGCGCTCGCCCACCGAACCGTCGGCGTTGACCATGAACTTCGGCACCAGGAACAGCGAGATGCCCTTCGAGCCTTCAGGGGCATCCGGCAGGCGCGCCAGCACCAGGTGAACGATGTTCTCGGACATGTCATGCTCGCCGGCCGAGATGAAGATCTTCGAGCCCGAAATCTTGTAGCTGCCGTCGGCTTGCGGCTCGGCCTTCGAGCGCAGCAGGCCCAGGTCGGTGCCGCAATGCGCTTCGGTCAGGCACATGGTGCCGGTCCACTCGCCCGAAACGAGCTTGGGCAGGAACAGCTTCTTCTGCTCGTCGGTGCCGTGCTCTTTCAGGCACTCGTAGGCGCCGTGCGACAGGCCCGGGTACATGGTCCATGCCTGATTCGACGAGTTCAGCATCTCGTAGAACGAATTGTTCAGCGAGACCGGCAGGCCCTGGCCGCCGTATTCAGGATCGCATGCCAGCGCAGCCCAGCCGCCTTCGACATACTGTTTATACGCTTCCTTGAAACCCTTCGGCGTGGTGACGGTCTTGGTGGCCGCATCGAAATGGCAGCCTTCGCGGTCGCCCGAATGGTTCAGCGGGAACAGGACTTCCTGCGTGAACTTCGCACCTTCTTCCAGCACCTGGTTGATGATGTCGGCGTCGATTTCCTGGTACGCAGGCAGGTTCTTGAACTCTTCGCTGACGTTGAGGAATTCGTGCAGAACGAACTGCATATCCCGGATTGGCGCGACGTACTGACCCATGGTTTTCTCCTGAACGAAGGTGATTGTGTTGTTTTGACTGTCGGCGCAGTAACTACTGCGCCGGGGTGCCCGCAGGCGTGGGATTGCGATAATTCTCGATCAGCCGCTCGAAGCCGCGGCGCGCGCGCTCGACCGAGCCGGGCATGCGCAGGAAGCGTGCATCGTGGTGCAGGGCCAGGATCAGCCCATACATTTCATACACCAGCTGTTCGGCATCGGTGTCAGGACGCAGGTGGCCGATTTCGATGGCCTGGCGCGCGCTGCGCTGCAGTGCGCCCTGCCAGGCCTGCACCATCGACACCAGCTCTTCGCGGATCGGGCCCGGACGGTCGTCGTACTCGACGGCGCCGCTGATGTAGATGCAGCCGGACGCGATCTCGACCGACACACGCTTGAGCCAACGGTCGAACATCGACTCCAGGCGCGACAGCCCGCGCGGCTCGCGCACGCTCGGGAAGAACACTTCCTGCTCGAAGCGGTGGTGGTAGAGCTTGACGACTTCGAGCTGCAGGTCTTCACGCGAACCGAAATGCGCGAACACGCCGGATTTGCTCATGTTCATCCGGTCGGCCAGCAGGCCTATGGTCAGGCCTTCCAGTCCGTCGCGGCTGGACAGCTCGAGCGCCACGTCGAGAATTGCCGCTCGAGTGAGTTCGCCCTTGCGCATGAATTTTGCTGAAGTAGTGATAACGGCCCCTGAATCGAAAAAATCCGAACGCTCGTACTATTATCTACCAGGCTTGAAATGTCAAACGGGAACTTAGAGGCGAAGTTCTATTGATGCAAGACAACGGCAGGTGGAGGAACCACCTTGGCGAGGAGAACGTTGTCGCAGATGTAAAGGTAACGCATTTTTGGACGGTCGTGCGTTGATTTTCTTAGGGTGGGCGGCTTCGCCGCCCGCGCGTTCAACAAGGGCATGAATAAAGGCGCAGGCAGCATTACAGCGTTTTGAACGCGCGGGCGGGAGACCCGCCCACCCTACGGTATTGCAATGATCTTCAGGAACCGGCTTTTTCGATCGCCCGGCGGTCGCGCTTGGTCGGCCGCCCCTTGATGTCGAGGCTGGGCTCCGGGAACAGCCGGCGCGCGGTCTTGTCGTTCTCGCGCTTGGCGATGCTCTCGTCGGTCTCGAAATACAGTTCGCGCGCGACCGGCGCCGGGCCGCGCTTGTCGGAGATGGCGGCGACGATCACTTCCCAACGGTCGGAGCCGTTGTCGATGACCAGCTTGTCGTTGAGTTTCACGTTGCGGGCCGGCTTGACCGGTTCGCCGTCGACGCGCACGCGGCCGCGGTCGATCGCATCGGTCGCCATCGAGCGCGTCTTGAAGAAGCGCGCCGCCCACAGCCATTTATCGAGTCGTACGTTGTTGTCTTCCATGATTCGTCCTATGCGTAGCCGATCGCGAAGATCCGCATCGCCAGTTTATACAACAGGTAGGCCGCGCCGTAGCTCGCACGCTTGCACCAGCCGATGTGCCCGAACTCCTCGGCGCAGACCGGCACGCCGTCCGCGATGCCGCGCTCGATGTGCGCGCGCATGGTGGCGGCGAACTTCTGGTCGAGCACCACGACATTGGCTTCCTGGTTCAGGAACAGCGACAGCCCGTCGCAATTGCTCGACCCGACCGTGGCCCAGTCGTCGTCGACTACCGCGACCTTGGCATGCAACTGGGTCTTGCGGTACTCGACCACCTTGATGCCGTCGGCCAGCAGCTTGGGGTAGAAGGAATGCGCCACCGCGTCCTGGATGCGGAACTCCCCCACCCCGATCAGGAGCGTCACCTCGACGCCGCGCTGCGCTGCATGGGCCAGCGCCTTGCGGAACTTGCGGCCCGGGGCGAAATACGGAGTGGCCAGCAGCACGCTGTGCCTGGCGCGGCCCAGGGCCTGCAGGTAGGCGCGCTGGATCGTGGAGCGGTTGCGCAGGTTGTCGCGCACCACGAAGGCGGCGCGCGCCGGATGCTCGCAGGATGTCGGCGGCAGCTTGCGCGACTCCTTGAACAACTCGATGCGCTGCTTGAGCCGCATGTGGCCGGCGCGCAGCCATTGCCCCTGCGCTTCGTCGTGGATCTGCCTCACCAGCGGCCCTGCTACCCGCACGGCGAAATCCCAGCGCGGCGCGGCCAGGCGCTGGTGCTCGGCGTGGTCGCAGCGCATGTCGTCGTTGATGTTGATGCCGCCGACGAAGGCGACCTCGCGGTCGATGACGGCGATCTTGCGGTGCGAGCGTGCGATGCCGCGCCTGCACCAGGGGTTGAAGACGCGGTACTGCACGCCGGCGTCCGCGAAGGCCAATCCCAGCCGTGTCGCGGGACGGTGCTCGGTGCCGATCCAGTCGACCAGCACGCGCACTTTCACGCCGCGGCGGTCGGCGCGGATCAGGGCGTCGCGCACGGCGTGCCCGGTCTCGTCCTCGGCGAAGATATAGGTTTCGAACAGGACCTCGTACCGGGCCGCGTCGAGCGCCGCGATCAGCGCCGGGAAATAGGCGGTGCCGCTCTCGAGCAGGGTGACGTCGTTGTTGTCTACAAAGGCGACTTGGCGCATGGACGCTGGAAGGCCACTAACTAAGCTGGAGTTCCGCCACGATCGGTGCGTGGTCGGACAGCTTCGCCCACAGCGGGCCGTGCATCACTTGCGCGTTGTCGACCTTGAAGCCGCGCACGTAGATGCGGTCGAGGCGGAACCAGGGCAGCATGGCCGGGAAGGTGCGTGCCGGCGCCAGGCGCGGCGCACGGCCGGCCCAGCTGCGCACCATGTCGCCCATCGGCGACTTCGGGCCCAGCTCGTCGAACACCTCGACCACGCCGAGCGCATTGCGCAGGCGGTCGCTCAGGGTGTTGCGCCAGTCGTTGAAGTCGCCGGCGATGATCACCGGCTCGCCATGCGAGGAGGTGTTGACGTGGTCGATCAGGGCTTGCGCCTGGCGCCCGCGGCCGCTTTCGAACAGGCCCAGGTGCACCACGTAGCAGTGCACCCGGCCGGCGGTCGTCTCCAGCACACAGTGCAGGATGCCGCGCTGCTCGTAGGCGTGGTCGGAGATGTCGTGGTTGTGCGAATTCTCGATCGGGAAGGCGCTCAGCAAGGCATTGCCGTGGTGGCCGTGGTCGTACACGGCGTTCATGCCATAGGCGGTATGGTGCTCGTCAGCGGCGAAATACTCGTGCTGTGCCTCTTCGGGCCAGTGGTGATGGGCGAGATCCTGCTTGCCGTAGCGCTCGAGGTGGCGGTCGTGCCGCCCCTGTACTTCCTGCAGGAAGACGACATCGGCATGGAATTCGGCGATTGCCTTCTTCAATGCGATCACCCGCGGCGTACTGCGCAGCGAGGAGACGCCTTTGTGAATGTTATAGGTAGCCACGCGAATCTTCATGGGAACATTCTAACAACATCGTGCCCCGCCCAAGCGCCAACCGGCCCCAATCGTGCGCTTGTAAGGAAAAAGCTTAGAGGGACATGTGACGGGGCAATTGCAGGATCGCCTCGGCATTCGAGGACGAGAAGCACCGGTCGGCCGCTTCCAGCAGCGGCAGCCACGCATGGTTCAGGTGCTCGCGCGGGCTGAGCAGGATGGGAATGTCCCGTGGCACGCAGACCGAGAACACGTGTTCCGTATTGTGCGTGACGCCGGGGGCGTAGCGGTGGCGCCAGACCGGGTAGATTTCATAGACGTTGGACAGGCGCCAGTCATGCAGGCGGATGGTGTCGCCGTCGGCGTGGATGCCGGTTTCCTCGAACAGTTCGCGGGCGGCGGTATGTTCCAGCGGTTCGTCGGGGGCATCGAGCGAACCGGTGACCGATTGCCAGAATCCCGGGCGGTCGGCGCGTTCGATCAGCAAGACCTCCATGGCGGAGGTGTGGATGACGACCAGGACCGATTCGGGGATTTTGTGTGGCATGGGGGCCAATATGACAAACGCGGGCAGGACCGGTGACCGGTCGTGCCCGCGTTGGTTGAACGCGCGGTCGGCAGAGCCGACCAGCCTATCGTTTAAGCAATCTTCGGTTCGGCAGCACGCAGGCGGATGTGCAGTTCCTTGAGCTGCTTCTCGTCCACTTCCGACGGCGCGTTGGTCAAGAGGCACTGGGCGCGCTGGGTCTTCGGGAAGGCGATCACGTCACGGATCGATTCCGAACCGGTCATCAGGGTGATGAGGCGGTCCAGGCCGAAGGCCAGGCCACCGTGCGGCGGCGCGCCGTATTGCAGGGCGTCGAGCAGGAAGCCGAACTTCAGCTGCGCTTCTTCGGCGTCGATCTTCAGGGCGCGGAATACCTTGCTCTGGACTTCTTCGCGGTGGATACGGATCGAGCCGCCGCCCAGTTCCCAGCCGTTCAGGACCATGTCGTAGGCCTTGGCGATACAGGCGCCAGGGTTGGTCTCCAACATGTCTTCGTGGCCGTCTTTTGGTGCGGTGAACGGGTGGTGGGTTGCGGTCCAGCGGTTGTTTTCTTCGTCGTGCTCGAACATCGGGAAGTCGATGACCCACAGCGGCGACCAGACTTCGTCGAACAGTCCGGCCTTCTTGCCGAATTCCGAGTGGCCGATCTTCACGCGCAGCGCGCCGATGGCGTCGTTGACCACCTTGGCCTTGTCGGCGCCGAAGAAGATCAGGTCGCCGTCTTGTGCGCCCGTCAGTTCCAGGATCTGCTCCAGCACTTCGTCGGAGATGTTCTTGACGATCGGCGACTGCAGGCCGTCACGGCCCTTGGCCTTCTCGTTGACCTTGATGTAGGCCAGGCCCTTGGCGCCGTAGATCGCGACGAACTGGGTGTAGGCGTCGATTTCCGAACGCGGCATCGAACCGCCCTGCGGCACGCGCATGCCGACCACGCGGCCGCCGGTCATGTTGGCGGCCGAGTTGAAGACCTTGAACTCGACCGACTTCATCAGCTCGGTCAGTTCGGTGAATTCGAGCTTGACGCGCATGTCGGGTTTATCGGAACCGTACATGCCCATCGCGGTGGCGAAGTCCATCACCGGGAACGGGTTCGGCAGGTCGATGCCGGCGGCGTTCTTGAAGACGACGCGCATCATGTCTTCGAACAGGTCACGGATTTCCTGCTCGGTCAGGAACGAGGTTTCGCAGTCGATCTGGGTGAATTCCGGCTGGCGGTCGGCGCGCAGGTCTTCGTCGCGGAAGCACTTGGTGATCTGGTAGTAGCGGTCGAAGTTCGCGACCATCAGCAGCTGCTTGAACAGCTGCGGCGATTGCGGCAGCGCGAAGAAGTTGCCGGCGTTGACGCGCGACGGCACCAGGTAGTCGCGCGCGCCTTCCGGGGTCGACTTGGTCAGCATCGGGGTCTCGATGTCGATGAAGCCCAGGTTGTCCAGGTACTTGCGCACTTCCATCGACACCTTGTAGCGCAGGCGCAGGTTGTGCTGCATCTGGTTGCGGCGCAGGTCGAGCACGCGGTGGGTCAGGCGGGTGGTTTCCGACAGGTTGTCGTCGTCCAGCTGGAACGGCACCGGCACCGACGCGTTCAGCACTTCCACGGCGCTGGCGTTGATCTCGATCTTGCCCGACTTGAGGTTGGCGTTGACAGTGCCTTCCAGGCGGTTGGTCACGGTGCCGGTGATGCGCAGGCAGTATTCGTTGCGCACATGCTCGGCGGCCTTGAACACGGCGGCGTTGTCCGGATGGCAGACCACCTGCACCAGGCCTTCACGGTCGCGCAGGTCGATGAAGATCACGCCACCGTGGTCGCGGCGACGATGCACCCAGCCGCACAGGCTGACGGTTTGGCCCAGCAGTTCCTCGGTGACGAGGCCGCAGTAGTGAGTACGCATGGAGGACATAGTTTTCGTTCCAGGTTAGTTGGTTCGGCAGGGCCAGGGCCCGTATTCTTTTGTTCGGTATTGCTTATTCGGGAGCGACGACGCCCATCGAGACGATGTGCTTGAGCGCCGCGTCGACCGACATGTTCAGTTCCACGACCTTGCTGCGTTCCATCATCAGGAAGAAGCCCGAGGTCGGGTTCGGGGTGGTCGGCACGTACACGCTCACGTAGTCGCCCACCAGGTGGTTCTTGACGTCCCCGCCCGGCACGCCGGTGAGGAAGGCTATCGTATAGGAATCCGCGTGCGGGTACGGAATCAATACCGGCGTGCGAAACGCATTGCCCGAGGACGAGAACAGCGTGTCCGACACCTGCTTGACGCTGCCGTAGAGCGAGCTGACCACCGGGATGCGCTTCATCACGCGGTCGCCCACCTTCACCACCCAGCGGCCGACCAGGTTATTGGTCAGCAGGCCGGTGACGAACACGATGGCCAGCGTCAGCACGGCGCCCACGCCGGGCACGTCGCGGCCGAACATGGTATGTGGCTGCCAGGCTTCCGGCACGAACAGCAGCGACTGGTCCAGCGTGCTGATGATCAGGCTCAGCACCCATGCGGTGATCGCCAGGGGCACCAGCACCAGCAAGCCGGTCAGGAAATATTTGCGCATCGAATTCACTTGTTCTTATGGGTGTGCCGCCTTCGCAGGCTGCAGCGTTGCTTGACTCAGGCGCCGCTCTTGTCGCCGCCGCTCGCCACGGCCGGGGCCGGGGTGCTGCTGGCGGCCGGAGCGCTGCTGCCCTCGCTTGACGCGGCCGGCGCGGTGGTCGATGCTGGTCCTGCGGCCGTGCCCGTAGCGGGCGCATTGCCGCCCCGGAAATCGGTGACATACCAGCCCGAGCCCTTGAGCTGGAAGCCGGCCGCCGTCACCTGTTTCTTGAAGGCGTCCTTGCCGCACGACGGGCAGACCGTCAGCACCGGATCGGAAATTTTTTGCAGGGCATCTTTGGTAAATCCGCATTCATCGCAGCGGTAGGCGTAAATCGGCATCTCGTTACTCCGCAAAAATCTACAAAACCCTGAATTATAAAGCTTTTGCGTGAAGTTTTGCCCGTTTGGGCTGCAGGGGCCGCCAAGGCAGAGCCGCGCTGGTCCCATGCCATGCGGCGCGGGTGTTGTTTTTCTTCATCGCCAACAACTGTTTCGTTTGCTCAATAGCAGCTCTGGGTGATTAAATAGCATCTTTCCTAACGACATGTGGGAGTAGAGCAAGCTCTGCTATCCAAAGTTGAAGAAGAAACAGAAGATTGCGCGGTGCTACACCGCCGCTGGTCCGTAAAAGAACGCTGTACTTCCAAGAGCCCGCGCATGCGGGCTTTTCTTTTGGCTGTCGAATTTGTAGGGTGGGCGGGTCCTCCCGCCCGCGCGTTCAAATCACGTATGAATTGACGCACAGGCTTTTTATAGACCGGCTGAACGCGCGGGCGGGGGACCCGCCCACCCTACAAAATCATCAACGGCGCTGCCACAGCATCCACCGCTCTTTGCCAGCAAACACGGGAATCGAATCCGTCACCGCCGCATCCTCAACGCATTCGAAAGTCGGCGCCATCAAGGCATCCAGCTCGTCGCGCCCGATCCCGAACGGCGGACCCTTGAGCGCCTCGTCGAAAAAGAAGAAGCCCCCTACCCTGCCGCCCGGCGCCAACAGCTCGGCCCAGCGCGCCACGACCTGCGGCCGCATGGCCCGCGGCAGCGCGCACAGGAAGGCGCATTCGTAGATGAAGTCGAGCGGGTGCGCCGGGTGCCAGGCAAAGAAGTCGGCCTGCACCACGCGCTCGCTCCACTGCCCCGCCAGCGCCTTGCCGCGCGCGACGGCCACGGGCGCGAAGTCGATCGCGGTCGCGTCCCAGCCGGCCTCGCACAGGTAAGCGAGCTCCCAGGCGCTGCCGCAGCCGGGAATCAGGGTGGTCAGAGGAGGATTGCGGGTGGCGAAATCGCGCAGGGACTGCGGCACGCCGCCGCGGTCCCAGGGCGTGAATTGCCTGGCGAAGCGCTCGTCCCAGAATTGCGGGTCGAGCGGGTCGCGGTTCTCGAAGCTGGGTGGGTCAGCCGCCGCCATAAATGAAGAACCAGCCGATCGCCGCCATGCCCAGGCTGCCTGCGACCAGGCCAAGGAAGGTCATCAGGCCCAGCAGGCGGTTGGTGCGGCGCTGCTCGGCCAGCACCATGGCCATGATGTCGGCATTCGACATCGGATGGCCGCCGGTGTTGCCGATGCTGGTATGGGCGTGGTGCTCGAGCGCCTGGTGCAGCAGGCGCGGCAGTTGCGGGAAGATATGGGCGTAGCGCGGCGCTTCGGCGCGCAGGCGCTCGACCATGCCGCCCCAGCCGACCTGCTCGCCCATCCAGCGCTCCAGGTAAGGCTTGGCGGTCTTCCACAAATCGAGTTCCGGGTCGAGCTGGCGGCCCAGGCCTTCGATGTTGAGCAGGGTCTTTTGCAGCAGTACGAGTTGCGGCTGAACCTCGACATTGAAGCGGCGCGAAGTCTGGAACAGGCGCAGCAAAATCTGGCCGAAGGAAATATCCTTCAGCGGGCGGTCGAAGATCGGCTCGCAGCAGGCGCGCACGGCAGACTCCAGCTCGTCCACGCGGGTATTGCGCGGCGCCCAGCCCGATTCGATGTGGGCCTCGGCCACGCGCTTGTAGTCGCGCCGGAAGAAGGCCAGGAAATTCTGCGACAGGTAATCCTTGTCGAAATCGGTCAGGGTGCCGACGATGCCGAAGTCGAGCGCGATGTAGCGGCCGAAGGTTTCCTTCTCGACCGAAACCAGGATATTCCCCGGGTGCATGTCGGCGTGGAAGAAGCCGTCGCGGAAGACCTGGGTGAAGAAGATTTCCACGCCGTCGCTCGACAGTTTTTTCAGGTCCACGCCTTCGGCCGCCAGGCGGTCGATCTGCGACACCGGGATACCGCGCATGCGTTCCATGACGATCACGCTGCTGGAGCAATAGTCCCAGTGCATCTCCGGCACCATCAGCAAATTCGAATTCGCGAAGTTGCGGCGCAGCTGGCTGGCATTGGCCGCCTCGCGCATCAGGTCGAGCTCGTCGTGCAGGTATTTGTCGAACTCGGCCACCACTTCGCGCGGCTTCAGGCGCCGGCTTTCGGACCAGACACGCTCGATCAGGCGCGCAGCCAGGTCCATCAGGGCCAGGTCTTCGTCGATGGTCTTTTTCATGCCGGGACGCAGCACTTTCACTGCGACTTCCAGCCCGTTCTTGAGCGTGGCAAAGTGCACCTGGGCGATAGAGGCCGAGGCCACCGGGGTCCGTTCGAAGCTGGCGAACAGCTCGTTCGGGTGGGCGCCGAGCGAGGCCGTGATCTGGGCAATGGCCAGGTCGGAATCGAAAGGCGGCACCTGGTCTTGCAGCAGCGAGAGCTCGTCGGCAATATCCTGGGGCATCAGGTCGCGCCGGGTCGACAGCACCTGGCCGAACTTGATGAAGATCGGGCCCAGCTCTTCGAGCGCCAGGCGCAGGCGGATCGCACGCGGCGAGGTGATGCGGCGCCAGAAGAACACGGTATTCATGAAGCGGGCGGTGCGCGGCGCCTGCAGGCTCGTCACCGCGATCTCGTCGAGGCCGTACTTGGTGGCGATGGTGAGGATTTTTACCAGGCGCAGGAATTTCAATATCATCAGCTATCCGAAGTCAGTGTTCGCGCGGCGTGGGGGTGGAAGCGGCCTGCGCCAGGCGCGCTTCCAGTTTCGCGATGCGCTTGGCGGTGCGCTCGACGTCGTCGCGCAGGCGCACCACGTCGGCCGCGAACTCGCCGACCTGGGCCGGGCGCACCAGCACCGGGCGCTCCTCCAGCAGGAATTCAGCCACGTTTTCGGCCAGCCGGCGGCCCGCGCCCAGCACACCCTCGGCCGCGCCACGCGAGCCCTGCACCAGGCGGCGCGCGCCGACCGGGCCGATGACGCCTTCCAGGTCGTACTCGGCATCCCAGCGCAAGCCCTTCGAGAGGGCCGAGATGGTGTTGGCAAATTCCGCGTCGCCCTCGATCTTCACGTAGGAAAAGGCGCGGTCGCGGTTCTGCGCGATCAGCGGCAGGTCGGTCAGCTTGACGCGGATGGTCACGTTGGCCGGGACATCGCCCTGGCTGGACTCGAGCATGCCGTCGCGCGCCACGCGCAGGCGCAGCTGGAACTGGCCCGTGTCGATGCAGGCTTCCTTGCCGGCGTGACGGACGAGCGCATCACGCGCCCAGGCTTCCTGGGCCAGCAAGTGGTTGATCGTGGCGACCGCTGGGGTCGACAGCATGGTAGAGCTCGGGAACATGGCGGCACACGTTGTTGAAAAAAAACCGCCCGGTAGGTACGCGGGCGGTTTCGATCTTACCAGTTTGCCGGGCACAAACCCGGCAGCACGAGAACTTTACTAAAAAATAATTCTTATTGCACTTGCTGAATACCCGCCAGCACCCAGCCGCCCTGGCCGGACAGTGGCTTGGACATGTTCCAGACCTCCACGAAAGGCTCGGCCGGCGCGTTCGGGGCGGTGCGGATCATGCCGTTGAACTGCACGCTGGCCAGGTAGTCGGTGGCGGTGGTCTCGATGCCCAGCAGCTGGCCGTCGATGCTTACCACGTCGGTGAAGTCGGCCACGCCGCCGCGTTCCTGGATCTGCATCTTGAGCTCGGCGAAGACTTCCGGCGTGGTGAATTCACGCAGGTCGTTGGTGTCGCCGCGGTCCCAGGCCGCCTGCATGCGGATGAACGAGGCTTGCGCGTGGCGCAGGAAGGCAGCCTGGTCGAAGTCGCCCGGCACGCCCCACTGATTGTGCGCAGCGCCGCCCGCCGCGCCTGGCTTGCCCAGGGACACGCCGCCCCCGTGTTGCTGGCCCTGGAAGCCGACCGGCTGGCGCAGGCCCGAGCCGATTTCCGGAGTGGCCACCGAACCTGCGGCGGCGCCGGCAGGCTGCGGATTGGCGTAGCCGCCGAAGGCCGGATTGGCCGGGGTGTCCTTGCGGCGGAACATGCGCACGATGAACATCACGGCCAGCGCCAGGAGGCCGATCATCAGGATGGCCGAGATCGCGCTGGCGAAGGCGCCCCCGATGCCGAAGTGCGACAGCAGCGCGCCCAGGCCCAGGCCCAGCAGGGCGCCGCCGAGCAGGCCCTTCCACATGCTCGGGCGCGCCGTGCGCGCGGCCGCGGCAGCCCCGGCAGCACCGGCGGTGGCCGGCACGGCCGAGGGCTGGCGCTGCTGGAAGCCCGGGGCGGGTGCCGGCGCCGGGGCCGGCATCCGCTGCACCGATTGCGACTGGCGCCCGAACGAGCGCTTGCCGCCCATCGGGCGCGCGGTGGCTTCCGCAATCATCGACACGGCGGTGACCGCCAACAGCATCGTGGCCAGGAATTTTTTCATGATCGTGTTCCTAGAATAATTACAGTTTGATGCCGGTGTGCAGCGCTGCCACACCCGCCGTCAGGTTGTGATACTGGACCCGCTCCAGCCCCGCATCGATCATCATCGTCTTGAGCGTGTCCTGGTCCGGGTGCATGCGGATCGATTCGGCGAGGTAGCGGTAGCTCTCTGCGTCGCCCGCGATCTTTTGTCCCAGCCAAGGCAGCACCGAGAACGAATACACGTCATACGGCTTCTGCAGCGGCGCGATGACTTTCGAGAACTCCAGCACCAGCAGCTTGCCGCCGGGCTTGAGCACGCGGCGCATCTCGGCCAGCGCCTGGTCCTTGTGCGTCATGTTGCGCAGGCCGAAGGCCACGCTGACCCGGTCGAAATAATTGTCCGGGAACGGCAGCTTCTCGGCGTCGCACAACAGAGTTGGGGTCACCAGGCCCTTATTCAACAGGCGGTCGCGGCCGACGCGCAGCATCGACTCGTTGATGTCGGTGAGCCAGACTTCGCCGGTGCGGCCTGCCTGTTTCGCAAATGCCTTGGCCAGGTCGCCGGTGCCGCCGGCGATGTCGAGCACCTTGAAGCCGGGGCGCACGCCCGCCTGGGCGATCGTGAACAGCTTCCAGGCACGGTGCAGGCCGGCCGACATCAGGTCGTTCATGACGTCGTATTTGGCGGCGACCGAATGGAAAACCTTGGCGACTTCCTGGACCTTCTGGTCCTCGGCGACAGTCTTGTAGCCGAAGTGGGTGGTATTCGTCATATATGAGGGCGGTGGTGGGTTGCCAACATTATACAAGCTGGCCCGTTCGGGCTACGCGCGTTGCCCCGGCGGCTGTGTGCACGGGCGATGCTTCGTCAAAGGAAAGAAAGTTGCCTCCGGTATAATCGTCAAATTAGCCAAATGCCGGACACCTTGCCACTCCATGCGTATCCGTACCCTATCCGATCGAGAAACTGGTGGCGCTGCTGGCAAGCGCCGCCGTGCATACAGACATTCCGTAAGGTATTGATTCCTAAGGGAATTTTTGCGATGCAGATTACCAACTCGGCAATTGTCGTGCGCCGGAAAGTTGCCGATTCTGGTTAAATAGCCGTCATGTGTTGCCGGATGCGATCCGACACCATTGCGGGCAATTCCGTCAGAGACTCCCCCGCCCTTCGGCCGACAGCGCCGTCCGTATTACCAATAAAAACCAAGAACAACGAGGTACATGGTGTCGGTAAAACGACTGTTATGCATTGCGGATGAAGGCAAGGCCGGCGTGCACGCGGCCTGCGGCGATTTGCGGGGCTGGGACCTGTGCACGGTCGACAGCTTCCAGGCCGCGCGCAAGGTCCTGGCACAGCAACATTACGCGGTCGGGCTGCTGCTCGACGGTAACGGCAGTCTCGAACACGACGATACCGAACGTTTCCTGCAACAGCATCACCACATCCGCTGGATCGGCGTGTTCGGCTCCGACGTCCTGCACCGTCCGCAGCTGCGCCAGGCCATCGCGACCCATTTGTGCGACTTCCATACCCGGCCGGTCGACATGGTGCGCCTGCACCATTCGCTCGGCCACGCCCACGGCATGGCCATGCTCACCAAGGGCACGCCGCCGCACAGGCGCCAGGCCGCCGCGCGCCATATCGACGGCCAGTCGGTGGCCATCCGCCGCCTGCGGGCCCACATCGACAAGATCGCCGCGGTCGACGCGCCGGTGCTCATCTCGGGCGAAAGCGGCAGCGGCAAGGAACTGGCGGCGCAGGAAATCCATGCGCAGTCGCCGCGCGCCGGCGGGCCTTTTATTGCAATCAACTGCGCGGCCATCCCGCCCTCGCTCATCCACTCCGAGTTGTTCGGCTACGAGCGTGGCGCCTTCACCGGCGCGGCGAAAGAAAAGCAGGGCCTGATCGAGGCCGCCTCGGGCGGCAGCATTTTCCTCGACGAAATCGGCGACCTGCCCCTCGACCTGCAGGCCAGCCTGCTGCGCTTCTTGCAGGAACGCACGATCTACCGGGTCGGCGGCACCCGCAGCATCGCGGTCGATGCACGCGTGATCACCGCCTCCCACGTCGACCTGCCCACAGCCGTGGCCGCCGGACGCTTCCGCGAAGACCTGTACTACCGCCTGAGCGTGTTCCCGATCCGGGTGCCGCCGCTGCGCGAGCGCAAGGAAGACCTGCCCCTGCTGACCGAGCTCATCTTTGACAAATTTGCCGACGAGAAGAGCCCGCAACTCAAGGGCGTGAGCAAGCAGGCCATGCGCGCCATGACCCAGCACGACTGGCCCGGCAATGTCCGCGAGCTGATCAACCGCATGCGGCGCGCCATGGTGCTGTCCGAGCACCGCCTGATCATGCCGGAAGACCTCGAACTGACGGCCGGCGACGATGCCATCATCCTGCGTGACGTGCTCGACACGACGCGCGGCAGCGCCGAGCGCAACGCCATCTGGAACAGCCTGGCACGCTGCGGCAACAACATCAGCCAGGCGGCGCGCGACCTCGGTGTCTCACGCATGACACTCTACCGTTTAATGGCCAAGCACTCGATCGCACCCTGAACCCTGCGCGCTGCCGCCGGGCTTGCCCCGTTTCTTCCCGCTAGTTCCCGCTTCTCCCCCGTTCACGCCTTCCGCAGCGCCCTGCGCGCCTGATCCCGTCCTACTTCCTGTGTTGCCCGCCATCAGGCGGGCTGTATCAACCTGCCCGGAAACTGCTTACGGATTGATACAGTCTCGTGACAATACCGCTACAACTGTCTCAAGCCTGTGACACTTATTTTTTGACTTATTGAATTACCTCATCAACATGCTCCTACAGGTTTTCCGTCTATAAAAACCGTCAATTTAATCAAACACTTGGGCGACAAATGCAAGCTGGCACGCTAACTGCTAACAGACGGGTGGACCGGTTGTCATATTGACACCGGGCATCTCAACTTTGAACACCTCAGGGGAGCAACAGATGAAGCGCACTATTCTGGCAACCGCGATCGCACTGGCATTCGGTTTTGCACACGCACAAGACACTGGCAACTCCGTGAACAACGTTCGTGGCGGCAATACCCAGACCTCGACCAATACCACTACCCAGACCACCAACAACACGGATAGCAGCACCAACGACAGCTCCGACAACAGCACGCGCGACTCCTCTGGCCAGAACCGCAGCTCCGGCAATGCCCGCGCCTCCGAAGTCGGCGCAGCTGCGGCCAATAACGGCGCCACGGCAACTTCATCTGTTGCAAACTCCTTCAACACCTCGACCGCCAGCTCGAGCAGCCGCCTGGATGGCAACGTCAGCGGCAACAGCATCTCCGACATCGGCAACTCCTCCTATAACACCGGCAACGCCAACGGCGCGTCCGGCTCCGGCGCACGCGGCGGCGACGGCATGGGCGGCAACGCCCGCGGCGCTGCCGGTGCATCGGGTGGTGAGGCTGCCGGCGCCAACGGCGCCCGCGGCGGCGACGGCGCCGGCGCCACCAGCGGCTACGCGGCCAACGGCTCGGCATCGGTCGGCAACGCCTCGGGCGCGTCCGGCGGCGACGGCGGCGTGGCGCGTGGCGCCACCACCGGCGCAGGCGGCGACGGCGGCATGGGTGCGCGTGGCGGCGACGGCGGCCGCGCAGTGGCGACCGGCGGTGCGGGCGGCCGCTCGGATGCCACCGGGGGCCGAGGCGCCGCAGGCGGCGCAGGCGGCGCAGCCAACGGCGGCATGGGCGGCGGCACCGGTACGCTGGCCGGCGGCAACGGCGGCAGCAACGGTAACGTGAATGGGGGCGAAGGCGGCGCAGGCGGCCGTACCGGCATGGCCACCGGCGGCAGCGGCGGCATGGGCGGTTCAGGCGGCATGTCGTCGGGCTCCACCTTGAGCGCATCGAACGGCGCCAACGCGGGCGGCCCATCGAACGGCGACACCGGCGCCACCTCGGGCGCGGGCGGCATGCCTGGCTCGGAAGGCACCACCGGTGGCGCCAGCGGCGCAGCCACCGCGACCGGCGGCACCAGCACCGCAGGCACCGCCACCAGCGGCGCCAACTCGAACACCGCGGGTGATTCGATGGGCGGCGCAGGCGCAGCGGGCGGCGCAGGTGCAACCGCTTCGAACACCGGCGGCGCAGGTAGCGCAGGCGGCGCATCGACCGGCGGCACCGCCGGCGCAGGTGCGGCCCTGACTGCAACCGGCGGCGCCGGCGCCTCGGGCACCGGCGGTGAAGGCGGCGCAGGCGGTGCGGGCGCAGCCGGCACCTCGACTGGCGGCGCAGGCGCTTCGGGCACGTCGACCGGCGGCGCAGGCGCGGCAGGCGGCGCGGGCGGCGCGGGCGCAGCCAGCGGCGCGGCCTCGAACATGGCCGGCGCCGGCGGCGCAGGCGGCACGGCCACCAATGGCGACGCATCGAACGGCGCCAACACCTCGGGCTCGGCAACCGGCGGCATGGGCGGCGCAGGCGGCGCGGGCGGATCGACCGTGGCTGGCGCAGGCGGTGCAGGCGGCGCCAACACCGGCGGTGAAGGCATGGGCGGCGCAGGCGGCTCGGGCACCGGCGGCAACGGCGGCACCCAGACCGTGAGCACCGGCGCCTTCGACATGTCGAACTCGATGTCGAACATTGCCCAGTCGGCGGCAGGCGTCTCGGTGATCAGCCAGAACAACGGCTTCTCGTCGCTGATCCAGCAGAGCGTCAACGTCCAGTCGAACCTGGCAGTGGGCTCCTCGGGCCAGTAAGCGGCTCCGCGCGGTACGTGCAGTAATGCAGTAGCTACCACCGCGCGGCACCTGCCGCGCGGTGGTTTTCAAAGGAGAATTCATGAAACCTGTGAACCGATATCTGCTGGCTGCGCTGGTCGCGCTCCCGCTGGCGGTCCAGGCCGCCGATCCGGAGAAGCTGCCGGTCAAGGTCAGTTTCCTGTCCGAGGTTAACGTCGCTCCTGCAGCACGCAGCAGCGTCGACGCCTGGGGCGATGCAGCAGCAACCGAGCGCCTGGCCGGCACCACCGGCAAGGACGACACCGTCCACACCGAATCCGTGCTTGGCGGTACGGTCGGCAACAACACGGCCATCAACACCGTCAGCGGCAACAATGTCATCGACAGTGGTTCGTTCGCGAATTCGCAGGGATTGCCGGTCGTGATCCAGAACAGCGGCTCGAACGTGCTGATCCAGAGCGCCACCACCATCAACCTGCGTCTGCAATAAACATGAAGCCATGAAGAAGCATCTCGCCCTCAGCGCCGCCCTGTGCGGCCTGTTGCTGGCGCCCGGCTGCCAGGCCTCGGCCCTCGAGCTGGCCGTCGGAAGCCGGGTCACGGTGCCGGTCACCAGCCTCAAGGAAATCAAGTTCCGCAACACCACCCGCCAGCAATTCGATTTTTCATGCGGCTCGGCCGCACTGGCCACCCTGCTGACCTACCACTACGGCACCCCGGTCACGGAAAAACTCGTCTTCGAACAAATGTTTGCCAGCGGCGACCAGGCCAAGATCCGCCAGCAGGGCTTTTCCATGCTCGACATGAAGCGCTTCCTGGCCACGCGCGGCTTCGTCGGCGACGGCTTCCAGCAGCCACTCGACAAGCTGCTCGAAGCCAAACTGCCGGCGATCGTGCTCATCACCGACCGCGGCTACAACCACTTTGTCGTGATCAAGGGGGCCGAAGACGGCCGCATCCTGCTCGGCGACCCCTCCAGCGGCACCCGTTCGGTCACGCGCGAGCGTTTCCACGAGCTGTGGGCAAACAAGCTGCTGTTCGTGGTGCACAAATTCCCTAGCAAGGTCGCCTTCAATGGCGCCGACGACTGGCGCGCCGCCCCACGCGCGCCGCTGGGCAATGGCATCAACCAGGAACAGTACAGCCAGAGTTTGCCGAAATTCGGCCCTGGCGACTTTTAAAAAAGGATTTACCCATGCAATGGCTCACACATGCATGCCGGGCCATGCTGCTGGCAGGAGCATGCGGCGCGGCCCAGGCCCAGGCGGGCGCCCCGGTCGATGGCTGGACGGCGGTTGACGCCGACACCCTCGACCAGCAACGCGGCGGCTTCGACCTTCCGGGCGGCCTCAATCTGTCGCTCGGGATCGAGCGCGTGGTCTCGGTCAATGGCGAAGTGCTGTCACGCACCAATGTGGCGATCGCCGACATGGCGACCATGAATGCCGGCCAGCTGCTGCAGGCCAGCACAGCGCTGGGCAGCTCCCAGCTGATCCAGCTCGGCGGTAACAATTTCGCGGCCAGCGACCTCGGCCTGCCCAACGGCGCCACCCTGATCCAGAACAGCCTGAACGACCAGACCATCCGCGCCCATACGACAATCACTTCGACCGTCAACAGCATGGCGCTGATCAAGGACCTGAATTTTCACTCGACCATTCGTGATGCAGTCGTGCGCTCGGCTGGAAGCCTGTAATATTGTAATATCGTTAACATAGCCGATGGAGAAACGGATGCACATTCACGCCGCGCGCCTGGGCGCCGCCGGACTCGCCGCCATGCTGCTGGCCCCGGTGGCGCACGCCCAGCAGACTCCCCCCGCCGGCACTGAGCAAAGCAAGGAAATGGCGACGCTCAAGGCCGAACTGGCGGCGCAGCGCGAACTGGTCAACAAGCTGATGCGGGAACTGCAGGCCCAGCAGGCCAAGATCGAGCGCATCGAAGAGCAGCGCAGCACTCCCGAGCGGACAATGGCCGCTACCCAGGCGCTGCCGCCGCGCGCCGACGATGTCCTGCTGTCCGAGCAGCGCGGCACCGGCGGGCAGAACGGCGTGGTGCCGGCGACGCTGCCGCAGAACATGCCGACCAACCCGCCGCCCTCCACGCCGGGCCCGATCGGCGGCCAGGCCCCTTCCCAGCCGGCAGCGCGTGCACCGAACCAGGCGCAGGCGCAGAACAACCCGACCCGCTCGCCGCGCGACGGCCGCCCGCCCGAAGTGGCGCCGCTGTTCGAAGCACCGGGCGTGCTCACGCCACGCGGCAAGTACATCCTGGAACCATCGGTGCAGTTCGGCTATTCGTCGAGCAACCGGGTGGCGCTGGTCGGCTATACCGTGATCCCGGCGCTGCTGATCGGCCTGGTGGACGTGCGCGAGGTCAAGCGCAATACCTTCACCGGCGCCCTCACCGCCCGCACCGGCCTGAACAATCGGATGGAAGTCGAGGTCAAGCTGCCCTATGTCTACCGTTCGGATGCCACCGTGAGCCGCGAGATCTTCACCGGCACGGCGGTCGAGCGCGTGTTCGAGACCAGCGGCAAGGCCATCGGCGACGTCGAGGTCGCGGGCCGCTACCAGCTCAACAACGGCGGCCCGGACAAGCCCTACTACATCGGCGGCCTGCGCTACAAGTCGACCACCGGCCGCAGCCCCTTCGAGGTCGTGACCGACTGCCAGACGCGCTGCGTCGGCGACAATGTGACCGGCACCGGCCTTCCCCTGACACTGCCGACCGGCTCGGGCTTCCACACGCTGCAGGGCAGCCTGACCTGGCTGTTCCCGTCCGACCCGGCCGTATTCTTCGGCAACATCAGCTATCTGCACAACTTCGAGCGCAGCGGCGTCACCCGCCTGGTGCGCAACGGCGAGCGCGAGCCGCTGGGCGAACTGGCGCCGGGCGGCATCATCGGCTTCAACTTCGGCATGGGCCTGGCACTGAACGACAAGGCCTCGCTCAGCCTCGGCTATGACCACAGTACCGTGGGCCGAATGAAACAGAACGGCACCACGGTGCCGGGCTCGGTGCGCACCCAGCTCGGCACCCTGCTGCTGGGCTATTCCTACCGTTTCAACGAGAAACGTTCGCTCAATGTCGCAGTGGGCGCGGGCGTGACGCGCGACACGCCGGATGTCTCGCTGACGGTAAGGGTACCGTTCTCGTTCTAAGAGCGAACACGGCCGCCCTGACGCGGGGCGGCTGTGGCATTTAGTTGACGGTGCGCACAATTCGAAAATCTTGCTTCCGTTTTAACAGATTCTCTCTATAATCAAGTTTGCAATGTTGAGCGCGCCACTGGTCTGAAAGTCCGAAGGTTCGCTGGCAGGGCGAATAAAACAGACTAACTTACAAGAGAGAAATAACATGGCGACTGGTATCGTAAAATGGTTCAATGATGCAAAAGGTTTCGGTTTCATCACCCCTGATGGCGGTGGCGAAGACCTGTTTGCGCACTTCTCGGCAATCAACGCAAGCGGCTTCAAGTCGCTGGCCGAGAACCAGCGCGTGACCTTCGAGGTCACCACCGGTCCAAAAGGCAAGCAGGCTTCGAACATCCAGCCGCAAGCTTAAGGGCCTGGCCCGCCTGGCGGGCAGCGCACAGCAAAAGAGCACATCTTCGGATGTGCTCTTTGTTTTTGGGCGCCGTTTCCTGCCTCAGGTCCAACTTTGCAGGACCGTGAGCAAGGCTGCAGCAACCAGCACGGCGCCGACCGAGCGCGCCGCCGCCAGTCCCGCGCGCGGGTGCGCAACCAGCCATCCGTGCGCACGCAAGGCTCCCACTGCCACCGCGCCATACACCATTGCCTGCGTGATCGACGTGATCAGGCCCAGCGCCGCGGCCTGGCCCCACAGGTGCCCGCGCTCCGGGCGCAGGAATTGCGGGAAGATCGCCAGCATGAAGACATAGGCCTTCGGGTTGAGCAGGCAGGTGAGCATTCCCTGCAAGAAGACCGAGCGGCCGCGCGGCGCATTGCCCGCCTTCGGCAACGCGACGCCCTCGCGTGCGCGCAGCAGGCTCCAGCCGATCCAGCCGATGTACACGGCGCCCGCGAACAGCACGGCGTTGAACAGCGGCGGCCAGACGGCCAGGATCGTCGCCACGCCGAGCACGCCCATAACGACGTGGGCGATGCCGCCCAGGACAATGCCGCCGACCGCGGCGAAGCCCGCCCCGTTCCCGCCGCGCAGCGTGCTGGCCAGCACGAAGGCCATGTCCAGTCCCGGCAGCGCCACCACGCCGAAGACCACCACGAAGAACAGCCACAGGTGCGCAAACTCGGTCATCTCACTTCCCTTTCATGCATGGATAAAACTGCACGGTAAGGGCTAATCAGGACATAATCGGCCCTGATTTTTTTAAAACGATGCGATGACCAAACCAACGACGCGGGTGCTGGCGGTGCTCGAGCTGCTGCTGGCCCATGGGCAGGTCAGCGGGGCCGATATCGCCGCACGGCTGGAAGTGGACACGCGCACAGTGCGGCGCTACATCGCCACGCTGGAGGAGATGGGCATTCCCGTCGTGGCCGAACGCGGACGCGCCGGCGGCTATGCACTGGTAGCCGGCTTCAAACTGCCGCCGATGATGTTCTCCGACGACGAAGCGCTGGCCTTGTCGGTGGGCCTGCTGGCTGCGGGCAAACTGGGGCTGGAGCGCGCCGCACCGGCCATCGCGAGCGCGCAGGCCAAGCTGGAACGCACCATGCCGGCCGGCCTGCGCGAACGGGTACGGGCCATCGCCGACACGGTGCAGCTCGATCTCAGGCGCGCGCCGGCAGCGACCGGCAATGCCGCGCTGGGGGCGCTGTCGCTGGCGGCCCGTGCGGGGCAGCGCGTGCGTCTGGCGTATGTCGACGCGGGTGGGCGCACTTCAACGCGCGAGGTCGATACCTATGGACTGGGCTACCACGACGCGTGCTGGTATGCGGTGGGCTGGTGCCATCTGCGCGGCGACGTGCGTTCGTTCCGGCTCGATCGGATCGACACGATCCAGCCATTGGCGGCGCGTTTCGAGCGCCCGGCAGGCTTCGATGCGCTGGGCTACCTGGTGCGCTCGGTGGCTACCCTGCCCCGGGCCTATGCGGTCGAGGTGTTATTGATGACGACGCTGGATAAAGCGCAGGCGCAGTTCTTCGACACGATCGGGGTGTTCGAGCAGACGGACCTGGGGGTGGTGATGCACAACCAGTCGGATGATATCGGGTGGTTTGCGAGGCAGCTGGCCAGCGTGCCGTTCGGGTTCGAGATTCGGAGGCCGCAGGAGTTGCGGGAAGCGGTGCGGGAGTGCGCGCAGGGGCTGCTCGCGCAGTTGTAGGGTGGCCGGCTTTGCCGGCCGCGCGGTGATAGTTGGGGGTCGATCAGCCGCGCGGGCAGATCAAACGTGATGTGAACGCGCGGGGTGATCGGGTCCAGTGGACCGGATCACAAGCCGCCGACCCTACGGGTTAGTGGCTATGCCCGCAGCCGGACTTCGGCTTGGCCCCTGGAAGCTCGGTGCCGGGCTCGCGGCCACTGTCGCCGTCGAAGCCGGCGGCATGCAGGCGATCCAGATAGTTCTGCCACAGCGTCCCCTGCTCGCTCCCCAGCTTGTACAGGTAATCCCAGGTGAAGATGCCGCTGGCGTGGCCGTCGTCGAACTCGGGTTTGACGGCGTAGTTCCCGACCGGCTCGAGGCCCAGCATGCCGACCTCGCGCTTGCCCAGCTGAAGCACTTCCTGGCCGGGGCCGTGGCCCTTGACTTCGGCCGACGGCGAGTACACGCGCATCAGCTCGAACGGAATCGAGAAGGCGCTGCCGTCGTCGAAGGCGATTTCCAGCACGCGCGATTTCTGGCGTACGGTCAGGTCAGTTGGATTGGGCACGGAGCCTCCTCTTGTTCATTAAAACGGCGAGCGATGGCGCTGGCCAGTTCCGGCAGCAGCGCGCGGCGCGCGGCGACGATCGATTCGTCGGGCTGGCGCGCGGCCGTGGCCCATACCGGCGCCGGGAAGTGGGCGTCGTCCGCATAGCGCGGAATGACGTGCCAGTGCAGGTGCGGCACCACGTTGCCCAGGCTCGCGACATTCACCTTCAGCGGGCGCATGACGTCGCGCACCGCCAGCTCGACCTGGTACACGGCCTCGTTCAGCAGCAGGCGGTCTTCCTGGGCCAGGTCGCTCATCTCGCGCACGTGCTCGCGCCAGATGACGCGGCAAAAGCCGGGGTAGTTGGCGTCGTCGACGATGATCACGCTGAACTTGGGGCCGGCCCAGGCCACGGGCACGGCCAGCTCGCACAGTTCGCAACCGGCTTGCATGCTCATACCAGCACCCTTTCGATACCGCCGTTATTGGCGCGCGCCACGTAGTCGGGCATCCAGTTCTCGCCCAGCAGGTGACGCGCCATCTCGACCACGATGTAGTCGGCGGTGGTGCCGGAATCGGCGTTGTAGCGCGACAGGCCCTGCAGGCAGGACGGGCAGCTGGTCAGGATTTTCACTTCGCCTTCGAAACCGTCGGCGCGCAGCTTGTCGGCGCCCTTCTCCATCTCGCCCTGCTTGCGCGAGCGGACCTGGGTGGCGATGTCGGGACGGCTCACGGCGAAGGTGCCGGACTCGCCGCAGCAGCGGTCGTTCTTCTCGATCTTCACATCGTCGAACGTGGTCACCAGCGCGTTCACGGTCTTGAGCGAATCCTGCATCTTCATCGGCGTGTGGCAGGGGTCGTGGTACATGTAGCGGGTGCCGCTCACGCCTTCGAGTTTCACGCCCTTCTCCAGCAGGTATTCGTGGATGTCCATGATGCGGCAGCCGGGGAAGATCTTGTCGAACTCGTAGGTCGCCAGTTGATCGTAGCAGGTGCCGCAGGAGACCAGGACCGTCTTGATGTCGAGGTAGTTCAGCGTGTTGGCCATGCGGTGGAACAGCACGCGGTTATCCGTCATCATCTTGTCGGCCTTGTCGTACTGGCCGGCGCCGCGCTGGGGATAGCCGCAGCACAGGTAGCCCGGCGGCAGCACGGTCTGCACGCCGGTCTCCCACAGCATCGCCTGGGTCGCCAGGCCCACCTGCGAGAACAGGCGCTCCGAGCCGCAGCCCGGGAAGTAGAACACGGCTTCGGTATCGGCCGTGGTCGTCTTCGGGTTGCGGATGATCGGGATCACCTTGTCGTCCTCGATGTCGAGCAGCGCGCGCGCGGTCTTCTTCGGCAGGTTGCCCGGCATTTTCTTGTTGATGAAGTGGATCACCTGCTCGCGAACCGGCGCCTTGCCGGTGGTCGGGGGCGGCGCTTCCACCTGCGGCTTGGCGAAGCCGCGCAGCAGCTGGTTGCCCATGCGCTGGGCCTTGTAGCCCCAATCGATCATCACCTTGCGCGTCGCGTTGATGGTGGTCGGGTCGGTCGCGTTCAGGAAGAACATGGCGGCGCGGCTGGCCGGCTTGAAGCTGCGCTTGTCCATCTTGCGCAGCAAATTACGCATGTTCATCGAGACGTCGCCGAAGTCGATGTCGACCGGGCATGGCGTCACGCATTTGTGGCACACGGTGCAGTGATCGGCCACGTCTTCGAATTCTTCCCAGTGGCGGATCGAGACGCCGCGGCGGGTCTGTTCTTCGTACAGGAAGGCTTCGATCAGGGCCGAGGTGGCGAGGATCTTGTCGCGCGGCGAATAGAGCAGATTCGCCTCCGGTACGTGGGTGGTGCAGACCGGCTTGCACTTCCCGCAGCGCAGGCAATCCTTGATGCTGTTGGCGATCTCGCCGATATCGCTTTGCTGCATGATCAGCGATTCGTGGCCCATCAGACCGAAGGACGGCGTGTAGGCGTTGCGCAGGTCGGCGTGGGCGCCCTCCAGGTTGAGCAGCTTGCCCTTGTTGAAGCGCCCTTCCGGATCGACGCGCAGCTTGTAGTCGCGGAATTCCTGGATTTCTTCGTCGTGCAGGAATTCGAGCTTGGTGATGCCGATGCCATGCTCGCCCGAGATCACGCCGTCCAGCGAACGAGCCAGCTTCATGATGCGTTCGACGGCCTTGTGGGCGTCCTGCAGCATCGCGTAGTCGTCCGAGTTCACCGGCAGGTTGGTGTGCACATTGCCGTCGCCGGCGTGCATGTGCAGCGCCACGAACACGCGCGAGCGCAGCACGCGCTTGTGGATCGCGGTGGCTTCGTCGAGGATGCACTTGTAGGCCGAACCGTTGAAGATCTGGCGCAGCGGTGCACGCAGTTCGCCCTTCCACGAAACGCGGATGGTGTGGTCCTGCACCACGTCGAACAACAGCGCATCCGGCTGGCTGCCGATGCGCTGGTCCAGCACCGCCGACATCGCATCCAGGCCCAGCTCATCGAGCTTGCCGTGTACGTCGACAAGGCGCGCATCGAGGTTGGCGAGGATGAAGCTCCAGCGCGCCCGCGCGGCTTCGACCAGCGCCATCGCCTGCTGTGGGCGGTCGCCCAGGATTTCGTCGCGGTCGACGGCGTCGCCGGAAGCGTCGTCGCTCTTCTCGATCGGCAGGTGCTCGTTCGAGAGATAGGCCAGCAGCTCGCTGCTAAGGGCCAGCTTGTTCTTGATCGACAGCTCGACGTTGATGCGCTCGATGCCGTCGGTGTACTCGCCCATCCGGTTCAATGGGATCACCACGTCTTCGTTGATCTTGAAGGCGTTGGTGTGGCGCGCAATCGCCGCGGTACGGGCGCGGTCCAGCCAGAACTTCTTGCGCGCTTCCGGGCTGACGGCGACAAAACCTTCGCCGACGCGGGTGTTCGCAATGCGCACCACTTCCGAGGCCGCAATCGCCACCGCATTCTCGTCGTCGCCGACGATGTCGCCGAACAGCGCCATTTTCGGCAGCACGCCGCGCTTGGACTTGGTGGCATAGCCGACCGCGCGCAGGTAGCGCTCGTCCAGGTGCTCCAGACCCGCCAGGCGCAGGGTCGCAAAGGCCGGGTCGCCGTTCTTCGGCAGGCTGTCGAGATAGTTGGTGATTTCGACGATCGACGGGATCGCATCGCGCGCCTGGCCGAAGAATTCCAGCGCCACGGTGCGGGTGAACTTCGGCATCTTGTGCAGGATCCATCGGCTTGATGTGATCAGGCCATCGGTGCCCTCTTTCTGGATGCCCGGCAGGCCGGAGAGGAATTTGTCGGTGACGTCCTTGCCCAGGCCTTCCTTGCGGAAGCGCTTGCCCTCGATGGTGAGCGTCTCGGTGCGGAACGGCTCGGCTTTCGCCACGCCGCGCGGGGTCGGATGGGTCCATTCAAGCTTGAAGGTGGCCACCGGCGCGTCGTGGATCTTCGACAGGTTGTGGTCCATGCGGGTGACTTCCAGCCAGTCGCCGTTCGGGTCGACCATGCGCCACGAAGCGAGATTGTCCAGCGCCGTGCCCCACAACACGGCCTTCTTGCCGCCCGCATTCATGGCGATGTTCCCGCCGATGCAGGAGGCATGCGCCGAGGTCGGGTCGACCGCGAAGACGAAGCCGGCCTTTTCGGCCGCCTGCGAGACGCGCTGGGTCACCACGCCCGCAAAAGTGTGGATGGTCGCGTAGTCGCGGTCCACGCCGGGCAGCCGGGTGATCTCGACCTCGCCCAAACCAATCAGCTTTTCGGTGTTGATCACGGCCGACATCGGCGTGAGCGGAATGGCGCCGCCGGTGTAACCGGTGCCGCCGCCGCGCGGGATGATGGTCAGTCCCAGTTCGATGCAGCCCTTGACCAGGCCGGCCATTTCTTCTTCCGAATCGGGCACCAGCACCAGGAAGGGATATTCGACGCGCCAGTCGGTGGCGTCGGTGACGTGCGAGATGCGGTGCATGCCGTCGAAGCGGATGTTGCGCTTGTCGGTATAGGCGCCGAGCACGCGCAGGGCGCGCTTGCGCAGGTCGTACATCTCGCGGAATTCGAGGCCGAAGGCATCGACGGCGGCGCGCGCGGCATCGAGCAGTTGTTCGACGGCGGCATTGCGGCTGGCCGCGGCGTCAAGCCCGTCTTCGCCGGCGGCGTCCACGCTCAGGCGGCGCTTGTCGACTTCGCCGAGGCGGTGGTGCAGCGCGTCGATCAGCTTCTGGCGGCGCTTCGGGTTGTCCAGCAGGTCGTCCTGCAAATACGGATTGCGGCGCACGACCCAGATATCGCCCAGCACCTCGTAGAGCATGCGCGCCGAGCGCCCGGTCTGGCGCGCCCCGCGCAGCTCGTCGAGCAGCCGCCACGACGACTCACCCAGCAGGCGGATCACGATTTCGCGATCGGAAAACGAGGTGTAGTTGTACGGGATCTCGCGCAGGCGCGCGGGGGCGTTGTCGGCAAGCAGGGTATGCAGTTGTGCGGGGGCGTTCATGGAATCGACTCAACAGCTCGGACGGGCCCGAAGGACGTTCATTCTAGCTTATTGCGCTGCACCACGCTGGCGCGTGGTAAGAAAATGACCACAGGCCACGCAATGAAATGCCAAGAGTTAATGCCAAATGCAAATTATCTTTGCAAAAAAAGGCCTCAGTGCATCATTCGTTTGCATGGGGACGCACATTGGCATATTGCGTAAGGCTTGTTGCCGGAAGCCCTGCCAGAATCGCCGTCAGTTGGTCGGTCTCGATCGGTTTGACGAAGTGATGATCGAAGCCGGCTGCCTTGGACAGGATGCGGTCGTGGGCCTGGCCGTATCCGGTCAGCGCAATAAGGACGGCATGGGCCGTGCGCGGGTTGGCGCGCAGTCGCCGTGCAAGCTCGTATCCGTCGATATCGGGCAGGCCGATATCGAGGATGAATACCTCGGTAGCCGAGCGGTTCGCTGCCTCGAGTGCGCCATGCGCCTCTTCGAACACCTGCACATGGTGGCCTGCCGCCTCGAGCAGCGCTCCCAATGCGGTGGCTGCGTCCAGGTTGTCGTCCACGATCGTCACATGCGCACTGGCCTCAACCCGGGCCACCGCGGCGACCGCGGGCGCCGCCTCGGAACGGCCGGGGAGAATCAGCGGCAGCGTCATGGTGAAGGTGCTGCCCTTGCCCACGCCGTCGCTGCGGGC
This sequence comes from Telluria sp. ZT3P39, assembly GCF_059685935.1. Classification (NCBI taxonomy): domain Bacteria; kingdom Pseudomonadati; phylum Pseudomonadota; class Betaproteobacteria; order Burkholderiales; family Oxalobacteraceae; genus Telluria; species Telluria sp. ZT3P39. The sequence goes on from NZ_JCASIH010000011.1 coordinate 121,561, forward strand.
CTGTACGCTGCCGTCGTGCAGGCCGGCGATACTCTTGACCAGCGCCAGCCCCAGTCCCAGTCCGCCCTGCGCGCGGTCAGGCGTGCGTTCCGCCTGCGAGAACAGGTCGAACACCCGGGGCAGCAGTTCGGCCGCCATGCCGATCCCGTTGTCGCTCACGCTGATGCCGACCTGCTCCTGCTGCACGTCCAGGCTGAGTGACACCTGGCCGTGCTGCGGGGTGTATTTGGCGGCGTTATTGAGCAGGTTGGCAATCGCCTGCACCAGGCGTGTGCGGTCGCCGCGCACGAAGGCCTGGGACGACGGAATCCTGAGCAGCAGCTCATGGTGCCGGGCTTCGAGCAAGGGTTGCGCCTGCTCGACTGCGCTGCTGATGACGACCTTCAGGTCGACATCCTCCCGCTCGAGCTGTACCAGGCCACGGGTAACCCGCGACACATCGAGCAGGTCGTCGACCAGGTTGGTCATGTGCCTGACCTGGCGCGTGATGATGTCGCTGGCCTGGTGGATGCGCTTGACATCGGCGCCCTGCAGCTTCAATAACTGCGCGGCGGTGCTGATCGGCGCGAGCGGATTGCGCAATTCATGGGCGAGCATCGCCAGGAATTCGTCCTTGCGCTGGCTCTCCTTGCGCCATTCGTCCTCGGCCAGCTTTTGCGCGTGGATATCGGTGCAGGTTCCCATCCAGCGGAGGATGGCTCCACGGTCGTCGCGGACCGGCAGCGCACGCCCCAGGACCCAGCGGAACTCCCCGGAGCGATGCCTGAGGCGATACTGGATCTCGTAGGCCGCGCCGGTCGCGAGACTGTGCCGCCAGACTTCCCAGGCGCGCGCCTGGTCGTCCGCATGCAGGACGAGGTTCCAGTCTTCGCCGTCGGTCGCGCCCCTGGCGATCCCGGTAAACTCGTACCACCGGTCGTTGTAGTAATCGTGGTAACCGTCGGGCAGGGTCGACCAGACCATCTGCGGCATGGCATTGGCAATCGTGCGGAATTTCATCTCGCTGAACCGCATTGCCGTTTCGCTGCGCAGGCGCTCGCTATAGACGCGCGTGCGTTCCGCGACTTCCTTGATGAAGGCCAGCTCGCCTGCCGTCCAATGCCGCGCTGCGGCATTGTTCACGAAAATGACCGCAACGAGCTGGCCCTGTTCGATGATCGGCACATTGACGAACGAACCCGCACCGCGGCCCTTGAGCGCCGCGGCGGCCTCGCTGGTGCGCGGGTCCTCTTCAACCTTGTCGATGACGATGAATTTGCCGAGCTTGAGGTCGTCGATGAACGAGCCGTAGTCGCGCAGCTTCAGGGTACCTGCCAGGGTCTCGACGCCGGCGGCAGTCCAGTCGCGGTCGACGGTGAGCGTTTCCGCATCCGGGTCGATGGTGCCGTATCCTACCCGGCTCACGCCCAGTGCTTTCCCCAGGATGACCGAGGCGTGGTAAATGACGTCGTCCGGTTTCTCGAGATCGCGGACGATCTCGGTCAGCTTGGCCAATGCCTGGTTGCGCAGGTCGGCGCGTGTCCGATCGGTGACGTCCACACCCTGCACCAGGATGCCGGTGACCTTGCCCCTGGCGTCGCAGAGCGGCTGGAACACGAAGTCGACATAGCGTTCGTCGACGAGGCCCCCGGGCGTGGCCTGGACCTCATACTTTGCATTGTTTTCGGCATACGGCTGGCCGCTGCGGTACACCTCGTCGAGCAGACTGACATAACCCTGCTCGGCCGCATCGGGCAGGCCTTCGGCAATCGTCATGCCCACAATATCCCGGTGTCCGATCAGTGCCGAATACCCCGCATTCATGAACTCGACCCGGTGGGTGGGGCCGGTGAGCATCGCCATGAATATCGGCGCCTGCCGGAACAATTCGGCGATGCGCTGCAAATCGTGGATCTGCCGGGCCTGCGATGAAATCTCCGATTGCAGGTCCGCGACACTCGCGGAATCCATGACTTGCCGGGTCACGTTCTCGACATGCTGGATGACGTAAATGACCTTGCCGTGGCTGTCCAATACCGGTGTGTGCATCGGTTTCCAGTAGCGGACCGAAAAGCCGCTGTCCGCGTCGCCCTCGGTGGGAACGTCGTAACGCTGGACCGGCATGAGGTCTGCAAGCCCGTGCTGCAGCACCCGGGTAATCGAGGCGCGTATGTTTTCCACGCCATCGCCGCCCAATTCGTCGGGGTTGGAAGGGAAGGCATCGAAGATGTGACGGCCGACGATATGTTCGCGCCGGGCGCCGGTCGACGCGAGATGCGCATCGCTGACGGCCACGATCTCGAAATCCGGCGACATGACCATGCAGGCCGACGGTATCGCATTGAAGATGGCAAGGATGTCAGGGTCGTTCGCGCGCTGCGCCAGGGCTGTGGAAGTGATGGCCAAGAGAGATCCAGGATACGAATGTGAACGGAAGTCATCCAAGAATACACGCTTCCGCCCGGTATTCGTAGCCCCGGAGTGCCGCCGGCCGGCAAGGATCAGCGATCCGCGCGCAGCCAGGCGTCCAGCTCGGCGTCCCCGGGCGGCCGTGCGAAGACCTGCTGCAGCGTCCAGCCCTTCTTGTCGAGCAGGTAGGCGACCTTCAGGTGGAAGCCGCGATACAGCCCGCTCCTGTTGCGATCGAGTTCGCGTGCGCCAGCGCGGAACAGCGTGCGGTTCGCATCGAAATCGAAATCCCCGGCCTTGCCCACATAGTCGGCATAGCCCTCCAGCAGCCATTCTGGATAGCGCAGCATGACGGTGCGCCCGAAGCTGCGCGAGACGTCGCTGTGGGTGATCTCGTGCGCGATGAAGTACGACAGCGGGCGCTGCGCGGCATCGGCGATCGGGCCGCGCCCCGGCGGGTGGATCCGGTTTGCCGCGATACTTGATGCGCGGATGAACACCTGGCGGGTGAGCCAGACGTCCGCCGCCCCGCCGACCTGCGTGCTGAAGTGCCGGCCATACAGCCACAGGCGCCAGGGCTCGTTGCAGAAGAAGATCTCGACCGGGGTGCTGCGGTCGTGCAGGACCGAGGTGCGCAGGCGCCTGGTCACGTCGTCCAGCACCCCGGTGATCTCGGCGGGGATCGGCCGGTCCGACCACACGTGGTAGTTCTGGTAGGTCGCGCGGTAGGCGAACATCGGCTTCGGGAGCGCGGCCAGGACGGCATACATGAGCAGCAGCAGGAAGAGACCGGCGGCGCCGGCCTTGAACAGGGTGAAGGCGCGTCGGGCGCGGGTGGGTAGCCGGGTGGTCGGGGTCATGGTCGCATGCGGTAGGCGCAGTCACCAGGATCTGCCCTGGTCTGCAATACGACGGAATGTATCCGCTTAGTCTTATCGAAGACTTAACATGGCGCTTTTTTCAACAAAGTCCGTCAGCCCGACCGGGAGTCCCCTAGTCGCGCGCCGTGCGCCACACCTGCTTCTTGGCCGGTGTTTCGTGCTTGGGGCAGCTGGTGAAGCGCTGCTTGCCGTGCATTTCGATCATCTCGACGTTGGTGACGGGAGAGCGCTCGGTGAGGCAGTAGGCGCCATTGCCGGTGATGACGCGGGTGCGGCGCGCGCCGTCGCCGGTGTTGTTCACCAGTTCCTCGACCTTGGGCGCTTGCCACAGCTTGGGCGGCGCCAGCGCATGCGCCAGTTCCATGCCCTCGCGCATGCGCAACTGCGGACTGTCGGGGGGCAGCACGATGGTGGGCAGCTTGTCCTTGCGCAGCGCGCGGTCGATGCTGCCGACGCTGCGGCGGGCCGCTTCCATGATGGCGCCGGCGCTGGGCGCGGGTGGCGCGTCAAAGGCGGGGATCGGGGCGCTCGGCTCCGTTTGGACTAGCGGCTCGGCCGCAGTCACCTGAGGCGGCGCCTGCGCAACCGCATGCGTGCTGCGATGGGCGGCAGCTGCGGGCGTGGGGCGTGCACGCGGCACGACAGGCGCGGCCTCGATGCGCGGCGCCGGCGCAGGGAGGCGCAGCCACTGGACCACGAAACCATCGTCATCGTTCTGAGGGGGCGGCGCCGTGCGCGCCATCTGCCAGCCGGCGACCAGCGCCGCATGGACCAGCAGCGTGACGGCAAGGCCGGCCAGGCGGCGGTCGGCAGGCAGCGAGAGGTCGAAGGTGCGCGAAGGGAGGCTGGACATGTGCGTCCAGTATAGCCAGCTCACGGCGCCGCTTCCTCACCAATTCTCTCGGGCTGACGGCTTACCCGAACCAGCGCCCCAGCAGCTCGCCGACGCTCTTCCAGAAGCCGTCCGGGATGTAGAGCAGCACCGCCGTCATGCTCACGTAGCGCCCGAACTTCCCGATCGCCATGTACATCACGCTCGGCCAGAACGGCAGGTGCAGCCAGCCGGCCAGGGTGCACAGCGGGTCGCCCACGCCCGGCACCCAGGACAGCAGCATGGTCTTGGCGCCGTATTTCTTGAGCCAGCCGAACCAGCGGCTCTGGCGGTCCTTGGCAAAAGCGACCTTGGCGCGGTAGCCCAGAAAATAGTCGACCGCCCCGCCCAGCGTATTGCCGACGGTGGCGACAAGGATCGCCGGCCAGAACATCGCAGGGTTCGCCTTGACGACCGCGAACACGGCCGGCTCGGAGCCGAGCGGCAGCAAGGTGGCGGAGACGAACGCAATGATGAAGACGGAGCTCAGCCCGACGGCCGGCGCGGCCAGGACTTTCAGCAGCCAGAGGACGGCGGATTCGATCATCGAATGGAGGAGGTTGGGCGAGGACGCCTGAACGAGTAAGTCATGGGTCCATTATAATGAGGATCACTTATCGTAACGACACGATACGCCGGGCCTGCCATCCAGGGCGCCGTATCGTCGCTGCGCGCCTCGGTCACCCCTGCTGGCAGAACAGTGTGCGTCGTCCGGACCGCCAGCCATCCCAACTGGCAGCAACAACCGATTGCCGACCATGACTACCGACTACCTCAAGAAAATCCTGACCGCGCGCGTCTACGACGTCGCCCAAGAAACCCCGCTCGAATACGCGCCGACCCTGTCCGGCCGCATGAACAACCGCATCTATTTCAAGCGCGAAGACATGCAGAGCGTGTTCAGCTTCAAGCTGCGCGGGGCCTATAACAAGATGGCCAACCTCACGCAGGAGCAGTTGAAGCGCGGCGTGATCTGCGCCTCGGCCGGCAACCATGCCCAGGGCGTGGCGCTGTCCGCCGCACGCCTGGGCTGCCGCGCCCTGATCGTGATGCCCACCACCACCCCACAGGTGAAGATCGACGCGGTCAAGGCGCGCGGCGCCGCCAATGTCGAAGTGGTGCTGCATGGCGATTCGTACACCGACGCCTACAACCACGCGCTGCTGCTGGAAAAAGAGCAGCGCATGACCTTTGTCCACCCTTTCGACGATCCGGACGTGATCGCCGGCCAGGGCACGATCGGCATGGAGATCCTGCGCCAGCACTCGGGTCCGATCCACGCGATTTTCGTGGCCATCGGCGGCGGCGGCCTGATTTCCGGCGTCGGCGCCTATGTGAAGGCGGTGCGCCCGGACATCCGCATCATCGGCGTGCAGACCATCGATTCGGATGCGATGGCGAAAAGCCTCAAGGCCGGCCGGCGCGTCACGCTGACGGACGTCGGCCTGTTCTCGGACGGCACCGCGGTGCGGCTGGTGGGCGAAGAGACCTTCCGTGTCGCGCAACAGGTGGTGGACGAGATCATCATCGTCGACACCGATGCGATCTGCGCCGCAATCCAGGACGTGTTCCAGGACACGCGCAGCATCCTCGAGCCGGCCGGCGCGCTGGCCGTCGCCGGCGCCAAGGCCTATGTGGAGCGCTCGCAAATGAGCCGCCATCCGGTGAAAGCCGAGACACTGGTGGCGATTGCCTGCGGCGCCAACATGAACTTCGACCGCCTGCGTTTCGTCGCCGAACGCGCGGAGCTGGGTGAATCGCGCGAGGCGGTGTTCGCGGTGACGATTCCCGAGCAGCGCGGCAGCTTCCGGCGCTTCTGCGCGCTGGTCGGCCCGCGCAACGTCACGGAGTTCAACTACCGCATCAGCGATGCGCGCGAAGCGCATATTTTCGTCGGCGTGCAGGTCGGCAGCCGCGGCGAATCCGGGCTGCTGGCGCGCACCTTCGAGGAACACGATTTCCGCACCCTCGACCTGACCGGCGACGAGCTGGCCAAGCTGCACATCCGCCACCTGGTGGGCGGAAAAAGCGCGCTGGCGCAGGACGAATTGCTGTATCGTTTCGAATTCCCCGAACGCCCCGGTGCCCTCATGCGCTTCCTCGACAGCATGGCGCCGAACTGGAATATCTCGCTGTTCCATTACCGGAACCAGGGCGGCGACGTCGGCCGCATCCTGGTTGGCCTGCAGGTGCCAAGCACGGAGATGGATGAATTCCGGCAGTTCCTGGCGACGCTCGGGTACCGGTATTGGGACGAGAGTGCCAATCCGGTGTATAAGCTGTTTTTGGGCGTCTAGCCTGTTTTCGCACCGCAGTGTTAACCACACCGTGGCACGCAATCGTTCGTTGAACGCGCGGGCGGCGAAGCCGCCCACCCTACGTTACAAGCGTCCTTTATCCATGAATACTCCTGACCAGTCCCCCCTCGGCAAATCCTCCGCATACCAGAGCCAGTACGCACCCGAACTCCTGTTCCCGATCCCGCGCGCGCAAAAACGCGAAGAGCTGGGACTCACCGCGACCTCGGGCACCCTGCCCTTCTTCGGCGTCGACATCTGGAACGCCTACGAGCTGTCGTGGCTGAACATGCGCGGCAAGCCGCAGGTGGCGATCGCCACCATCACGGCGCCGAGCGACTCGCCCAACATCGTCGAATCGAAATCCTTCAAGCTGTATCTGAACTCGTTCAACCAGACCCGCGTGGCCGGCACCGACGCGCTGGCCGAGCTGCTGCGCCAGGACCTGTCCGCCGTGTTTGGCGCGCCCGTGCACGTGAAGATCACGACGCCGGACGCCTTCGGCACGCTGAAGATGGGCGAGCTCGAAGGCACCCTGCTCGACCGCCTCGACCTCGAGATCGACCAGTACGTGCCTGCGCCCCAGCTCTTGAGCGCGAACCAGCTCGATGGCCAGGTCGAAGAGACCCTGGTGTCGCACCTGCTCAAGTCGAACTGCCTGGTCACCGGCCAGCCGGACTGGGGCAGCGTGCAGATCCATTACGTCGGCCCGCAGATCGAGCAGGAAGGCCTGCTGCGCTACCTGATCGGCTTCCGCGAGCACAACGAATTCCACGAGCAATGTGTGGAGCGCATCTTCATGGACGTGCTGCGCCAGTGCAAGCCGTCCAAGCTGGCGGTGTACGCGCGCTATACCCGCCGTGGCGGCCTGGACATCAATCCCTGGCGCGCCAACTTCAGTACCGGCATGCCGGGCAACCTGCGTACTGCCCGCCAATAAGCGCCGCCAACGCACAGCCGCGCTACCGGCTGTGCGTTTTCGGCCACAACCATTCTGCTGTCCCGATGTCAAAACACCAAAGCCCGCGGTTCGCCCAAGATCCGGGCGCGGGACGATAAAAATCGGCGCAAAGGGGCGCGCAGCCCCTGTTTGCCAGGCTTTCGTGCCAATTTAACTCAGGAAATTGCGTTTCGTTGTGAGGGAAAATCGTCGCCTGAGCCTGTATTTTTGCGGGCCTGTCCCCACCTTCACTACTGGATGCCCGTACCGATACGAAATCGCATGCCGCTGCCATGAAACAGGCCTATAATTCCGCCTCGCAAGCACCTACCTGTGCACCCGCACACCAGTTATGACGAACCTTAGCAAAATCCTCTCGCTCGAGAATGTGCAGCTGGACCTGGAAGTGTCCAGCAAGAAGCGCGCGTTCGAGCAAGCCGGCTTGATCTTCGAAAACAACTGCGGCATCGCGCGTTCGACCGTGTCGGACAACCTGTTCGCCCGCGAGCGTCTCGGCTCCACTGGCCTCGGCCATGGCGTGGCCGTGCCGCATGGCCGCATCAAGGGTTCCAAGAGCCTGAAGTCGCCCCTGGCCGCCTTCGTGCGCCTGGTCGAACCGATTCCTTTCGAGTCGCCCGACGGCCAGCCGGTCAGCCTGCTGTTCTTCCTGTTGATTCCGGACCACGTCACCCAGCAGCACCTCGAGATCCTGTCGGAAATCGCCGAGCTGTTCTCGGACGAAGCCATGCGCACTGCGCTGGCCACCGACCCGGACCCAAAATCGGTCCACGAGCGCATCATCAATTGGCAACCCAGCCTGCAGGCAATGGGCTAAGAGCCCGGGTTAAGCTTCCCTAGTTACGCTACACTAGCTTCGCGGCAATTTCGCCGCGCTCCATGCCCATGCCCATGCTGCAGACCCCGCTGACCATTCAACGGCTGTACGACGACAACCGCGACAGCCTCCAGCTCGGCTGGTTCGCGGGCTTCCCCGGCGGCGAGCGGCAGATCGCGGGCGACGCGGCCTCGGCCGCCGACCAGGTCGGCCACCTGAACCTGATCCACCCCGGCCGCATCCAGGTGTTCGGGCACCAGGAACTGAATTACTACCACCGCCTGAAATCGAGCTCGCGCACCCACGTGATCGGCGAGCTGATCGGCGGCGGCCCGCCGGCCCTGATCATCGCGCAGGGCCTGGAAACCCCGCCCGACATCCTCGCGATCTGCGACGACCAGAACATTCCGCTGTTCTCGACCCCGCTGCCGGCGGCGCAGGTGATCGACTTCCTGCGCGTGTATCTGTCCAAGAAACTGGCCCAGCGCGTCATCATGCATGGCGTCTTCATGGACGTGCTCGGCGTGGGCGTCCTGATCACGGGCGACTCGGGCCTGGGAAAGAGCGAGCTGGGCCTGGAACTGATTTCGCGTTCGCACGGCCTGGTGGCCGACGATGCCGTGGAATTCTCGCGCATCGCCCCGAACATGATCGAGGGCCGCTGCCCGCCGCTGCTGCAGAACCTGCTGGAAGTGCGCGGGCTGGGCCTGCTGGACATCAAGGCGATCTTCGGCGAGACCGCGGTGCGCCGCAAGATGCGCCTCAAGCTGATCGTGCATCTCGTCAAACGCGGCGCGCTCGACGAAGAAGTCGAGCGCCTGCCCTTCCAGCACCCGACCGAAGACGTGCTCGGCCTGCCGGTGCGCAAGGTCGTGATTCCCGTCGCCGCCGGCCGCAACATCGCGGTGCTGCTCGAGGCCGCCGTGCGCAACACGATTTTGCAATTGCGCGGGATCGATACGCTGCAGGAATTCATGGAACGGCAACGTCAAGCCATGACCGGAGATTGAGTGTTGCTAAGGAACCTGCCCTTGCAAGGACAGGCCGTTCCGCAGGCGCGGAGCATGCTCCGCGAATTCCCTGCTGCACCAACGTCAAGCCATGACCGGAGATTGAGTGTTGCTAAGGAACCTGCCCTTGCAAGGGCAGGCCGTTCCGCAGGCGCGGAGCATGCTCCGCGAATTCCCTGCTGCACCAAAGACAAGCCATGACCGGCGACTGACCCATCCGGCATAGACAAGAGGACAAGTCCGGGGCGCTTGCGGTATCATCGACCCTATGCACATCGTCCTCATTACCGGTATTTCGGGCTCAGGCAAATCGGTTGCCCTGAATGTCCTCGAAGACGCAGGCTACTACTGCGTCGACAATCTCCCGCCGGCCCTGCTGCCGGCCCTGGTCTACGCTGTCGGCGAAAAAGGCGCGGACAAGATCGCCGTCGCTGTCGATGCCCGCAGCGCCGAATCGCTGGTGGAACTGCCGGTCAGCGTGCGCCACCTGAAGGAAGAAGGCCACAACCTCAAGGTGATGTTCCTGACCTCGAGCACCCATTCGCTGGTGGCGCGCTTTTCCGAAACCCGCCGCAGCCACCCGTTGTCGCACCAGGTCCGCCCCGGCGAAAACCCGGCTTCGCGCCGCACCCTGATCGAATGCATCGCCGAAGAACGCGAGCGCCTGTCGGCGATCGAGAACCTCGGCCACGTGATCGACACCTCGGAGCTGTCCGCCAACAAGCTGCGCGAATGGATCCGGGAACTGGCCGACATCGAGCATGCGCCGCTGACCCTGTTCTTCGAGTCCTTCGCATTCAAGGTCGGCGTGCCGCTCGACGCCGACTTCGTGTTCGACGTGCGCGCCATCCCGAACCCCTATTACGACCTGGCGCTGCGCCCGCTCACCGGCCGCGACGCCCCGGTCATCGCCTTCCTCGACGCGCAGCCGAGCGCCACCGAGATGCTGGAAGATATCAAGAACTTCGTGGCCAAGTGGCTGCCCTCGTTCAAGACGGACAACCGCAGCTACCTGACGGTGGCGGTGGGTTGCACCGGCGGGCAGCACCGGTCGGTGTACATGGCGGAGCGCTTGGGGGCCCACTTCGGCGGGACCGAACGTGTGATCGTCAGGCATCGCGAGCAGCCGAAGCACGTGGCACTGTAAACAGGTGTATCGCAGGGTGGGCGGTCAACGATCACATTGTTGCGCGGCCCTGCGAATTCCATCTGCTGCATCCGGATTACCACCCTGACCGGATGTAACGACGCCTTGCAGGCGTTCATCGATATGCCGACTCCGGCCGTATCGACACGGCCCGTCCCGCCGTGCCTCACTGGCTTCCCACAGACACTTCACTGATAGGCGCACAGGCGGTTGCCAGGCAGGTACCCGGCCTAGCTTCCGGTCGCGCTGTCTCTTGCCATCGGCAGCAACACCAACGCAGGCATGGCCTGCCCGCATGCGCGGACTCTCCCCTTTTCCAGTAGCCACCCTTACCCCCATGCCCGAGCAGTACAAATGTCTAGGGAAGTCAGGACATTCATACCATTGTGAGCAGCAGTCACTACCGATAGTCTCGGTTGTGAACACTCTTATAAATAGTGCGGCCTAGCACGTGCCTGCATGGGCGAAGCGCACACAGGGATGGAGGCCGGATCCGCTCCCGCGTATCCGTAGCCCAGAAAAACTGTTCCAAAACTGACAAGGGACCCATCATGGCTGCCGCACGTACCGTCTTTATCGATACCGGAATTACCAACTACACCTCGCTTGCTGCACGCTACGACGCGACGCTTTTCAATGTCGTTTTATTGGATGGCGCACTGCCCCGATTCCAGCAGATCCAAAACTGGCTAGATGGCAACAATAACAACCCAGCCGTGATCAACGTCATTGCCCCCAGCAATGGGGTGACAGGTTTGTTCACGCCACGCGTTGTGTTTATCGATCCCAGTGTCGCCGACTTCGAAACGATTATTGCCGGCGTGCCCGGCAACGCTACCGTGGTTGTGCTCGACCCTCAGCGGGATGGTGTGCAGCAAATTCATGATTTCCTGGCTGCGAATACCGGCATCGTGGCAGCCATCGACATCATCACCGACATCGCCAGTCTGGATGTCATTTCCCACGGCACGCCCGGGGAAGTCATGCTCGGTTCAACGGTCCTGAACGCAGCCAACCTGGCCAACTACAGCACCCAGCTCGCTGCCATTGGCAGCCACCTGAGCGCCGGCGCCGACGTCCTGCTTTATGGCTGTGACGTGGCAAGCGGTACCGTCGGCCAGCAATTTATCTCGGCCCTGGCTGCGGCTACCGGTGCAGACGTCGCCGCATCGACCGACCTGACGGGCGGCGCGGCCGCGGGCGGCGACTGGGTGCTGGAGGCAAGCACGGGGACGATCGAAACGGCGGCCATGAGCATTGCGGCTTACGAAGGCAGGCTGGATTCAGCAACCTCCGTCACGTCCATCACGATGCAAGACGACGACGACCCGGGTAGCGCCATTATCACTGACTTGCAAACGCAAACGATCACTGGAACCTTCGCAGCCAATACTGGCAATCCCAACGTACCCACGATCTGGGTGTCAACCGACGGCGCTGGTGCCAATAGAATCCAGGTCGCGCCGGCAAACATCATCTACACCGACAATGCGGGCACGGGCAACTTCTCGGTTTCAGTAACCCTCCAGACAGGTGCCGGCAAGTCGATCCAGTTCTGGAGGGACGGAGGCAGCGGCCCTCTTCTGGCTACGCACCAATATACGTTTGCACCGGACCTGACCCCACCCAGCACAACGGTCAGCACGGTTGTTTTTAGTAACGATACAGGTTCCAGCGCAACTGATTTTATTACTAACGCCGCAATGCAAACCATCTCGGGCACCTTGAGTGCCAATACGGTTGCAGGTGAAGTGGTGCGGGTCTCGGTCGACAATGGCGTCACCTGGAAAGCTGCTACCAATAGCGTCGGACAAAACACGTTCAGCCTGTCTGGTGTCAACCTCGAAGCCAGTAATACCCTCAAGGTAAGGGTCGAGGACGCCGCCGGCAATGCAGGAGCTACCCGCACACAAGCTTTTGTCCTGGACAAAGTCGCACCCACGCCAGGCACCCTTGGCTTCAGCAACCTGAGCGATTCGGGTACTTCCGGTGACAGCGTCACGAACGACAAGTCATTTGATTTGTCGTTAAGCGGCAATGAGGCCGCTTCCAGCATTGTCTATGAAGCGTCGCTCAATGGTGGCGCTTTTGTCAGCACGCTTGCCTTGCAGACCAACCTGGCAGACGGGACCTACCAGTTCCGTGCCCGCGCTACAGATGTTGCTGGTAATGCGGCCACCACGAATACGGTCGGCATCACGATAGACACGACGGCACCGAATGCACCAGGTATCAGCGGATTCAGCAACAATAGTGGATCAACACTTGATACGACCACCAACGACACGGCTCCGGTACTCACGATCACGGCTGCAGCCAATTCGACAGTCGAGGTCTTTAGAAATGGAACGTTTGTCGGCATTGCAGTGCAAACCGCGGCGCTCAGCGGTGTGTATACATTTACATCATCGACCTTAGCTGACGGTAGCTATCGTTTCACGGCGCGTGCAACTGATGCAGCCGGAAACAGCAGTCCTGAATCGTCTGCGCAAGATGTCACTGTCGATACCACGCTCACCGCGCCCACCCTGGCGCTAACCTCGGACAGCGGCGAAGCCGGCGACAAGCTGACCAACGATGCCCGCCTCACTTTCAACGCGGCCGACAGCGATGCGACTCGCGTGATCACGGTCGATGGCGCCGTGGTGAGCAGCTACGACGCCAGCAAGCTGGCCGATGGCAGCCATACTGTCAGCGTGGTCGATACGGACAAGGCGGGCAACAGCAAGAACGCGTCGCTCAGCTTCACGCTCGATACCGCGCTCACCGCGCCTACCCTGGCGCTAAGCTCGGACAGCGGCGAAGCCAGCGACAAGCTGACCAACGATGCCCGCCTCACTTTCAACGCGGCCGACAGCGATGCGACTCGCGTGATCACGGTCGACGGTACGGTGGTGAGTAGCTACGACGCCAGCAAGCTGGCCGACGGCAACCATACCGTCAGCGTGGCCGATACGGACAAGGCGGGCAACAGCAAGAACGCCTCGCTCAGCTTTACGCTCGATACCGCGCTCACCGCGCCTACCCTGGCGCTAACCTCCGACAGCGG
>NZ_JCASIH010000012.1:0-126571 GCF_059685935.1 Telluria sp. ZT3P39
CCGCCTTGGCATGCCTCGACTCACTTGACCTCAACTACTCGAACCGCCCGGTGCGGACCCGCATGCCGGGTGGTGTGGGAGGGGACCGGCTGGATAACTGGCCGCCCCTATCCCGATGGCTCTCTACGGATACCGGACTTCGATGAATTCTCCCGGCATCAGGGGATGCGTGGCCAGCGAAAACGGCCCGATGCTGCTGCGCACCAGCCGCAAGGTCGGCAGCCCGACCGCCGCCGTCATCCGGCGCACCTGGCGGTTCTTGCCTTCTTCCAGCGTGATCGCGAGCCAGCTCGTCGGCTTGTCGGCGCGCGCGCGGATCGGCGGGTTGCGCGGCCACAGCCATTCGGGCTCGGCGATGCGTACGGCGCGGCAAGGCTTGGTGACGAAATCGCCCAGGTCGAGCGGCGCCTGCAGGCGCGCCAGCGCAGCCGCATCCGGCACGCCATCGACCTGCACCAAATACGTTTTGGCTTCCTTGTGGTCGGGATGGGCGATCTTGTGCTGCAGCTTGCCGTCGTCGGTCAGCAGCATCAGGCCTTCGCTGTCGGCGTCGAGCCGGCCGGCAGGATAGATGTTCGGAATCCTGACGTAATTGGCGAGGGTTTCGCGGCCGTCCTGGCTCGAGAACTGGCACAGGACCTGGAAGGGTTTATTGAAGAGTATCAGTGCCATGAAATGCAAATGCGTATGAATGGATGTCGAATGGGGCAGGGAAGCGCCATGGCATGGCGCCTCGGAAAATACTGGTGCATAATGCAAGACGTAATGGGGCTGTCTTATACAAGACTTGCAGCCGCAGGTTTTATCAGTCCGCGCAGGGTAATTCCGCATTTTAGTTCATCTGGCAGGCCGAGCCTGAGGCTCTGCCTTCGGCCTGCCCCCGCGACCACTTGGGAGACGACGATGTACCAACATATCAAGGTCCCGGCCGACGGCCAGAAAATCACCGTCAACGCCGATTTTTCGCTGAGTGTGCCGGATAATCCTGTCCTTCCCTATATCGAGGGCGACGGCACCGGCGTGGACATCACCCCGGTCATGATCAAGGTGGTCGATGCGGCCGTCAGCAAGGCCTATGCCGGCGCGCGCAAGATCAGCTGGATGGAAATCTATGCCGGCGAAAAATCGACCGGCGTGTATGGCCCGGACGTGTGGCTGCCCGCGGAAACCCTCGAGGTGCTGAAAGACTACGTGGTCTCGATCAAGGGCCCCCTTACTACGCCGGTGGGCGGCGGCATCCGCTCGCTCAACGTCGCGCTGCGCCAGGAACTCGACCTCTACGTTTGCCTGCGTCCGGTACGCTATTTCGCCGGCGTGCCTTCGCCGCTGAAGAATCCGGAAAAAACCGACATGGTCATCTTCCGCGAGAACTCGGAAGACATCTACGCCGGCATCGAATGGGCCGAAGGCTCGCCGGAAGTCAAAAAGGTGATCAAGTTCCTGACCGAAGAGATGGGCGTCAAGAAGATCCGCTTCCCGGAGTCCTCGGGCCTGGGCGTCAAGCCGGTCTCGCGCGAAGGCACCGAGCGCCTGGTGCGCAAGGCGATCCAGTACGCGCTCGACAACGACAAGCCTTCGGTCACGATTGTCCACAAGGGCAATATCATGAAGTACACCGAAGGCGGCTTCCGCGACTGGGCCTACGCGCTGGCGCAAAAGGAATTCGGCGCCGAGCTGGTCGATGGCGGCCCATGGTGCAAGATCAAGAACCCACGGACGGGACGCGAGATCACGGTCAAGGATTCGATCGCCGACGCCTTCCTGCAGCAGATCCTGCTGCGCCCGGCCGAGTACAGCGTGATCGCCACCCTGAACCTGAACGGCGACTATATTTCGGACGCGCTGGCGGCCCAGGTGGGCGGCATCGGCATCGCGCCCGGCGCCAACATGTCCGATTCGGTGGCGATGTTCGAAGCCACCCACGGCACCGCGCCGAAATATGCCGGCAAGGATTACGTGAACCCGGGTTCGCTGATTCTCTCGGCCGAGATGATGCTGCGCCACATGGGCTGGCTTGAAGCGGCCGACCTGATCATCAGCTCCATGGAGAAGGCGATCACGTCCAAGAAAGTCACCTACGACTTCGCACGCCTGATGGAAGGCGCGACCCAGGTCTCGTGCTCGGGCTTTGGCGAAGTGATGATCGAGCAGATGTAAGGGCGAAAAAAAACCCCGCAGCTGCGGGGTTTTTTACTTCCGGGAGGGGAACGATTAGTTACCCTGGATGTTGGAAGCTTGCTTGCCTTTCGGGCCTTGCGTGACTTCGAATTGGACTTTTTGACCTTCTTTGAGGGTCTTAAAACCGTTCATGTTGATTGCGGAAAAGTGCGCGAACAGATCTTCGCCGCCGTCATCAGGAGTGATGAAGCCAAAGCCTTTGGAATCATTGAACCACTTAACAGTACCAGTTGCCATAAAAGAACCTTCAAGTAAAAACAAATCACACGAGCCATAAAAGCAAGAAGCCTCTTGCCCCCTCCTAGCCTGCTCACTTCTTATCAACAAGACTATAAGTACAATGTTGATAACTGCATTGTTGGTGGAATAACCACGCAAGTCAAGCGCTTTTGAGCGGCTGTTGCCAAATTTCCTACAGCTGAGCTAACGCTGCTCTTGATTTCGCCAATTGGATCGCCATCTGCGCATTCAAGAGAAAACAAGTAAGATGGAAAGCACATGAGAACGAGCTGATGTTTACGCTTGGCACCGATACCGAAAGCATTAGAATACGCCCATGGCTACGAAGCATGACACCGAACAGCTGCTGGAGCGGCAGACCGTAAAACCGCCACCTTTGTACCAGGTGGCATTGCTGAACGACGACTACACGCCGATGGAATTCGTGGTAGCGGTGATCCAGGAGTATTTCAACAAGGACCGCGAAACGGCCACCCAGATCATGCTTTCCGTGCACCGTCATGGGAGAGGGGTCTGTGGGGTGTTTTCCAAAGATATAGCGTGTACCAAAGTGGAGTTTGTCTTAACGCATGCGCGTAAGGCGGGGCATCCCCTGCAATGCGTGATGGAGGAAGTATGATTGCGCAGGAACTTGAAGTATCCCTACACATGGCCTTTGTCGAGGCGCGCCAGGCACGCCACGAGTTCATCACCGTGGAGCACCTGCTGCTCGCGCTGCTCGACAATCCTTCGGCCGCCGAAGTCCTGCGTGCGTGCGCGGTCAATATTGAAGACCTGCGCAAGACCCTGACTAATTTTATCGGGGATAACACCCCGACCGTACCGGGCACCGGCGAGGTCGACACCCAGCCGACGCTCGGCTTCCAGCGCGTGATCCAGCGTGCGATCATGCACGTGCAGTCGGCGTCCAATGGCAAGAAGGAAGTCACCGGCGCCAACGTGCTGGTGGCGATCTTCGGCGAGAAAGACTCGCACGCCGTCTACTACCTGCACCAGCAGGGCGTGACGCGTCTCGACGTGGTCAACTTCATCTCGCACGGCGTGCGCAAGGACCAGCAGCTCGACACCTCCAAGGCGTCCGAGGGCGTGGAAGAAGCGCAGGTCGAAGGCCAGGCCAAGGAAAGCCCGCTCGACCAGTTCACCCAGAACCTGAACAAGTCGGCTGCCGACGGCAAGATCGATCCGCTGATCGGGCGCGAGGAAGAAGTCGACCGCGTGATCCAGATCCTGTGCCGCCGCCGCAAGAACAACCCGCTGCTGGTCGGCGAGGCTGGCGTGGGCAAGACGGCGATTGCCGAAGGCCTGGCATGGCGCATCGTCCAGGAAGACGTCCCGGAAATCCTGCAGAACGCCGTCGTGTATTCGCTCGACATGGGCGCGCTGCTGGCCGGCACCAAGTACCGCGGCGACTTCGAGCAGCGCCTGAAGGCCGTGCTCAAGCAGCTCAAGGACACCCCGAACGGCGTGCTGTTCATCGACGAGATCCATACGATCATCGGCGCGGGTTCCGCTTCGGGCGGCACGCTCGACGCCTCGAACCTGCTCAAGCCGGCCCTGGCCAACGGCCAGCTCAAGTGCATCGGCGCGACCACGTTCACGGAATTCCGCGGCGTGTTCGAGAAAGACCATGCGCTCTCCCGCCGCTTCCAGAAAGTGGACGTCAACGAACCGTCGGTCGAGCAGACCGTGGCGATCCTGCGCGGCCTGAAATCGCGCTTCGAAGAGCACCACGGCGTCAAATATTCGGCGTCGGCGCTCACTACCGCGGCCGAGCTGGCGGCGCGCTTCATCAACGACCGCCACCTGCCCGATAAAGCCATCGACGTGATCGACGAGGCGGGCGCAGCCCAGCGCATCCTGCCGAAGTCGAAGCAGAAGAAAACCATCGGCAAGACCGAGATCGAGGACATCATCGCGAAGATCGCGCGGATCCCGCCGCAAACGGTCAACCAGGACGACCGCAGCAAGCTGCAGACCATCGACCGCGACCTGCGCAACGTGGTGTTCGGCCAGGATCCTGCGATCGATGCGCTGGCATCGGCCATCAAGATGGCGCGCGCCGGCCTGGGCAAGCAGGACAAGCCGATCGGCTCCTTCCTGTTCTCGGGCCCGACCGGTGTCGGCAAGACCGAGGTGGCCAAGCAGCTGGCCTTCATCCTCGGCATCGAGCTGATCCGCTTCGATATGTCCGAGTACATGGAGCGCCACGCGGTATCGCGCCTGATCGGTGCGCCGCCGGGTTATGTCGGCTTCGACCAGGGCGGTCTGCTGACCGAAGCCATCACCAAGAAGCCGCATGCGGTGCTGCTGCTGGACGAGATTGAAAAAGCCCACCCGGACATTTTCAACATCCTGCTGCAGGTGATGGATCACGGCACGCTGACCGACAACAACGGACGCAAGGCCGACTTCCGCAACGTGATCATCATCATGACCACGAATGCGGGCGCCGAAAGCCTGACCAAGCGCTCGGTGGGCTTCGTCGACTCCAAGCAGGCCGGCGACGAGATGGCCGACATCAAGCGCATGTTCACGCCGGAGTTCCGCAACCGCCTGGACGCGACCATCAGCTTCCGCGCGCTGGACGAAGACATCATCCTGCGCGTCGTGGACAAGTTCCTGATGCAGCTCGAAGAGCAGCTGCACGAGAAGAAGGTGGAAGCCGTCTTCACCGAGAAGCTGCGCAAGTTCCTGTCGAAGAAGGGCTTCGATCCGCTGATGGGCGCGCGCCCGATGTCGCGCCTGATCCAGGACATGATCCGCAAGGCGCTGGCCGACGAGCTGCTGTTCGGCCGCCTGGTCAACGGCGGGCGCATCACGGTCGACCTGAACGAGAAGGACGAGGTCGTCCTCGAGTTCCCCGAAGGCGACGCACTGCCGCCGCCGGCCCCTGCCGAGACGGTCGAGATCGAGTAAATCGGTCTGCGCCAGAAAACCGCGCCATCAAGGCGCGGTTTTTTTTCGCCCGTCTTTTTGCACGTATGCACGTCGTACAGACCGTATTCCTGTGGCAAACTCTTCCTCTTCAGCAACCCTCGCCACAGTAAAACATGATCGTGTCCCGCACCATCCTCGCCCTGTCCCTCGCGCTCATCGGCAGCCAGGCCGCCGCCGCCGATCCTTATTTCCGTTTTCCCGCCGTACGCGGCGACACCATCGTGTTCACGGCCGAGGGCGACTTGTGGCGCACCACGACAGCGGGCGGCAAGGCCACGCGCCTGACCACCCACCCGTCGGCGGAGACGCATGCCGCGATCTCGCACGACGGCAAGTTCGTCGCCTTTGCCGCCTCGTACGAGGGCGCGCAGGAAGCCTATGTGATGCCGATCGAGGGCGGCCTGCCCAAGCGCATTACCTTCGAGAATGGCGGTGTGACGGTGCTGGGCTGGACCGCGCAGGGCGAAGTACTGGTCAGCACAGAAAACTCGGTCGGCCCCTCCAGGCACCGCGTGGTCGCGGCGCTCGACCCGGTGAAGCTGGCGCGCCGCGTGCTGCCGCTGGCCGACGCCAACGACGCCGCACTGTCGGACGACGGGAAGATCGTCTTCTTCACGCGCATGGGCCTGTCGATGACCAACGATAACGTGCGCGCCTACCGTGGCGGCGCGCATGCCCAGCTGTGGCGCTTCGACCTCGGCTCGAAGCTTGAAGCAGTCCCGCTGTTCAAGGGCGATACCGGCAACAACCGCCGCGCCATGTGGTGGCAGGGCCGCATCTATTTCATCAGCGACAGCGGCGGCGCCGACAACATCTGGTCCGCGCTGCCCGACGGGTGCGATCGCCGCGCCCACACCAATCACAGCGAATGGGATGTGCGCACCGCTTCGCTGGGGGACGGGCGCATCGCCTACCAGCTGGGCGCCGACCTGCGCGTGCTCGACATCGCCAGCGGGCTCGATACCCGACTGCAGGCCAGCCTGGTCTCGGACTTCGACCAGCAGCGCACGCGCCGGGTGCGCTCGCCGCTCGACGCACTCACCGGCATCGAGCTGGCCAACAAGCTGGAGCGCATCGTGCTGACCGCGCGCGGCCGTGTGACCATCGCCGGCACCGGCAGCCACCGCCGCGTCGAGATCGCCGTGCCGGAAGGCGCGCGTGCCCGCAGCGCGGTCTTCAGCCACGACGACAAATGGGTCTACGCTTTTGTGGACAGCACCGGCGAGAACGAGATCTGGCGCTATGCCGCCGACGGTTCGGGCAAGGGCGAGCGCCTGACCATCGACGGTGCCAGCCACCGCTCCGGCATCTATCCTTCGCCCGACGGCAAATGGCTGGCCCACACCGACAAGAAGGGACGCACCTGGCTGCTGGATTTGGCGGCGAAAACCAATGTCATCATCGACGACGCCAAGCAGGCCGGCGCCGATCGCCCTGACCAGGTGGTATGGTCGCCGGACAGCCGCAACCTGGCTTTCGTGCGGGTCGGCAGCAGCGAGCAGCGCGAGCAGATCGGCATGTACCACCTGCCGTCGAAGACCATGGCTTTTGTGACGACCGACCGCTACACGGCCGATTCGCCAGTGTTTTCCTCGGACGGCAAGTGGCTGTACTTCCTGTCGGCGCGCCATTTCAACGTCGGCAATGCAGGACCCTGGGGCGACCGCAACATGGGACCGGTGTTCGACCGCCGCGTCGGCGTCTACGCGCTGGCCCTGCAGCCGGGCGTGCGCTTCCCGTTCAAGCCCGAAGACGAATTGACCAAGCCGGAAGCGGCGTCGCCGGAAGCGGCGGCCAAGGCGGCCGTGAAGGCGCCGGGCACGGACGAAGCGGACAAGAACGCGGCGGTGGCCGCCGCCACTGCCGCCGCCACCGCGGCCACCGCCGCCGCGCCCGACAAGGCCAGGGCGCCGGTGCCGGCGGTCGACTATGCCGGCCTGCGCGAGCGCCTGTACGAAGTGCCCATCGCCCCGGGCAACTACCGGGCGCTGGCCATCGACGACAAGCGCCTGTACATCCTCGAATCGGACAACGGCCGCAGCGGCGCCATCAAGACGCTGGAGATCGCCCGCAGCAGCCCGCAGCCGGAAGTCTTCGCGGCCAATGTGCGCGAGTTCGGCCTGAGCACGGACCGCAAGCACGTGTTTTATCGTAGCTTCTCGGCCGCCGGTCCCGGCGACATGCTGATCGTCGCCGCCGGCGCCAAGGCCCCGGCCGATCTCAGCAAGGCCAAGGTCAAGATCGACGACTGGGCGGTGAGCACCAACCCGCGCCTGGAATGGAAGCAGATGTTCAACGACGCCTGGCGCATGCACCGCGACTTCCTGTACGACGCCAACATGCGCGGCGTCGACTGGAACGCCGCGCGCGCCCGCTACGCGCCGCTGGTCGAGCGCGTGACCGACCGCGCCGAGCTGGACGACGTGCTGGGCATGATGGTGGGCGAGGTCGGCGCGCTGCACTCGCAGATCCGTCCGGGCGACCAGCGCCGCGCCGTCGGCGAGGGCGTGCCTTCCAGCCTGGGCGCCGTGCTGGCGCGCACGCTTGATGGCTTCCGGGTCGAGCGCGTCTACCGCAGCGAACCCGAACTGCCGGGCGAGCGTGGCCCGCTGTCCGCGCCCGACGTCGGCATCAAGGAAGGCGACACCATCCTCGCGGTCAACGGCAAGTCGCTGGTGGAAAGCCGCGACATCGCCGACCTGCTGCTCGACCAGGCCGACAAGCAGGTGCTGCTGCAGGTGAAGACACCCGGCGCCAAGGCGCGCGCGACCATCGTCACCCCGGTGTCGATGGCGCGCCACGCCGCGCTGCGCTACGCCGACTGGGAACAGGGCAGGGCGCAGCAGGCCGACGCGGCGTCGAAAGGCAAGATCGGCTACCTGCACCTGCGCGCGATGTCGGCGCGCGACATCAACGCCTTTGCCCGCGACTTCTACGCCAACATCAACAAGGAAGGCCTGGTGATCGACGTGCGCCGCAATACCGGCGGCAACATCGACAGCTGGATCATCGAGAAGCTGCTGCGCCGCTCGTGGGCCTTCTGGAGCGCGAACGGCAACCTGCCGCAGTCGAACATGCAGAACACCTTCCGCGGCCACCTGGTGGTGCTGATGGACGAGCTGACCTATTCCGATGGCGAAACCTTCGCCGCCGGCGTCAAGGCCCTGAAGCTCGGCCCGCTGGTGGGCAAGCGCACCGCCGGCGCCGGCGTCTGGCTCAGCGACGGCAACGGCCTGTCGGATAACGGCATGGCGCGCGTGGCCGAATTCGGCCAGTTCGGGGCGGACGGCGAATGGCTGATCGAGGGCGTGGGCGTGAGCCCGGACGTCGAGGTCGACAACCTGCCGCACGAGACCTTCGCGGGCCGCGACCGCCAGCTGGAAGTGGCGATCGAACTGCTGCAGAAGAAGATGCTGGAGCAGCCGGTCAAGCAGTGGAAGCCGGCGGCGATTCCAGCCTTGAAGCGCTCCACGCAGTAAGCGGGCCGTATGGCATTCGGCGGTGCGTGACATTCGCCCGCCGCCGATGTCATCCAATTTCATCACCCGGTCATACTAAGTTTCTAAACTGCAAGTATCCGATCCACTCCGATACTTGCCATGCACCTTACGAAGCTCCAGACCGGCACCAAGATCCTCGGCGCCTTCGGCATCGTCTCCTTCCTCCTGCTGATCACCTGCGCCGTCGCGCTGTGGCGCATGCAGGCGCTGGATGCGCTGACCACAGACCTCGTCTACGACAAGCTGGCCAAGCAGCAGCTCACCTCCGACCTGCTCGGCATCGAGCGACTGAACGGCTCGCGCACGATCTCGATCGCACGCAGCGACAGCCTCGAGCTGGCGGACTATTTCCAGGCCCAGTTGGCGGTAGGCGCCAAGGCGGCTGCCGCCATCGAAGCCAAACTGGCGCAGCTGCCCCGCAGCGAACGCGAACGCGCCCTGATGGACGCGGCAGCCAACAACAAGGCGGCGCTGGCGAAGGTCCAGGCCGCGCTGTTCCAGGCCAAGGAGTTCGGCCAGACCGGCGTCGTCGAGCAGCTCGTCAGCGGCAGCTGGGAGCAGGCCGACAAGGCCTATGCCGCCGCCCTGGAAGCGCTGCTTGCATTCGAGAGCGCGGAAGCGCACCGCCTGGCCGAGGAGTCGGGCGCCGCGTCCCTCTTCGGCAAGGCGCTGCTGCTGGGGCTCGGTGGCGGGGCGCTGGCGGTCGGCGCACTGCTGGCCTGGACGCTGACCCGCAACATCGTCGGCCCGCTGCAGCAGGCCGTGGGGCTGGCCGAGCAGGTGGCGCACGGCGACCTGCGACCATTCATCGAGCATGCGCGCGGCGACGAGATCGGCCGCCTGTTCGATGCACTCAACGGCATGACGCACGGCGTGTCCAGCACCGTGTCGCAGGTGCTGCAGGGCGCGCAGGCGATCGATGCAGCTTCCGGCGACATCGCCGCCGGCAACCAGGACCTGTCGCGCCGGACCGAACGCCAGGCCAGCGCGCTGAGCGAAACGGTGGCCGCGATAAGCGAGTTGACCGGCGCGATCGCGCGGAACAACGCCAGCGCGCAGCAGGCCAATGCGCTGGCCAAGTCGGCGTCCACGGTGGCGGCCCAGGGCGCCCAGGCGGTCGAACAGGTGGTGGAGCGCATGGAGGCGATCAAGGCCTCGGCCGAGCGCATTGTCGACATCACCGGCATGATCGACAGCATCGCCTTCCAGACCAATATCCTGGCCCTGAACGCGGCCGTGGAAGCGGCGCGCGCCGGCGCCGAAGGGCGCGGTTTCGCGGTGGTGGCGGCCGAGGTGCGCAGCCTGGCCCAGCACTCGGCGACGGCGGCGAAGGAAATCAAGGGGCTGATCGGCGCGTCGCGCGGCGAGATCGAGGCCGGCACCGGCATCGCCGGCGCGGCCGGCCAGACCATGCGCGCGGTGCTGGGGCACGTGCACCAGGTGGCCGGAATCCTCGACACCATCCACAGCGCCGGCGCCGGCCAGGACAGGGGCGTGACCCAGGTGAGGCAGGCAATCGCGGAGATGGACGAGTCGACCCGGCAGAACGCCGCGATGGTGGAGCAGGCCGCGGCGGCGGCGCAGTCGATGCGGCGGCAGGCGGCCGACCTGTCGGAACTGGTCGGGACCTTCAGGCTGCGCGCGGCCGTGCCTGCGCCGCTTGCACTCTCCCTGGAAGCTTAAGCCTCGACGTCGCAGACCCGCTCGCGCCCCGCCGACTTGGCCTGGTACAGGCGGCGGTCGACCCGGTCCAGGAAGACCTCCGGGTCGTCCTGCGCGCCCGGCACGATGGTGCCGACGCCCATGCTGATGGTCGCCAGGCGGCCCACGCCGGAACGGGCATGAGGGAGCGCTTCGTTCGCGAGCAGCTTGCGGCAGCGTTGCGCGCCGCTTCCGCATCGGTGGCCGGCAGCAGCAGGACGAATTCCTCGCCACCGAGGCGCGCACAGGGTGTCGAACTTGCGGCGGTTGGCCACGCCGGTCAGGCTGTCGCGGTAGGACAGCACTTCGGGTTCACGCTGCAGCTGCAGGATCTTGGCCTCGGCCTGCGTGCGCGCGGTGATGTCGAACATGAAGCCGACCAGCGAATCCACGCCGCCGTCCGGGCGCCGCACCACGTGCTCCAGTCGATGCGCCAGGGGATGGTCCGGGTCGATTCGAGCAGCGTGCGGAAGACGCCGGGATCGTCGCAGGCGACGGGCTGGGACTCGAGGAGGGGCGCGGTCATATGCAAGAGGCATGCAAGTAAGCTGCCTGTTGTAAATGAGGACGAGCGGGTCGAGACCACCCATACCCGTTGACTACCGGGACAATCGTGCCGACAATGGCCATGCACGTTACGCTTCGGCCGGCGCTGCCGCCGGCAAGCCCTGCGAGGCTGCACATGGTCACGAATCAACCCGGTTTTCTCTTTGCAACCGGCATCGAGAACAGCATCCCCACCATCGATGGCGGCAGGGTCCGCATGGATGAGATGGCCTTGTGCGGCCACTACCGCCACTGGCGGCGCGATTTCGACCTGGTGCAGGACATCGGCATCCGCTTCCTGCGTTACGGCCCGCCGCTGCACACGACCCTGCTGGGCGCCGGCCGCCACGACTGGTCGTTCGCCGACGAGGTATTCCCCGACCTGCGCCGGCGCGGCCTGGTGCCGATCGTCGACCTCTGCCATTTCGGCCTGCCCGATTTCCTCGGCAGTTTCCAGAACCCGGACTTTCCCGCCATGTTCGCCGACTATGCGCGCGCCTTTGCGCTGCGCTTTCCCTGGATCCAGCTGTACACGCCGGTCAACGAGATGTCGATCTGCGCGCTGTTCTCGGCCCTGTACGGCTGGTGGAACGAGCAGCTGCGCAGCGACCAGGCCTTCGTGACGGCGCTCAAGCACGTCGTCAAGGCCAACCTGCTGGCCATGCGCGCGATCCTGGAGGTGCGCCCGGATGCGCTGTTCGTCCAGAGCGAATCGACCGAGTATTTCCATGCCATGTCGCCCGCCGCGATCGGCCCGGCCGAGACCCGCAACGCGCGCCGCTTCCTGTCGCTGGACCTGAACTACGGCCGCCGGGTGGACTCCACCATGTACGAATACCTGCTCGACAACGGCATGACGCGCGAGGAGTACCACTTCTTCCTGAACAACAACCTGAAGCACCACTGCATCATGGGCAACGATTATTACCAGACCAACGAGCATCACGTGTCGGCCGACGGCTCGACGGTGGCGTCCGGGGAAATCTTCGGGTATGCCGTGATCACGCACCAGTACTACAACCGCTACCGCCTGCCGGTGATGCACACCGAAACCAATTCGTGCCAGGGACCCTGCGGCGACGAGGCGGTGAAGTGGCTGCGCAAGGAATGGGCCAACGTGCTCCGGGTACGCAACAACGGCGTGCCCCTGGTCGGCTTTACCTGGTATTCGCTGACCGACCAGGTGGACTGGGACACGGGCCTGCGCGAGAACAATGGGCATGTGAACGCCCTGGGACTGGCCGACCTCGAGCGCAAGCTGCGTCCGGTCGGGCTGGCCTACCGCGACCTGATCCGGGACTGGACCGAAGTGCTGCCGACCCAGAGCGTCTGCCTGCAGGTGCCGCTGGCGCTGGCCCAGGATTATCCTGACATGGACCTGAGCTGCCCGCATCCCTTGCCGCATCTGGATGAGGCAACCAGCGCTCCCCGGAATGCGGAATAGGCCTGGCCGACCGCGCGCTTCAGATCGCAGCCAGCGCGCGCCGCAAATCTTCCTGCTGGTCCGCCAGGTGCTCGATGCCCACCGACAGCCGGATCAGGCCGTCGCCGATGCCCAGCTCCGCACGCTGCTCGGCCGGGATGCTGGCATGGGTCATCAGCGCAGGGTGCTCGATCAGGCTTTCGACGCCGCCCAGGCTTTCGGCCAGCGTGAAGACTTCACAGGTTTCCAGGAATCGGCGCGCCCCGGCAAGGTCGGTGGCCAGGTCGATCGACACGATGCCGCCGAAGCCATTCATCTGGCGCCGCGCCAGCGCGTGCTGGGGGTGCGATTCCAGTCCCGGGTAAAACACCTTGCCTACCTTCGGCTGCTGCTGCAGCCACTGCGCCAGCGCCAGCGCATTGGCGCTGCTGCGCTCCACGCGCAGGGCCAGGGTCTTGATCCCGCGCAGCACCAGGAAGCTGTCGAAAGGCCCCTGGATGGCGCCCACGGCGTTCTGGATGAAGCCGAGCTGCTCGCCCAGTTCCTTGTGGTGCGGCTGCGTGCCGACCACGGCCACGCCGCCGATCACGTCGGAGTGCCCGTTCATGTATTTGGTGGTCGAGTGCACGACGATGTCGAAGCCCAGTTCCAGCGGGCGCTGGACGATCGGGCTGGCGAAGGTGTTGTCGCAGACCGTGATGATGCCGCGCGCGCGGCACAGCTGCGCGATCGCGGCCAGGTCGGCGAGTTTGAGCATCGGGTTGGTCGGCGTTTCGACCCACACCAGCTTCGTCTCGGGCGTGATCGTGCGGGCCAGCGCGTCCGGATCGGTCAGGTCGGCATAGGCGAAGCTGTGGCCCGCGCTTTTCCGGCGCACGCGCTCGAACAGGCGGAAGGTGCCGCCGTACATGTCGTCGCCGGCCACGATGTGCGAATTGGCCGGCAGCAGTTCGAGCACCGCCGCGATCGCGGCCAGGCCCGAGGCGAAGGCAAAGGCCGCGCCGCCGCTTTCGATGTCGGCCACGCAGCGCTCCAGGGCCCAGCGGGTCGGGTTGTGCGAGCGGCCGTAGTCCAGGCCCTTGTGCACGCCCGGGCTCTCCTGGCGGAAGGTCGAGGTGGCGAAGATCGGCGGCATGACGGCGCCGGTGCTTGGCTCGGGCGACTGGCCGCCATGGATCACGCGGGTGGAGATGTGTTTTTTCTGATCGGTCACGAGAGCGTCCTTCGGAGATGGTTGAGCAGGTCGAAGCGGGTGATCAGGCCGTAGAAGCGGTCGCCGTCGGCGATGACGGCGGTCAGCCCGCGGTCGAGGATCTCGCGCAGCTGGCCCATGCTGGACGATGGGTGCAGGGTCTGGAGCGTCGAGGTCATGGTGGTGGAAACCGGCG
This sequence comes from Telluria sp. ZT3P39, assembly GCF_059685935.1. Lineage (NCBI taxonomy): Bacteria > Pseudomonadati > Pseudomonadota > Betaproteobacteria > Burkholderiales > Oxalobacteraceae > Telluria > Telluria sp. ZT3P39. Next base: position 13,914 of record NZ_JCASIH010000012.1, read on the forward strand.
CATTGAACTGGCCGGCTTCGTTGGTCGAGGTGACGTGCAGCAGCAGGTCGGATTCGTCGATCAGGCCGGCCAGGCGCCCGTCGCGGTCGATCACCGGCAGCTGCTGCAGGTCGCTGCTGCGCATGCGGTTGAAGGCGGTGAGCAGGGTGTCGGTGGGCGAGACGGTCACCACTTCGCCGTCATCGAAACGGCGGCCGATCAGGTCGCGCAGGTCGCCCAGTTTCGGGCGCGTGAGCAGGCCCTGGTCGACCATCCAGCCGTCGCTGTACACCTTGGTGAGGTAGCGGGTGCCGGTGTCGCACACAAACGTGACCACGCGCTTGGGACGGGTCTGCTCGCGGCAGTAGCGCAGCGCCGCCGCCAGCAGGGTGCCGGTGGACGAGCCGCCCAGGATGCCTTCCTGCTGCAGCAGCAGGCGCGCGGTGGTGAAGCTTTCTTCGTCGGTGATCGTATAGGCCTTCTTCACGCGCGACAGGTCGGCGATGCCCGGAATGAAATCTTCGCCGATGCCTTCCACCGCCCACGAACCGGCGTCGGTGCGCAGCACGCCCGTGTTGATGTAATCGGCCAGGATCGAGCCCTTCGGATCGGCCAGCACGAATTCGAGATTCGGCTGGGTCTTGCGGAAATAGCGCGACAGGCCGGTCAGGGTGCCGGACGATCCGACGCCGACCACGATGGTGTCGAGCCGGTGGTTGACCTGGTCCCAGATCTCCGGGCCGGTGGTGGTTTCGTGGGCGCGCGGGTTGGCCGGGTTGTTGAACTGGTCGGCGAACCAGGCGCCGGGAATTTCCCTGGCCAGCCGCGCCGCATAATCCTGGTAATACTCGGGATGACCCTTGCCGACGTCGGAGCGCGTCAGGTGGATCTCGGCGCCCAGCGCCTTGAGGTGCAGGATTTTTTCGGCCGCCATTTTGTCCGGCACCACCAGCACCACCCGGTAGCCCTTGATGCGCGCCACCAGCGCCAGCCCCAGGCCGGTATTGCCGGCCGTGGCTTCGACCACGGTGCCGCCCGGCTGCAGGTGGCCATCGTGCTCGGCCTGCTCGATCATGGCGCGCCCGATCCGGTCCTTGATGGAGCCGCCGGGGTTTTGCGATTCGAGTTTCAGGAACAGCTGGCAGGGACCGGTGTCGATCCGGGTCACCTCGATCAGCGGGGTGTCGCCAATCAGCGAAAACAGTGCAGCTTGCGACGCATGTTGCATATTGCCTCCGGAAGGCCGGGCAGGGCCCGGGCAGTGCTTGCGAAGAGCTGGCGCTTAGGGGTGCGTGATGGGCGCCAAGCCATGTAAAAAAGTCATGATAATGCGTTTGGCTCAACTGGTGTTGATCTCGTAGAGGTGGGCAAGGAACTTGCCCACCTCTACGGGTTGTCGGTCTTCAGGCGGCGCCACAGGGTCGTGCGGCTGATGCCCAGGTGCTTGGCCGCTGCATCGCGCTGGCCACCATAGCGTGCCAGCACGGCAGCAATGCTTTCCGTCCCTGGCGCCGAAAGGGGCAGCGCCGCCTGCATCCCTAGTTCAGGAGCAATCGTCAGCAGGAAACTCGGCGTCAGGGCCTGCAGCGGCTCGGCCGCCAGGAACAGCGCCAGCCGCTCCATCAGGTTGCGCAGTTCGCGCACATTGCCCGGCCACGCATAGGCCTCCAGCAGCGGCGCACAGGCGCCAATCTCGGCATGCAGATTCGGATGCGGCCGCGCGTCCAGCGCCGCCAGCGCATGCTTGAGCGACCATTCGGCCAGCGGCACGATGTCGGCGAGGCGCTCGCGCAGCGGCGGCAGCCCCAGGCGCAGCACGGCCAGGCGGTAGAACAGGTCGGCGCGGAAGCGCCCTTCGCGCACGCGCGCTTCCAGGTCGCAGTGGGTGGCGCTGACCACGCGCACGTCGATCGGCACCGGGCGCGTGCCGCCGACGCGCATGACTTCACGTTCTTCCAGCACCCGCAAGAGCCGGGTCTGCAGGCCGAGGGGCATCTCGCCGATTTCATCCAGGAAGAGGGTGCCCGTATTGGCCGCCTCGAACAGGCCCGCGTGGCCGCCGCGGCGGGCGCCCGTGAACGCGCCTTCTTCGTGGCCGAACAGTTCGGATTCCAGCAGCGATTCGGCAATCGCCCCGCAGTTCACCGCCACGAAGGGCCGGTTGGCCCCACGGCGCGGCCCCTCGCGGTGGATGGCTTGCGCCACCAGTTCCTTGCCGCTGCCGGTTTCGCCGTGGATCAGCACCGTGGCGGGCGAGCGCGCATACAGCACCACCGTCTGGCGCAGCCGCTCCATGGCGGCGGATTCCCCGCGCAGGTCGTGCAGGCCGCGCCGCGCGCGCCGGGTCTCGGGGGCCGGGGTGCGGCGCCCGCGGCTGGCTTCGAGCTGGGTCAGGCGCGCCATTTCCAGCGCGTCGTCGAAGGCCTGGCGGATCGAGGCGGCCGAATACAGGAAGACGGCGTGCAAGCCCGCTTCCTCGGCCAGGTCGGTGATCAGGCCGGCGCCGACGATGACTTCGATGCCGGCCGCCTTCAGGGCCTGGATGCCGGCCCGTGCGTCTTCTTCGGTGACATAGGTGCGCTGGGCGATGGCGATGCCGAAGGTGGTGGCGAACTCGGCCAGTTCGCGCAGGGGTTCCTGGTAGGTGATCACGCCGATGCGCCCGGACACTTGCCGTGCGCGCGAGAGCGCCTGCATCACGTCGAAGCCGCTGGCCTTGGCCACGACCACCGGCGCCGAGACGCGTCCCTTGAGGTAGGCGGCGTTCGATCCGGCCGCGATCACGACGTCGCAACGCTCGGTGGCCATGCGCTCGCGCAGATGTCGTGCAGCTTCATCGAACCCGAGGTGCAGTGGTTCGATCAAAGCCAGGTGATCGTATTCGAGGGTGATGTCGCGGAACAGGTCGGACAGGCGCGATACCGACACGGTCCAGATCACCGGTTTGTCGCTGTCAGCGGCGCTTGTGGCCGGGTTGCGGGAGGAATAAGGCATGTTTCAAGTGTAGTCGATTTCATGCGCGGCGTTTCATCCTGAAACATTGTTGCACTGCGGCGCAGGGCGGCGGCTGCGTAAGCAAGTGGTAAGCGCGCGGGGGTAGGGTGGGGCAAGCCCTTGACAAGGCAACACCAGAACATCAGGAGACAACATGGAACAAGACCTCGTACGGCGGATCAAGGCTGATCCCGATTATCACAAGCTGGTCAGGACGCGTTCGCGCTTCGGCTGGACCCTCACCTGGGCGATGATGATCGTCTACTACGGCTTCACGCTGCTGGTCGCCTTCAACAAGGAGTTCCTGGGCACCCGCATCGGCCAGGGCGTCACGACCTGGGGCATCCCGCTCGGCCTGTTCGTCATCCTGTTCACCATCGCGATCACCGGCATCTACGTGCGCCGCGCCAACGGCTTGTACGATGAGCTGACCGAGGCCATCCGCAAGAAGGTGGGAGCATGAAACACCCGCTCCGTTTCCTGGCCACGCCGGCCCTGTTCGCGCTGTCCGGCATCGCCATGGCCGCACCCGACCTGGGCCAGGCCACCCGGCAGGCCACCAACTGGACCGCGATCACCATGTTCGCGGCCTTCGTCATCTTCACGCTCTTCATCACCAAGTGGGCGGCGTCGAAAACCCGTTCCGCCTCCGATTTCTACACCGCGGGCGGCGGCATCACCGGTTTCCAGAACGGGCTGGCAATCGCGGGCGACTTCATGTCGGCCGCTTCCTTCCTCGGCATTTCGGCGGCCGTCTTCCTCGACGGATTCGACGGGCTGATCTACGCCATCGGCTTCCTGGTCGGCTGGCCCGTCATCACCTTTTTAATGGCCGAACGCCTGCGCAACCTGGGGCGCTTCACCTTTGCCGACGTCGCCGCCTACCGCTTCCACCAAAAACCCATCCGCGTGTTCGCCGCCTCGGGCACCCTGGTCGTGGTGCTGTTCTATCTCATCGCCCAGATGGTCGGCGCAGGCCAGCTCATCAAGCTGCTGTTCGGGCTGGACTACTGGATCGCGGTGGTGATCGTCGGCGTGCTGATGATGGTCTACGTGCTGTTCGGCGGCATGACCGCCACCACCTGGGTGCAGATCATCAAGGCCGTGCTGCTGCTGTCGGGCGCCTCGTACATGGCCTTCGCGGTCCTGGCGCAGTTCAACTTCAGCCCGGAGAAATTGTTCGCCACCGCGACCGAGCTGCACGACAAGGGCTTTTCCATCATGGGGCCGGGTAACTTCGTCAAAGACCCGATCTCGGCGATTTCCTTCGGCATGGCCTTGATGTTCGGCACCGCCGGCCTGCCGCACATCCTGATGCGCTTCTTTACCGTCCCGAGCGCCAAGGAAGCGCGCAAGTCGGTGCTCTGGGCCACCACCTGGATCGGCTATTTCTACATCCTCACCTTCATCATCGGCTTCGGCGCGATCGTGCTGGTCGGGACCAATCCCGACTTCAAGGATGCCGCCGGCAAGCTGCTGGGCGGGAACAACATGGCGGCGGTGCACCTGGCCAAGGCCGTGGGCGGCGACATCTTCCTCGGCTTCATCTCGGCGGTGGCCTTCGCGACCATCCTCGCGGTGGTGGCCGGCCTGACCCTGTCCGGGGCCTCGGCCGTCTCGCACGACCTGTACGCCACCGTGTTCGCCAAGGGCACGGCCACCAGCAGCAGCGAGCTGCGGGTCTCGAGGATCACCACCGTTTGCCTCGGCTTCATTGCGGTGCTGCTCGGTATCGCCTTTGAAAAGCAGAACGTGGCCTTCATGGTGTCGCTGGCGTTCGCCATCGCGGCCTCGGCCAATTTCCCGGTGCTGTTCATGTCGGTGCTCTGGAAAGACTGCACCACGCGCGGCGCGACGGTCGGCGGCTTCCTCGGCCTGGGCACGGCGGTGCTCCTGACGGTGGTATCGAAGTCGGTCTGGGTCGACGTGCTGGGCAATGCGCAAGCGATCTTCCCCTACACCTCGCCGGCGATCTTCTCGATGCCGATCGGCTTCTTCGGCATCTGGCTGTTCTCGGTAATGGACAAGAGCCCGCGCGCGGCCATCGACAGGGCCGGCTTCGAGGCACAGGAAGTACGGTCGGAAACCGGCATCGGCGCATCGGGCGCCAGCGGGCATTGAGCCCGGGCTGGAAACAGCCGCCCAACCCCGCTACGGCGGGGTTTTTTATTGCTATGATGTTCCATTTGCTGTTTCAGTGTGAAACATGGTGAAACGCAACAGGCGAGAAAAACCGCAGGAACGCGCTTAAGTGCTTGAATTTCCGTCCAATCGCCTGCCCGCACACGCTGGCACGCCCCTTGCATTAGTGGGCTGGTATTCGTTCAACGTATCAATTGAAAGGTTTCGCATGAGCCAGTATTCCGCCGGTGCGGCATTCCGCAAGGCAGTCCAGGAAGAATTCCCGCTGCAGGTCGTCGGCGCCATCAATGCCAACCACGCCCTGCTGGCCAAGCGCGCCGGTTTCAAGGCGATCTACCTGTCCGGCGGCGGCGTCGCGGCCGGCTCGCTGGGCCTGCCGGACCTGGGCATCTCGAACCTGGACGACGTGCTGGTCGACGTGCGCCGCATCACCGATGTGTGCGACCTGCCGCTGCTGGTCGACATCGACACCGGTTTTGGCGCCTCTGCGTTCAACGTCGCGCGCACGGTGCGCTCGTTATCGAAGGCCGGCGCGGCCGCCTGCCATATCGAAGACCAGGTCGGCGCCAAGCGCTGCGGCCACCGTCCGGGCAAGGAAATCGTCGGCCTGGACGAAATGGTGGACCGCGTGAAAGCGGCCGCCGACGCCCGCCTCGATCCCGACTTCGTCATCATGGCGCGCACCGATGCGCTGGCCGTCGAAGGCCTGGACGCCGCGATCGAACGCGCCGTGGCCTGCGTCGAAGCCGGCGCCGACATGATCTTCCCGGAAGCCATGACCAGCCTCGAGATGTACCGGCAGTTCGCCGACGCCGTGAAGGTGCCGGTGCTGGCCAACATCACCGAATTCGGCGCGACTCCGCTGTTCACCGTCGAGGAGCTGAAAAGCGCCCACGTCGCCCTGGCCCTATACCCGCTGTCGGCCTTCCGCGCCATGAACAAGGCGGCCGAAAACGTGTATAACGCGATTCGCCGCGACGGCACCCAGCAGAACGTGCTGGACACGATGCAGACCCGCGCCGAGCTGTACGACCGCATCGACTACCACAGCTATGAACAGAAGCTCGACGCGCTGTTCGCCCAGAAAAAAACCAAGTGATCCAGGAGACCGCATGAGCACCCAGAACAACGACACCCCTACCTTCAAGCCGAAGAAATCGGTGGCCCTGTCCGGCGTCGCCGCCGGCAATACCGCGCTGTGCTCGGTCGGCAAGTCGGGCAACGACCTGCATTACCGCGGCTACGACATCCTGGACGTCGCGACCAGCTGCGAATTCGAGGAAATCGCCTACCTGCTGGTGCACGGCAAGCTGCCTACCCAGGCAGAACTGAAAGGCTACAAGGCCAGGCTGAAATCGCTGCGCGGCCTGCCGCAAGCGGTCAAGAGCGCGCTCGAGGCGCTGCCGGCCGGCGCCCACCCGATGGACGTGATGCGCACCGGCGTGTCGACCCTGGGCTGCACCTTGCCCGAGAAGGACGACCACAACATCCCCGGCGCGCGCGACATCGCCGACCGCCTGATGGCCTCGTTCGGCTCGATGCTGCTGTACTGGTACCACTTCAGCCACGCTGGCCGCCGCATCGAAGTCGAGACCGACGACGATTCGATCGGCGGCCACTTCCTGCACCTGCTGCACGGCCACGCACCGAAAGAGGAGTGGGTGCGCGCCATGCACACCTCGCTCATCCTGTATGCCGAGCACGAATTCAACGCCTCGACCTTCACCGCCCGCGTCATCGCCGGCACCGGCTCGGACATGCACTCGGCCATCACCGGCGCGATCGGCGCGCTGCGCGGCCCGAAGCACGGCGGCGCCAACGAAGTGGCGCTGGACATCCAGAAGCGCTACGAAAACGCGGACGAAGCCGAAGCCGATATCCGCAACCGCGTGGCCAACAAGGAAGTCGTGATCGGCTTCGGCCACCCGGTCTACACCATCAGCGACCCGCGCAACGTGGTGATCAAGGAAGTGGCGCGTTCGCTGTCGGCGGAGGGTGGTTCGATGAAGATGTTCGACATCGCCGAGCGCCTGGAATCGGTCATGTGGGAAGTGAAAAAGATGTTCCCGAACCTGGACTGGTTCTCGGCCGTCTCGTACCACATGATGGGCGTGCCGACCGCCATGTTCACGCCGCTGTTCGTCATCTCGCGCACTTCCGGCTGGGCCGCGCACGTGATCGAGCAGCGCATCGACAACAAGATCATCCGCCCGAGCGCGAACTACGTCGGTCCGGAAGACCTGCAGTTCGTGCCGATCGCGGATCGGAAGTAATCGCAGAATCACCAGCCTCAAGACCGTCGTGCCGGCGAAGGCCGGGATGACGGTTTCACGGTCAGCTAATTAAACGAGCACCGCCATGAACACCAATCACCGCAAACCCCTCCCTGGCACCGCCCTGGACTATTTCGACACGCGCGGCGCGATCGACGCGATCCAGCCCGGCGCCTACGACACGCTGCCCTACACCTCGCGGGTGCTGGCCGAGAACCTGTTGCGCCGCTGCGACCCGGCCACCATGCTTGATTCGCTCAAGCAGCTCATCGAGCGCAAGCAGGACCTCGATTTCCCGTGGTTCCCGGCGCGCGTGGTCTGCCACGACATCCTTGGCCAGACCGCCCTGGTCGACCTGGCCGGCCTGCGCGACGCCATCGCCCTGCAGGGCGGCGACCCGGCCCTGGTCAACCCGGTGGTGCCGACCCAGCTGGTGGTCGACCACTCGCTGGCCGTGGAATGCGGCGGCTTCGATCCGGACGCGTTTGCCAAGAACCGCGCCATCGAAGACCGCCGCAACGAAGACCGCTTCCACTTCATCGAGTGGACCAAGAAGGCCTTCCAGAACGTCGACGTGATCCCGCCGGGGAACGGCATCCTGCACCAGATCAACCTCGAGCGCATGTCGCCGGTGATCCAGTCGGAGCAGGGCGTGGCTTACCCCGACACCCTGGTCGGCACCGACTCGCACACCCCGATGGTCGACGCCCTGGGCGTGATCGCCATCGGCGTGGGCGGCCTGGAAGCCGAAAGCGTGATGCTGGGCCGCGCCTCCTGGATGCGCCTGCCGGACATCATCGGCGTGGAGCTGACGGGCAGGGCGCAGCCCGGCATCACCGCCACCGACATCGTGCTGGCGCTGACCGAATTCCTGCGCAATTCGAAAGTCGTGTCGAGCTATCTCGAGTTCTACGGTGCGGGCGCATCCAGCCTGACCCTGGGCGACCGCGCGACGATCTCGAACATGGCCCCGGAATTCGGCGCGACCGCCGCGATGTTCTACATCGACGAGCAGACCATCAAATACCTGCGCCTCACCGGCCGCGAGGAAGAGACCGTGCACCTGGTCGAGACCTATGCGAGGGAAGCAGGCCTGTGGGCCGACAGCCTCAAGACCGCGCAGTACGAGCGCGTGCTGAGTTTCGATCTGTCCAGTGTGGTGCGCAACATCGCCGGCCCGTCGAACCCGCACAAGCGGGTGCCGACGTCCGAGCTGGCCGCACGCGGCATCTCGGGCGTGGTCGAGAATGAGCCGGGCCTGATGCCGGACGGTGCGGTGATCATCGCGGCGATCACCAGCTGCACCAACACGAATAACCCGCGCAACATGATCGCGGCCGGCCTGATCGCGCGCAACGCCAACCGCGCAGGCCTCACGCGCAAGCCCTGGGTGAAAAGCTCGCTGGCGCCGGGCTCCAAGGCCGTCGCGCTCTACCTCGAAGAAGCAAACCTGATGCCGGAGCTCGAAAAGCTCGGCTTCGGCGTGGTCGCCTTCGCCTGCACCACCTGCAACGGCATGAGCGGCGCGCTCGATCCGAGCATCCAGCAGGAGATCATCGACCGCGACCTGTACGCGACCGCCGTCCTGTCGGGCAACCGCAATTTCGACGGCCGCATCCACCCCTACGCCAAGCAGGCCTTCCTGGCCTCGCCGCCGCTGGTGGTGGCCTATGCGATTGCCGGCACCATCCGCTTCGATATCGAAAAGGACGTGCTGGGCCTGGACGCCAATGGCCGCGAGATCCGCCTGGCCGACCTGTGGCCGAGCGACGAGGAAATCGACGCCATCGTCGAATCCAGCGTCAAGCCGGACCAGTTCCGCAAGGTGTACACGCCGATGTTCGCGCGCGTGCTTGATGACGGCGTCAAGGTCAGCCCGCTGTACGACTGGCGCCCCATGAGCACCTACATCCGCCGTCCACCGTACTGGGAAGGCGCGCTGGCCGGCGAGCGTTCGCTCTCTGGCATGCGTCCGCTGGCGGTCCTGGGCGACAACATCACCACCGACCACCTGTCGCCGTCGAACGCGATCATGCTGGACTCCGCCGCCGGCGAATACCTGGCGAAGATGGGCCTGCCCGAAGAAGACTTCAACTCCTACGCCACCCACCGGGGCGACCACCTGACGGCGCAGCGCGCTACTTTCGCGAATCCGACGCTCAAGAACGAGATGGTGCGGGGCGAGGACGGCAGCGTGAAGGCGGGTTCCCTGGCGCGCATCGAGCCGGAAGGGCAGGTGACCCGCATGTGGGAAGCCATCGAGACCTATTTGGAGCGCAAGCAGCCGCTGATCGTGATCGCCGGCGCCGACTACGGCCAGGGTTCGTCGCGTGACTGGGCGGCCAAGGGCGTGCGCCTGGCGGGCGTGGAGGCGATCGTGGCTGAAGGCTTCGAGCGCATCCACCGCACCAACCTGGTGGGCATGGGCGTGCTGCCGCTGGAGTTCAAGCCGGGCGTGAACCGCCTCACGCTTGGCATCGACGGCACCGAAACGTTTGATGTGGTGGGCAAGTGCACGCCGCGTACCGACCTGCTGCTCGTGATCCATCGCCGCAGCGGCGAGCGTCTCGAGGTGCCGGTCACCTGCCGGCTCGACACGGCCGAGGAAGTGGCGATCTACGAGGCGGGCGGCGTGCTGCAGCGCTTCGCGCAGGACTTCCTCGAGTCGTCGGCGCCTAAAGCCGCTGCGTAATCGTAGGGTGGGCGGATTCCCCGCCCGCGCGTTCAAGCGGCGTTTGGACAGCCGCGCCACAATTCAGATGTGATTTGAACGCGCGGTCGGCGGAGCCGACCACCCTACGTTCCTCGTCCATTCCAATTTCCCGGATTACGTCATGCCTCACACCCCCCAAATCAAGATCCCCGCCACCTACATGCGAGGCGGCACCAGCAAGGGCGTCTTCTTCCGCCTCGACGACCTGCCCGAAGCCGCGCGCGTGCCCGGCCCGGCGCGCGACGCGCTCTTGCTGCGCGTGATCGGCAGCCCCGACCCCTATGCCAAGCAGATCGACGGCATGGGCGGCGCCACCTCCAGCACCAGCAAGACCGTCATCGTCGCAAAGAGCACGAAGCAGGACCACGACGTCGACTACCTGTTCGGCCAGGTCTCGATCGACAAGCCTTTCGTGGACTGGAGCGGCAACTGCGGCAACCTGTCCTCGGCGGTCGGCTCGTTCGCCATCGCCGGCGGCCTGGTGGACCCTGGACGCATTCCACAACAAGGCATGGCATTGGTGCGCATCTGGCAGGCCAACATCGGCAAGACCATCATCGCCCACGTCCCGGTCACCAACGGGCAGGTGCAGGAAACCGGCGACTTCGAACTCGATGGCGTGACCTTCCCGGCGGCCGAAGTGCAGCTCGAATTCCTCGACCCCGCAGCCGAGGAAGACGGTGCCGGAGGGGCCATGTTCCCGACCGGGAACCTGGTCGACGAACTCGACGTCCCCGGCGTCGGTACGCTCAAGGCGACCATGATCAACGCCGGCATCCCGACCATCTTCGTCAATGCCGAGGCGCTCGGCTACGACGGCACCGAGCTGCAGGACGCGATCAACGGCGACGCGCGTGCGCTGGCCATGTTCGAGACCATCCGCGCCCATGGCGCGCTGCGCATGGGCCTGATCGCGAGCATCGAGGAAGCCGGCAAGCGCCAGCACACCCCGAAGGTGGCGTTTGTCGCCAGGCCGGCCGGCTATGTCGCCTCCAGCGGCAAGCAGGTGGCCCAGGGCGACGTCGACCTCCTGGTGCGGGCCCTGTCGATGGGCAAGCTGCACCACGCGATGATGGGCACGGCCGCTGTGGCGATCGGCACCGCGGCCGCCATTCCCGGCACCCTGGTCAATCTGGCGGCCGGCGGCGGCGCCCGTACGGCGGTGCGCTTCGGCCACCCGTCCGGCACGCTGCGGGTCGGCGCCGATGCGGTAGAGGCGGACGGCCAGTGGAGCGTGTCCAAGGCCATCATGAGCCGCAGCGCGCGGGTGCTGATGGAAGGCTGGGTGCGGGTGCCCGGCGACTGTTTCTGAACGGTTAACTGAAGTTGCGTGAGGGGCCGCAACAACACGGTCGCTCTTTCGTGCTTGTTAGTTTTGGAGCATCGGCCCTTTGTGGTTTATGATTGCTAAAAGGCAACGTAGCCCTGGCAAACAAGAATCACCATGCACCGACTCTCGACCAAGCACCCGCTCACGGCAGGGAGCACCGCCACCGACCTTCCCCGGCGCACCCCGCTGGAGGCGGCCGCCATCGAGCAGGAGATGCTGCAGATCGCGCTGCGCGAGCAGCGCGCCATCCTGGAGAACGCCCCGGTCGGCATCGTCTTCACGCTGCCGGGCCAGTTCAAGTCCTGCAATCCGCGCATCTGCGAAATGCTGGGCTACACCCATGCCGAGCTGTCGCGCCTGCATCCGATGGAGGTCTTCGGATCGCCGCCCGATTACCAGGCGCTGGTGACCGAAGCCTATCCGGTGCTGGCCGCCGGCGGCCTGTTCGAAAAAGGCGAGCATCCGTTCCGCCGCCGCGACGGCTCGATGATGTGGGCGCGCCTGCGCGGCCGCGCGGTCGATCCCGGCGCGCGCGAAGCCGGCACCATCTGGATCGTGGAAGACGTCACCGACGTGCGCCAGACCCTGATCGAGGTACAGGCGATCATGACCAATGCGACGGTCGGCATCATGTTCGTCCGTAACCGCGTCATCCAGCGCTACAACCCGGCCTTTGCCCGCATGTTCGGCTACCGCGACGGCGAGGCGCTGGGCCGTTCCACCCGCATCGTCTATCCTGACGAGCAGGCCTTCCAGGATTTCGGCGCCACCGCCTACCCGCAGCTGGCGCGCGGCATTCCCTACCGCAGCGAGACCGAGCTGGTATGCAAGGACGGCTCGCGCATCTGGGGACAGCTCCACGGCTATCTGTTCAACCAGGACGATCCGGAACTGGGCACGATCTGGATGTTCGAAGACCGAAGGCGCGAGCGTTGCGACGAGATCCAGCTGCGCAACGCCCTGCTGGAGAACCGCGCCATCCTCGACAACGCCGTGCTCGGCATCGCGGTGGTGGAAGAGGGCGTGACCCTGCACTGCAACGCCAAGATGGAAGAGCTGTTCGGCAGCCCGGCCGGCGGCATGGACGGCACGCCGGTGCGCGCCCTGTATCCGGACGAAGCCACCTGGCGCCTGGCGCGGGTGGAGACCGCGCGCAGCTTCGGCGCCGGCCAGGTGCATACCGCCGAATACCGGTTGACGCGGCGTGACGGCACCCGCTTCTGGGCGCGCCTGTCGGGGCGTTTGTTCGACGCTTCGGAAAAGCGCGGTCGCAGCGTCTGGCTGCTGGACGACGTCACCGCGCGGCGCGAAGCGGCCGATGCGATCCGCCGCGCGCGCGACGAGCTGGAAGTCCGGGTGGCCGAACGCACCGCCGAACTGGCCGGGGCGAACGCGCTGCTGCAGGAAGAAATCAACGAACGGCGCCAGGCCGAGGCGCGCGTGCACCACATGGCCTACCACGACAGCCTGACCGGGCTGCCTAACCGCGCGCTGCTGTCCGACCGCATCGACTGCGCGCTGAAGGCAAGCCAGCGCAGCGGCCGCAAGCTGGCCGTGATGTTCCTCGACCTCGACCGCTTCAAGACCATCAACGATTCGCTCGGCCACGCCACCGGCGACCATCTGCTGCGCGAAGTCGCGCGGCGCCTGTGCGCGGCGGTGCGCGAGAGCGACACCGTGGCGCGCCTGGGCGGGGATGAATTCGTGGTGCTGCTGCCCGAGGCCGGCGGGGCCCAGGAATGCGCGCAGGTCGCCGACAAGATCATCCAGGCGCTGGCCACGCCCTTCGCGCTGGACGGCCACAGCCTGCACATCACGCCCTCGATCGGCATCTGCCTGTGCCCGGACAATGGCGAGGATGTGGACACCCTGATGCGCCATGCCGACGCGGCGATGTACCACGCCAAGGCGGCCGGCCGCAACAACTACCAGTTCTTCGACCAGCGCCTGAACCAGGCCGCCGCGCACCGCTTCGAGCTCGAATCGAACCTGCGCAACGCGCTGGCGCGCAGCGAGTTCGAGCTGCACTACCAGCCGATCATCGACACCGCCACGCGCCGCCTGCATGCACTCGAGGTGCTGCTGCGCTGGCGGAAGGGCGGCGGCGACCTGCTGGTGGGGCCGGACGAATTCATCCCGATCCTGGAAGAGAACGGGATGATCGTGCCGGTCGGCGAGTGGGTGATCCGCAGCGCCTGCGAGCAGAGCATGGCCTGGCAGTCCCAGGGCCTGGGCGCGGTGCCGCTCGCGATCAACCTGTCGGCGCGCCAGTTCATGCACGACGGCCTGGTCGACTCGATGCGCCGCATCCTGGGCGAGACCGGCATCGACCCGTCGCTGGTGGAGTTCGAGATCACGGAAACGGCGCTGATGCAGCATGGCGGGCGCACGCTCGAGATCCTGCGCCAGATTAACGGCATGGGCATGCGCCTGTCGATCGACGACTTCGGCACCGGCTATTCGAGCCTGGCCTACCTGAAGCGCTTCCCGGTCCGCAAGATCAAGATCGACCGCGCCTTCGTGCGCGAGATCGAGGCCAGCGCGGAAGACCGCGCCATCGTCGCGGCCGTGATGGCGCTGGCCAACAGCCTGCAGCTGTCGGTCGTGGCCGAAGGCGTGGAGACGGAAGGGCAGTACGCGCTCCTGAAGAGCCATGGCTGCCAGTTCGCGCAGGGCTATCTGTTTGCGCGGCCGCTGCCGGCGGCGGCGGCGGCGCGGCTGCTGGGCGTGTAGGGTGGTCGGCTTCGCCGACCGCTTGCACTGCGCTTATTCCAGCGTCGCCACCACCGGCGCGTGGTCCGACGGCTGCTCCCACTTGCGGGTCTCGCGGTCGATGTGGCAGGCCGTGCAGCGTTTGGCCAGCGCCTCGCTCAGCAGGATGTGGTCGATGCGCAGCCCGCGGTTGCGGCGGAAGGCCATCTGGCGGTAATCCCACCAGCTGTACTGCTTCTCGGGCTGCTCGAACAGGCGGAAGGCGTCCGCCAGGCCGAGCGCCATGAAATTCTGCAGGATCTCGCGCTCGGGCGGCGTGAAGTGGATGTGGTTTTCCCACTCCGCCGGGTCGTGCACGTCGCGCGCTTCCGGCGCGATGTTGTAGTCGCCCAGCACGGCCAGCTGCGGGTGCGCGCGCATCTCCTCGGCGACCCAGGCCTGCAGTCCCGCGAACCACGCCATCTTGTAGGCGAATTTGTCGCTGCCGATTTCCTGGCCATTGACGACATAGGCGCAGATGATGCGCATGCCCTTGATGGTGGCGGCGATGAGGCGCTGCTGCTCGTCGGCGAAATGCGGATTGTTCTTCTGCACGTCTTCGATCGGGTGCCTGGACAGGATCGCCACGCCGTTATAGGTCTTTTGTCCGCTGAAGGCGACCTGGTAGCCCGCCGCATTGATTTCCGCCACCGGGAACTTATCGTCGGTGAGCTTGGTCTCCTGAATGCAGAGCACGTCGACCGGATTGGCTTCGAGCCAGGTGAGCAGGTGCGGCAGGCGCACTTTCAGCGAATTGACGTTCCAGGTGGCGATCTTCATGGTCAGCAGCGTGTCGTGATGTAAAAGCGGCATGATAACCGCTAGCCGGGCTTCCGTACCGATCCCTACGCCAGGCCCGATTTGTCCGGCGCCTATTTCTTTTGGCTAGGCATCTGGAATAATCTGCATGATGTAACACTTGTATTTATGCGAGTATAACTATTATTGTTGCTAAAACGCCTATATGCTTGTGTCGCCGGCAATCTGCTGTGCTAGAATAAATTAGTAGAAAATAAATATTCTTGGTGCTCTTACGAGCGGGGCTGTAAAACCATTCGTAAAAGCATTAAACTAGCATCACAGAATTTAACACTGTTTCTGTGCGGGAATAAAGTTATTGCGTTGGTGCAACTAACGTTGTACTATTTGCAGATTGAAACATGTTCGGACGCCATCATGCTTTTGCGCAATCGTGCGGACCGTTTGGCACAATGCAACATGGTACTATTTGAAAACATTGTTTTTTCAATAGCAAATGAAACCGAACGACGATTTACAAAGGACTGAAATGCGCACTGCATTCGAAGCGTGGGCCCAACGCGAAGGCCATATCGTTCGCCGCCGCGAAGACAAGCCCGAGGAATACCTCGTGTATGAAACCCAGCGCCGCTGGGTGATCTGGCAAGCGGCCCTGACCCATGGCGCCAAGGCTGCGGCCGAAGCACCATCGAAGTTCGTCGCCAAGGAACCCGAGCACAAGCCTGCCCTCACGCAGGATGAAGCGATGGTTCGCAACCGCGTGCTCAACGAAGTCCTCGACGCCTTCAGCGAACTGGATGAAGCCGCCGGCATCGAAGGCGTGCTCAAGGTGATCCAGGGCCTCAAGAAGAAGCAGAAGGCGCTGGAAGAAGCCAAGGCTTGACGAGCTACCGCCACTACAAGGGCGGTCTCTACGAGCTGGTCTGCGAAGCCGTGCTGGAAGCGGACCATACACCCGTGATGGTCTACCGCGGCGCCGACGGCGCCGTCTGGGTGCGTCCGAAAGACGCATTCTTCGAGACCCTCATGGTCGACGGCGTGGCCGTGCCGCGCTTCGCGCCGCTGGCATCCTGAGCCACCCTTCAGCATTTGCTATTGCCTGCCGTTAATAGGGGCATGAAGCCTTATCTTTCCCTTTTGCTCGCCGCGCCGCTCGTCCTGGGCGGCTGCGCGACGCTGTCCGATTCTCCCCAACAGCAACTCGAACTGCATGCCGTGCTCGACTATCAGGAAGTCGGCGGGGTAGGCTGCGTGCTGAGCAACGACATGGGCCGCTGGTTCGTCGTCCTGCCGGGGCGCGTCACCGTCAGCCGCAGCACGCAGCCGCTGGCCGTCAGCTGCAGGAAAGAGGGCCTGGGACTGGCCCAGGAATCGGTCGGCTCACGCGCGGATACAAGCAGCCTGATGGGCAATGTCGTCTTCACCGCGGGGCTGGGGCAGCTGGTGGACCGGCATTCTGGGGCGGGGTATGCGTATCCGGCGAATATGACGGTGTTGATGGTGCCGGTGAAGCCGCGCGATGAGCTGGCCGTGGCGCAACGCGTCGACAGCCCCATGTTCTGAGCGCGCTCCAGAAAAGAAACAGCCCCGCAAGCGGGGCTGTTTTCATTGGTGAAATAAAATTTCACCGCAAGCGCTGTGGTGAAAGAATATTTCACCCCAGCGCGTCATCGCATCACACGCGATTCATCAGGAAAGTCGTCAGCAGCGGCACCGGACGGCCGGTCGCGCCCTTGGCCGCGCCCGACTTCCAGGCCGTGCCTGCGATATCCAGGTGGGCCCAGGTGTAGTTGCGGGTGAAGTTCTCGAGGAAGCAGGCCGCCGTGATCGAGGCCGCGCCCGGGCTGCCGATATTGGCCAGGTCGGCGAAGTTCGACTTGAGCTGCTCGTTGTAGATCTCGCCCAGCGGGAAGCGCCATGCGACGTCGCCGGCCTGCTTGCCCGCGTCCATCAGCTCCTCGGCCAGCGCGTCGCTGGCGTCGTCGTGGCGGGTGAACAGGCCGCTGGTGTGGTGGCCCAGCGCGACGATGCAGGCGCCGGTCAGGGTCGCGATGTCCACCACCGCCGCAGGCTTGAAGCGCTCGGCATAGGTCAGGGCGTCGCACAGGATCAGGCGGCCTTCGGCGTCGGTGTTCAGGATTTCGATGGTCAGGCCGTTCATCGAGGTGACGATGTCGCCCGGCTTCGAAGCGCGGCCCGAGGGCATGTTCTCGCAGGCGGCCACGATGCCGATGACATTGAGCTTCAGGCCCATCTCGCCGATCGCGCGGAAGGTGCCCAGCACCGAGCCGGCGCCGCACATGTCGTACTTCATCTCGTCCATGCCGGGACCGGCCTTGATCGAAATGCCGCCGGTGTCGAAGGTGATGCCCTTGCCGACCAGGACCACAGGCGCGTCCTTTTTGTTGCCGCCCATGTGCTTGAGGACGATGAACTTCGGCGCTTCGTCGCTGCCCTTGGCCACCGACAGGAAGCTGCCCATCTTCAGCGCCTCGAGCTGCTTGCGCTCCAGGACTTCGATGTCGAAGCCGAATTCGCCGGCCAGCTCGCGCGCGGTGTTGGCCAGGTAGGTCGGGGTGCAGACGTTCGGCGACAGGTTGCCCAGTTCCTTGGTCAGCGCCATGCCGTTCGAGATCGCCACGGCCTGCGCCAGCACCGGCTTGAGCTGCGTGACGGCGTTGGCGGCGTCCACCGCGATGGTGATCTTGCGTACGCCGGCGACGGCTGGATCCTTCTTGCTCTTTTGCGTGTCGGTGCGGTGTTCGGTTTCGTTGGCCGCGATCACGAGTGCGCGCACTGCCCAGTTGATGTCGCGCTCTTTCACATCCGCTACCGGGAATGCGATAATGGCATCCTGGCTGCCCAGGGTGCCGAAGACCTTCATGGCCGCGCCGATGGCGGAGCTGAAGCTTTTCTCGCTCACGGCTTCATCGGTGCCCATGCCCACCAGCAGCACGCGCGCCGCGGCCACGCCGGCGACACCGCGCAGCAGCAGGGTGGAACCGGCCTTGCCGCTGATGTCGCCGGACTTGACCGCCGCGGTGATCTCGCCGCTGGCATCCAGGGCTTTTGCAGCCTGCGACAGTTTCTTGTTTTCGAACACAGCCACTGCCAGCACGCCGGCTTTTGCAGCGGCCAGGGTGTTCTTGGTGTCGAATGCTTTTATGCTAAAGTCCATTTTTGGTTCTCCGTTTTGATGTCTGCGGCGTGCTGCCTACCGCCGTGCCTAACCTGCAATTATATCTATTGAATGATCTTTCGACGCGCCCTGCAACGTGAATTGCTTAGTTCGGCCGGGGCCACCTTCACGGTGCTGTTCACCGTCCTCGTCACCTGGACCCTGATTTCCGTCCTCGGCAAGGCCGCCGGCGGCAAGGTCGCCTCGAGCGACGTGCTGGCCCTCATCGGTTTCGCCATTCTGAATTATCTGCCAACCATCCTCACGCTCACCACTTTTATTTCGGTGCTGGCCGCGGTCACGCGCAGCTACCGCGATTCCGAGATGGTCGTGTGGTTCGCCTCGGGCATGTCGCTGCGGCGCTGGATCCGTCCGGTACTCGGCTTCGGGCTGCCGATCATGCTGCTGGTGGCGGTGCTGTCGATGTATGTCGCGCCCTGGGCAGCGTTCAAGCGCACCGAATTCGTCGAGCGCTTCCAGAAGCGCGAAGACCTCAAGCGCGTGGCCCCGGGCCAGTTCCGCGAATCGTCGTCCGCCGACCGCGTGTTCTTCGTGGAGCGCTCCACCGCCGGCGCCACCGTGGTGCAGAACGTCTTCGTCAACTCGAACGACGGCAAGGCCAATTCGATCGTGGTGGCCAAGGAGGGCGTGATCGAGTCCGACGCCAAGGGCGGCCAGTACCTGGTGCTCACCAACGGCCGCCGCTACCAGGGCACGCCGGGCCAGGCCGATTTCCAGTCGATGGAATTCGAGCGCTACAAGATGCGGGTGGCGACCAAGGTGCCGGTGCTCGGCGCCGACACGCCGATCAATGCGCTGCCCACCTCCGCGCTGCTCAAGGTCGAGAACCAGTACACGCGCGCCGAACTGCTGGCGCGGATGTCCGCGCCGATCGTCTGCCTGGTGCTGATGCTGCTGGCGATCCCGCTCGGCTTCGTGAATCCGCGCGCGGGCAGCTCGGCCAACATGATCCTGGCGCTGCTGATCTTCTTCACCTATAACAACCTGAACAAGCTGCTGGAGAACAGCGTCAAGCGCGGCAAGCTCGAATTCGCCGTGGCCTGGTGGCCGCTGCACCTGGCCGCCGCGCTCACCGTGCTGGCGCTGTTCGCCTGGCGCCTGAACGTCAACCACCGCTGGCATCCGCTGGTGCTGTTCAATGCCTGGAAGCGCCGCAGGATGGCGAACACCCGGTCGAGGGCAGGCGCGCCGCTGGCAAAGGCGGAGGCCGAATGAAAACCCTGCAACGCTATTTCGCGGTCAGCATCGCGCAGGCGGTCGCCTTCGTGCTGGTGGCCTTCCTGGCCCTGATCTCCTTCATGGACCTGACCGGCGAACTGCCCTCGGTAGGCAAGGGCGGTTACGAAATCCAGCATGCGCTGCTCTACGTGCTGCTGCTGGTGCCCGGCAACGTCTACCAGGTGATGCCGGTGGCGGCCCTGATCGGCACCATCTATACGATGGCGCAGTTCGCCGCCAGCTCCGAATTCACCATCATGCGCGCGTCCTCGATGTCGACCCGGATGGCGGCCTGGATGCTGTTCAGGATCGGCATCGTGTTCGTCGTGATCACCTTCGTGTTCGGCGAGCTGATTACCCCGCGCACCGCGCCGCTGGCCGAGCGCGTGCGCCTGGCCGCCAAGGGCTCGACGCTGTCGGCCGATTTCCGCTCCGGCATGTGGACCAAGGACAGCATCCACGCCGAGGGCGTGCGCGGCCCGGTCGTCGGCACCCGCTTCTTCAACGTGCGCCAGATCCGTCCCGACGGCCAGCTGGTCGACGTGCGCCTGTACGAGTTCGACGCCAACATGCGCATGCGCGCCCTGATCACCGCCAGCGGCGGCAGCTATAGCGGCAACAACACCTGGCGCCTGACCGGCGTCACCGAGACCATGTTCTCGAACAGCCGCAGTCTGCCGGCGCCGGGAAGCCCGCGGCCGCAGGGACAAAGCCTGCAGGCCAGCTTCGGCCAGGACACGGCGGCCGTCAGCACGCGCAAGCTGGCCTCCTTCGACCTGGCCTCGGAAATCACGCCCAAGATCCTGTCGGTGTCGCGCTCCGACCCCGAGCGCATGTCGGCCAACGAGCTGGCGGTCTACACCCGCCACCTGGCCGAGAACCGCCAGGAGACCGAGCGCTTCAAGATGGCCTTCTGGAAGAAGATCATCGACCCGCTGTCGATCCTGGTGCTGATGGCGCTGGCGCTGCCCTTCGCCTACCTGCACACGCGCAGCGGCGGCGTGAGCCTGAAGATTTTTGTCGGCATCATGATCGGCGTGAGCTTCCTGCTGCTCAATGCCTTGTTCGCCCACCTTGGCGTACTGGCCACGCTGCCGGCCTTCTTCACGGCTGCCGCGCCCAGTACCCTGTTCCTGCTGCTGGCGCTGGGCGCCCTGTGGTGGGTGGAAAGGCATTGATGACACGCGCCCTGGTCCTGTTCGCCCACGGCGCCCGCGCCGCCTCCTGGGCCGCGCCTTTCGAGCGCCTGCGCGACGCCACCGCCGCGCGCCTGCCCGATTGCCGCGTGCAGCTGGCCTTCCTCGAACTGATGGAGCCGCGCCTGCCGGCCACGGTCGACGCGCTGGTGCAGGAGGGCGTCGACGACATCACCGTGGTCCCGGTCTTCCTGGGGCAGGGCGGGCACCTGCTGCGCGACCTGCCGCTGCTGGCCGACGCCATCCGCACGGAACATCCCGGCCTGCGCCTGCAGGTCGCCGGGGCGATCGGCGAAGACCCGGGCGTGCAGGCCGCGATGCTCGATTACTGCCTGCGCTCGCTCGGGTAGCAGGACGCATCACGCAGGTCGCGTTTCTTGATAATGCGGCGCTAACACCCTTGGCAAAAGG
Source organism: Telluria sp. ZT3P39 (assembly GCF_059685935.1). Classification (NCBI taxonomy): domain Bacteria; kingdom Pseudomonadati; phylum Pseudomonadota; class Betaproteobacteria; order Burkholderiales; family Oxalobacteraceae; genus Telluria; species Telluria sp. ZT3P39. The sequence continues at coordinate 34,879 of NZ_JCASIH010000012.1, forward strand.
GGCAAGATTCCGTTGGATCGCCGCCATATTGCCCAAAGGAATTTGATTTCCCTCTTTAAATAAAAGTTGTCGTCGGGCATCATCGTTTCTGTTGCGGCCCCTGCTTCCTGCGCGGGCCCGGTCCTACAGAAATGCGCCCCATGAGCACTACCGACACTACTGATTACGCACCCGCCGGCATCGTCGACAACCGCGACGTCCTGTTAACGAGCCTGCGCACCGGCGAGGTCGCCGCGACCCTGACCCCGATCGACTGGGGCCAGCTCTGGGGCGGGCGCTGGGTGATCGACGCGCAATCGGTGCCGGGCCTGTTTTCGCTCTCCTACAATCCGGCGACGGACGAGGCGGCGCGCCTGGTGATCAACAACGCCAACCTGCTGCCCGAGCCGGGCAGCGCGGCGACGATCACCGTGCATTACTACGACCGCTACCAGCTCGACGGCAACGGCAACCCGCTGCCCGGCAAGGGCGTGGCCGAAACCCTGGTCTACACGTTCGAAGCGGGCAGCATGCGCGCCCTGGCAGGATTCGGCAGCGACTTCGCGCTCGGCGCGGCCACTCCGTCCGCGGGGCCGGACCTGGCCACCCTGAGCAGCGGCAGCTTCATGTCGGTGTGGCAGGCAGCAAGCGGCGGCGGCGCCATCATGGGCCAGTTGCGCACCGCGCTTGGTGCGGCCGGCGGCGCGACCTTCGCCATCAGCTCGGCCATCGATGCCGCCGTCGAGGGCGCTCCGGCGGTGGCCGCGCTATCTGGCGGACGCTCGGTGGTGGCCTATACCAGCACGGACGCCGGCGGCACCCACATCGCCTACCGCATCGTGGACGCCGGCGGGGTCGCGGGCGCCGAGATCGGCGTGAGCGGCATCACGGCGGACACCGCCATGCCCGACGTGGCGGTGCTGGCCGACGGCTCGTTCGCCATCGCGTGGCGCAGCAACGGCCAGGTGCACGTGCGCACGGCCGACGCCAACGGCAACCTTCAGGGCGGCGAGCAGGTCTACGGCACGATCGGCAGCGCCTTCAGCCCGAGCATCGCGGCAAGCGGCAACAGCTATGTGCTGGCCTGGGGCGAGATCAACGACGGCAACGTGTATGCCGCCACCGCCGGCGGCGCGCCGCTGCTGGTGAGCGGCGACGGCCTTGCCGCCAGCCTGTCGACGGCAGCCCCGCTGCCGACCGTCACCGGCCTGGCCGGCGGCGGCTTCGTGGTGGCCTGGGACAGCTATGCCAACAACCCCTGGGGTTTCGGCGGCAGCGACATCTTCTTCCAGCGCTTTACCGCTGCCGGCGCGCGCGCCGGCGAGACGGTGCAGGCCAATGTCGACGCCGGCGCCGGCCGCTTCGATGCGTCGGCAACGGCCCTGGCCGATGGCGGCTTCGTCATCGCCTGGCAGGCCCAGTCGGGCGACTTCGACGCCAACGGCGTGTTTGGGCGCCGCTTCGGCGCCGACGGCAGCACCTTCGACGCGCGCGAATTCGCGATCAACGAAATGCGCCAGGGCGACCAGACCGCCCCGGTGCTCACCGCCCTGGCCGACGGGGGCTTCGCCACGGCCTGGATCGATACCCAGGCCGACGGCGCCGTGCAGGTCGAGGCGCGCGTGCTGCACGGCGCCGTCACCGTGGCGACCCTGCCGAGCGTGGTGGTGTCGGCGGCCCCGGCGCCGGTGCCGGCACCGGCTCCTGCACCGGCGCCGGCGCCGGCACCCGCGCCTGCGCCGTCTCCTGCTCCATCGGGCAGCGGCGCGCCGGCCCCGGTCAGCTCCGGCGGCGGCTCGTCCACCGGAGCGGCCATCAGCGGCAGCGACGGCGCCAACCTGCTCAAGGCAGCCGCGGGCAGCCAGAAGATCGATGGCCTGGGCGGCATCGACACGATGGAATACCTTGGCTACAAGGGCCTGTTCGACATCGAGCGCACCGCGGCCGGCGTCACCGTGATTGATCGCTTCGGCAGCGGCGGCGTCGACACCCTGGTCAACGTCGAGCGCCTGCAATTCCTGGACACCGCGGTGGCCCTGGACGTCGACGGCATCGCCGGCCAGGCCTACCGCCTGTACACCGCCGCCTTCAACCGCGCACCCGACAAGGGCGGGCTCGGTTACTGGATCAAGATGATGGATGGCGGCCAGGCCCTGGACCAGGTGGCGGCGGGCTTCACGAACAGCCGCGAGTTCGCGGACCTGTACGGCGCCAACGCCAGCGACGCCCAGTTCGTCGAACTGCTGTACCAGAACGTGCTGCACCGCAGTGCCGAAGGCGCGGGGCGCGACTACTGGATGGGCGTGCTGGCGGGCGACATGCCGCGCGAGCACGTGCTGGGCTTGTTCAGCGAGAGTGCAGAGAACCAGGCGCAGGTGATTGGGTCGATCGCGAACGGGATTGAATTTACGCCCTGGGGCTGAACCGAACCCTTATGTGCGAATCGGAATGGGATTGAACTAACGCGCGGGTGTTGACGGGGCCGTTATCCGCGAATCGTAGGGTGGGCGGGAGACCCGCCCGCGCGGTGATAGGTAGCGATCGATCAGACGGATCGGCAGATCTTGTGTTGATTGAACGCGCGGGCGGGAGACCCGCCCACCCTACAAAGGTTGGTGCTCCCGCGCCGCCAGCGCCTCGCCCAGCATCACCAGCACCGGCCCATGCCCCGGCTCCAGCCCGTGCGCCAGATCCGCCAGCGACATCCGCAAGATGCGCTGATCGATCCGGCTGCAATTCTCCACGACGACAACCGGCAAATCCCCGCGCCGGCCTTCTGCCAGCAGGCGCTCGGCGGTGGCCGCGGCTTCGCGCCCGCCCATGTACTGGACCAGGGTGTCGGTTTCCGGCAGCGCCGGGTGTTCAGGGTGATCGGGGGCGGTGCTGGACGTGAAGAAGGCGACGCTGCGCGCGACGCCCCTTTTGGTGAGCGGCTGTTTTGTCGCTGCCGCCGCCGCCACCGCGGTGGTGATCCCGGGGACCACTTCGACTTCGATCCCGGCCGCTTCCAGCGCGCGCAATTCTTCGTCGGCACGGCCGAACAGCATCGGGTCGCCGCCCTTCAGGCGCACGATGAGTTTGTACTTGCCGGCGCAGTCGACCAGCTGCTCGTTGATCAGGGTTTGCGCCATCGAGCGCTGGCCCGAGCGCTTGCCGACCGAGATCAGGTCGGCCTGGGCGCACAGCGCGAGCATTTCGGGGATGACCAGGGCGTCGTAGAGCACGACATCGGCCTGGGCCAGCAGGCGCGCGCCGCGCACCGTGATCAGGTCTGCCGCACCGGGGCCGGCGCCAACCAGATAGACTTTCCCCAGTGCCTGCCCCATACGACTCCTTCGCTGTTTACGCCTGATCCAGACGGATCATACCCGCTGCGACGGTCTGGTGCGTGACTTCGTCGATCAGGATGAAGGCCCCCGTGGCGCGGTTGTCGGCATAGGCGTCGGCCGCCAGCGGCTGCTGCACGGTGAGGTGCACGCGCGCGATGTCGTTGAGCTTCAGGCCCTCTGCCGCATGGCGCTGCTGGGTATTCACATCCAGGATGCTGTCCACCTTGGTGACCTTGGCGCCGGTCTGGCGGGTGCCGTGCTTGATCCAGTACTTGCGGCGCGCATCGAGCGGCTCGTCCGACATCCAGCACACGTCCGCCACCACCTGTTTCAGTTGCGTCGCCGGACTACTGCTGCTGGCCAGCAGGTCGCCGCGCGAGATGTCGAGGTATTCGTTCAGCAGCAGGGTCACCGACTGGCCGGCCGCGGCAGACTGCAGCGAGCCGTCAAAGGTCACGATCTCCTTGACGGTGGCGGCCTGGCCGGAGGGCTGCACCACCAGCTTGTCGCCGACCGCCACCCGGCCCGATTCGATGCGGCCCATGTAGCCGCGGAAGTCGTTCGCCTCGTGGCCGTTATGGCGCGCCACCAGCTGCACCGGGAAGCGGAAGGGCGCGGCGTGCGACTCGTCGTAGACCGACAGGGATTCGAGCAGCTCGATCAGGGGCGGGCCTTCGTACCACGGCATGTTGGCGGACAGGCTGACCACGTTGTCGCCGCTGAGGGCCGACAGCGGGATCGGGGTGACATCCTTCAGGCCGAGCGAGGCCGCGAATTCGCCATAGGCCGCGACGATGCGGTCGTAGACGGCCTGGTCGTAATTCACCAGGTCCATCTTGTTGACGGCGACGATCACGTGCTCGATCTGCAGCAGCTTGGCGATGGTCGAGTGGCGCTTGGTCTGGGTAAGCAGCTCCACGCTCCCGTCGTCACCCAGCTTCACTTTCGAGACGTCCACCAGGATGATCACGGCGTCGGCGGTCGAGGCGCCGGTGACCATGTTGCGGGTGTACTGCTCGTGGCCCGGGGTATCGGCGATGATGAACTTGCGCTTCGGGGTAGCGAAGTAGCGGTAGGCCACGTCGATGGTGATGCCCTGTTCGCGCTCGGCTTCCAGGCCGTCGGTCAGCAGCGACAGGTCGATGGTGTCGCCCACGGTGCGTTTGTGCTTCGAGCGCGAGACGGCGGCCAGCTGGTCGGCGAAGATGCCCTTGCTGTCGAACAGCAGGCGGCCGATCAGGGTGCTCTTGCCGTCATCGACGGAGCCTGCGGTGATGAAGCGCAGCAGGCCGCTTTGATTCAGGTTGTCGGTCATCGCGTTCATCAGAAATACCCTTGCTTCTTGCGTTTTTCCATCGAGGCTTCGGAGGTCTGGTCGTCCATCCGCGTCGCGCCGCGCTCGGTCACGTCGGTGACCGCCGTTTCGGCGATGATGTGTTCGACCGTGCTGGCATGCGAGGCCACCGGGCAGGTGCAGGAGATGTCGCCCACGGTCCGGAAGCGCACGGTGCGGGTCTCGATCGTCTCGCCCTCGCGCGCCGGGGTCAGGGGGGTGAGCGGCACCAGCAGGCCGTTACGCGCAATCACCTGGCGCTCGTGCGCGAAATAAATCGGCGGCAGCGCCAGCTGTTCGCGCGCGATGTACTGCCACACGTCCAGCTCGGTCCAGTTCGAGATCGGGAACACGCGCATGTTCTCGCCCGGGTGCACGCGGGTGTTATACAGGTCCCACAGTTCCGGGCGCTGGGCCTTCGGGTCCCACTGGCCGAATTCGTCGCGGAAGGAGAAGATGCGCTCTTTGGCGCGCGCTTTTTCCTCGTCGCGGCGGGCGCCGCCGATGCAGGCGTCGAAACCGTGTTCGGCGATGGTCTCCAGCAGCGTCACGGCTTGCGCGGCATTGCGCGAGTCCGTGGCCGGATGACGCAGGCGCACCGTGCCGCGCTTGATGGAGTCTTCCACGCTGCCGACGATCAGGCGCTCGCCGAGTTCCGCCACGCGCGCATCGCGGAAGGCGATCACTTCGTCGAAATTGTGGCCGGTATCGATGTGCACCAGCGGGAAGGGGAATTTGCCGGGGCGGAAAGCCTTCTCGGCCAGGCGCAGCAGCACGACGGAGTCTTTGCCGCCCGAGAACAGCAGGGCAGGGTTGCTGCATTCCGCCGCCACTTCGCGCAGGATGTGGATGGCCTCGGATTCCAGGGCGTCAAGGTGGCGCGCGTTCACCGCGGTGAGCACGCCTGGATTGTCGAATACTGTCGTCATGTTGTCTGCCTTTGTGTGAGTGCTTACGCAGCCACGGGTTTGATGCGTATGAGTTTGCCGTCGACCACGTGCAGGCCGCATTCCTTGGATTCGGGGTTCTCCCACCACCAGCGCCCGGCGCGCACGTCCTCGCCCGGCTGGACCGCGCGGGTGCAGGGTTCGCAGCCGATCGACGGATAGCCGCGGTCGTGCAGGGCGTTGTACGGCACCTGGTTCTCTCGCAGGTATTCCCAGACGTTTTCTTCCGACCAGTCGGCCAGTGGATTGAACTTCTGCAGGCCGTGGGCCGTATCAATCTCCTGCACCGCCAGTTCGGCGCGGGTGGTCGATTGCGAACGGCGTTGCCCGGTGATCCATGCCTGCTTGCCTGCGAGGGCACGGCCCAGGGGCTCGACCTTGCGGATACGGCAGCATTCCTTGCGCATCTCGACGCTGTCGTAGAAGGCGTTCAGGCCGTTCCGGGCCACATAGGCCTCGACTACTTCGGGCTGCGGTTTGTACAGCGCGATCTCGACACCGTAGGTCTCGCGCACGCGCTCGAGCATGTCGAGGGTCTCGGCATGCAGGCGGCCGGTCTCGAGCGAGAAGATCGCGATCGGCAGCTGCGCTTTCAAAATCAGGTCGGTGAGGACCATGTCTTCGGCCGCCAGGCTGGACGCGAATACGCTTGGGGAAAAATCGCGGGCGATGCGCGCCAGGATGGCTTGGGTTTCTTCGACACGATGATGGAGGTCGCTCATCTCGAGGTCCTCAGATGCACGCGCCAAGATCGGTATGATCGGGCGGCGTGCCGCGTGGCGCACGGCGGAACAGCGGCTGCGGCTGGTCCACGGAGGCCTGGTAGGTTTCCGAGAACACGGTCAGGCCCTTGAGCGCATCGTGGATGCTGCGGTCCTGGCGCGTGGCAAACGCGTCGAAGCCGACCCGCGACAATGGCCACAGCTGGTCGCGCAGCACGTCGCCGATCGCGCGCAGCTCGCCCGTGTAGTTCAGGCGGCGGCGCAAATTGAAGGCGATCGAATAGCCACGGCCATCCGAGAATTTCGGGAAGTCCACCGCGACCACGGCAAAGCGCCCCAGGTCGTCGCGGATCGAAGCGGCCTGTTCGTCGGCCGCCAGCCAGACGCCGACCTCGAGGCGCTTGTCCAGCACCTCGCGCTGCGCCTGCCACACGGCGAGCGGCACGATGACCTTGCCTTCCGGGACGGCGACGGTCTCGGGAGCGTCGCCCTCGTCGAGCCTCAGCACGCTCCAGTCGTCGTCGACCACTTCGCGGCCCTTGATGATCTGCTTGTGGGTATTAAGCATAGTGGTCTTCCCCAACCAGTGCGCCTGCCGTGATCGGCGTGGCATAGACGTGTTCCTTGAATGGCGCGACCCCGAGGCGCTGGGCCGTGTCGACGAAACGCTCGCCTTCGAAGCGCTCGCGCACGTAGACTTCGAGCAGGCGGCCGACCACTTCCGGCATCTGCAAGGCAGAGAACGAGGGCCCGATGATCTTGCCGATGGCCGCGTTATTGCCTTGCGAGCCGCCGATCGAGACCTGGTACCACTCGCTGCCGTCCTTGTCCACGCCCAGGATGCCGATGGCGCCCACGTGGTGGTGGCCGCAGGCATTGATGCAGCCCGAGATATTCAGTTCGATGTCGCCGATATCGTGCTGGAAGTCGAGGTTGTCGAAGCGCTCGCCAATCGCGGCGGCAATCGGCAGCGACTTGGCGTTGGCCAGCGAGCAGAAGTCGCCGCCCGGGCAGGCGATCATGTCGGTGAGCAGGCCGATGTTCGGCGTGGCCAGGCCCTTGGCTTTTACCAGCTGCCACAGTTCGAACAACTTGCCTTGCTCGACGTCGGCCAGCACCAGGTTCTGCTCGTGCGTCACGCGCACTTCGCCGAAGCTGTACTTGTCGGCCAGGTCGGCCACGAAATCCATCTGCTCGGCGGTGGCGTCGCCCGGCGGCACGCCGGTTTTCTTCAGCGACAGCAGCACGGCCGCATAGCCGGGCATCTTGTGCGGCTTGACGTTGCGATTGAGCCAGTTGGCAAAGGCGCGGTTGTCCGGGTGGGCGGCTGCCTGATCGCTGTCTTCGAGCTGGGCGTAGCCGTGCGGCTGGAACCAGGCTGCCACGCGGTCGAATTCTTCCTGGGTCAGGGTTTCCGGGCCGTCCTTCAAATCGAGCCATTCAGCCTCGACCTGGCGCGTGAATTCCTCGACACCCAGGGCTTTCAACAAGATCTTGATGCGGGCCTTGTACTTGTTGTCGCGGCGGCCGTACTGGTTGTACACGCGCATCACGGCTTCGGTATAGGTCAGCAGGTGGCGCCACGGCAGGAAGTCGCGGATGACCGAACCCAGAATCGGGGTACGGCCCATGCCGCCGCCGGCCATGAACTTGAAGCCGACTTCGCCCGCCTCGTTGTGCACGAGGGTCAGGCCGATGTCGTGGATGGCGATCGCGGCGCGGTCTTCGACGGCGCCGTTGATCGCGACCTTGAACTTGCGGGGCAGGGCGATGAATTCGGGGTGGAAGGTGCTCCACTGGCGCAGGATCTCGGCAAACGGGCGCGGATCGATGATCTCGTCGGCCGCGACGCCGGCAAATTCGTCGGTGGTGATGTTGCGGATGCAATTGCCCGAGGTCTGGATGGCGTGCATCTCGACCGAGGCCAGGTCTTCCAGGATGTTCGGGGTTTGTTCCAGCTCAATCCAGTTGTACTGGATGTTCTGGCGGGTAGTGAAATGGCCGTATCCGCGGTCGTACTTACGGGCAATATGAGCGAACATGCGCACCTGGCTTGAGGACAGCAGGCCATAGGGCACGGCCACGCGCAACATGTAGGCGTGGCGCTGCATGTAGAGGCCGTTTTGCAGGCGCAGGGGCAGGAATTCTTCTTCAAGCAGCTCACCGTTCAGGCGGCGCTGCACCTGGTCGCGGTATTGTGCGATGCGTTCGCGCACGATGAGATGGTCGTAGTGGTCGTAGCGGTACATGGTTTCTTCCTGAGGGGCAGACCTTGCCAACGCGACAAACATTGTCTACCCGTTAAATGGTTGAACCCAGTGTACGGACCGCTCTATATATTCCAAACTACGGAGAATTCATTTGCTTATATGCGTAACCTGAATAAGCATCTTAAAATGTCGTCTGATGCAGGATTTGCAAAACATTGCCACGCGAACAGTCAAGAGAACACCACCACTTCATGAATCTTCACCAGCTGCGCTTCGTGCGCGAAGCCGTCCGCCAGAACTACAACCTGACCGATGCGGCCAAGTCGCTGTTCACTTCCCAGCCGGGCGTCTCGAAAGCCATCATCGAGCTCGAGGAAGAACTCGGCGTCGACATCTTCACCCGCCACGGCAAGCGCATCCGCGGGCTGACCGAGCCGGGCCGCCTGGTGCTGCAGTCGGTCGAGCTGATCATGCAGGAGATCGAAAGCCTCAAGCGCATCGGCAAGGAATACGCGGCTCACGACAGCGGCAGCTTCACGATCGCCACCACCCATACCCAGGCGCGCTACATGCTGCCCAAGGTGGTGCAGGCCTTCATGCAGAAATACCCGAAGGTGCGCTTGTCTTTATTGCAAGGCAATCCGAAGCAGATCGCCGACATGGTCAAGAACGACCAGGCCGACCTGGCCATCGCCACCGAATCGATCGCCTCCATCGACGGCCTGATCACCTTGCCTTGCTACCAGTGGGAACACGTGCTGGTGGTGCCGCATGAGCATCCGCTGACCCGCTCCAAGGCGGTGTCGCTCGAAGAGATCGCCAGTTACCCGGTGATTACGTATGATGCCGCCTTTGCCGGGCGCAGCAAGATCGACCATGCCTTCGGCTTGCGCAGCCTGAAGCCGGACGTGCTGCTGGAAGCCATCGACGCCGACGTGATCAAGACCTATGTCGAGCTGGGCATGGGCGTGGGCATCATCGCCGGCATGGCCTTCGACCCCGAGCGCGACCGCAATTTGCGCGCGATTCCCGTGGGCCAGCTGTTCGGCATGAACGTTTCGCGGGTGGCGGTCAAGCAGGGCGCCTACCTGCGCAGCTATATCTATACCTTCATTGAACTGCTGGCACCGACGCTCAACCGCAAGATGGTCGAGTCGGCGATGCGCGGCGGCGAGAACTACGAACTTTAAGAACCAAGGAAACACCATGAATACGAATCCGGTCGCGGAATTCTTCACCGCCATCGCGGAGCACTACGACAGCCAGTTCCACGACGAAGCCGACGAGGACCGCCAGGACGACCTCGACGACGTCGCCGAGCAGGTCACCGAACTGATGCGCGGGCACACCGTGCTGGAGCTGGGCTGCGGCACCGGCTACTGGACCGACGTGCTGGCCGAGAGCGCCAAGTCGGTAATCGCCACCGACATCAGCGAGGCGATGCTGGCCGTAGCGCGCGAGCATGGCGACGGACTGGACAACGTGCTCTACCGCGTGGTCGATGCGCTGGACATCCCGCCGGACATCGCCGCCGACGAGAAGATCACTGCCGTGTTCGCCGGCTTCCTGTGGTCGCACCTCCGGCGCGAGCAGCAGGACGCCTTCCTTGCCGGCCTGCGCTCCCGCATCGGCAAGGACGTGCTGCTGGTGCTGATCGACGACGAGTATGTCGAGGGCGTGAGCCCGACGGTCTGCCGCACCGACGCGCAGGGCAATACCTGGGCCAATTTCACCGATGCCGAGGGCAAGCGCCACGAACTGCCGAAGAATTATCCAACCGACAGCGCACTGCGCAAGCGCCTGGGCACGGCGGTCCGCGAGATCAAGATCGGGCGCTGGGATTCGTGCTGGGCGCTGACCTGCCGGTTGAAATAACCAGTGAGGAAGTGAGCCGGCTTGCCATCGGCTGCAATTCCTGAAGGGCGCCTGCGGGCGCCCCTTTTTTTGTCCGAGCAAAAAGCAACTTCAGGGTCAGGTCTGACATTCGGACACGAGCCCAGCCTTACTTCAGTTGAGCCCGTGTCTCAATGTCAGACCTGACCCCGGTGGTGCCGGTTTTTTTATCCAGGCTCGATCAACCGGTAGCGATAACCCAACTCCATCGTCAATACGTCCAGCGTTCCAGCCGAGAGTCGTTAGCGAAACGCCATCAATAATGCCGATGTTTTATTAAAACGATAGTGAAATCTATTTTGATTTGTTCAATTTCTTATTAATAAAACTATAGATGCACATCTTTTTTGTTGCAAATTATTTCTGTTTTCTTTGATTCGGAACATTCTCGGGTAACATCACGCCTCGCTTTGTTCAAGAAGCCCCAGTACGCGGTTCCGCACTGATTTCTCCCTTCGTTTCATCTTCCGCAGTTCTTCACATTTAGGCGAAAATGACCAGATCAGCCCTGTCGACTACCCTTGCCCGTGTTGTCTTTTGCAGTGCCTTCACTGCCATTGCCGTACCCGCGATTGCGACGGCAGCGCCTCCGGCGCGAAGTGTCGCCAATGCAGCCCTTCCTCCCACGATTGAAGAATCCGATGCGCTTGGCCGCTATGCCGCCAATCGCTTGATGGTGGTGCCGGCGGCCGGCCTGTCGCCGTCCAACCTGGCCGCCATCATGGCCCCACACGGCGGGCGTGCCCGCAGGATCGGCAAGAGCAGCCTGAACGTCATCGACCTGCCTTCGGGAGTTTCCGCAAAGGCCGTGCTTGCCAAATTGTCGAAGCATCCTCACCTGAAGCGGGTCGAACTCGACCGCAAGGTGAGGGCATCGGCGGTGCCGAACGACCCCTACTACGCCAGCGAATATCACCTGGCCAAAATCGGCACCCCGAGCGCATGGGACAGCACGCAGGGCGCCGGCGTCACCATCGCCATCCTGGATACCGGGGTCGATGGTGCCCATCCTGACCTGGCGCCCAACATGGTGCCGGGCTATAACTTTGTCGACAACAACACGAATACGGCCGATACCTGCGGCCACGGTACCGCGGTTGCCGGCAGTGCTGCCGCGTCGAGCAACAACGCCCTGGGTGTCGCGGGCGTGGCCGGCCAGGCGAAGATCATGCCGATCCGGATTGGCGCGATGGACGCCACGGGTGGGTGCACCGCTTACCTGAGCACGATTGTCAGCGGCATTACCTACGCGGCCGACCGCGGCGCGCGCATCGTCAACGTCAGTTTCGGGCCGCTCGCCGGTAGCGCCTCGATCCAGAACGCTGCGCAGTACCTGAAGAGCAAAGGCGGTTTGTTGTTTGTCTCCGCAGGCAATAGCGGCGTGGATGCCGCCATTGCGCCGACCTCATCGATGATCGTCGTGTCGGCGACCGATTCCGGCGACAGCCGCACCAGCTGGTCGAATTTCGGGTCCTTCGTCACGCTCGCCGCACCGGGCGCGGGCATCTGGACCACGACAAAGGGCAATCTCTACCAGCAGTGGAACGGTACCTCGTTCTCCAGCCCGGTCGCCGCCGGCGTGGGCGCCCTGGTAATGGCCGCCAACCCGTCGCTGGATAACCAGACGGTGGAAAGCCTGCTGTATTCCACGGCAGTGGACCTGGGGTCGAACGGGCGCGATACCTATTTCGGTTATGGACGCGTGAACGCGGCGGCTGCCGTGGCGGCGGCGGTGGCGAAGCGCACCCCGTCCGACACGGCCGCGCCTGCGGTTGCGATCGGTTCGCCCGGCAACGGTGCCAACGTCAGCGGCCTGGTCGCGGTGACCGTGACGGCCAGCGACAATGTCGGTGTCAACCGCGTCGAACTGAAGGTCAACGGCACCGCGGTCGGGGTTGACCAGGCCGCGCCGTACCAGTTCTCGTGGGACTCGGCAGGGGCGGCGAATGGCACGGCGACACTGGTGGCGGTCGCTTATGACCTGGCCGGCAATGCCGGGTCGTCCGCATCGGTGGGCGTGAAAGTGGCGAACCTCGTAGCGCCGGTTTCCCCGCTTACCTGGACCAGGTGTGCAAGCGAGGGCGGCGTGTGCAGCTTCAGCAGTACGCGCCAGGTTCGCTATGGCGCCAACAACAGCTACGCAACGCAGACCGCCACGGGTTCGATCGCTTGCAGCAACACCGTGTTCGGCGATCCGATGCCGGGCATGGCCAAGACCTGCGAGTATGCAAGCGCAACCACCACGGCTCCCGCCCCTGCGCCGGCGCCGACGCCGGTGGTCGAGACCTGGACCGCGTGCGGCACTGAAGGCGCCACCTGCTCGTTCACCGGCACGCGCGAAGTGCGTTACGGTACGTCCAGCGTATTCGCCTCGAAAATCATTGCCGGCGCAACCGCCTGCACCAATGCGGTGTTCGGTGATCCGATTTCGGGCGTGCTCAAGTCGTGCAGCTATTCCAGCATCACGCGCTGACCCGATCCACGCGGGCGTGACGGGCGCCCAAAAAAAAGCTGCTACCTCGGTAGCAGCTTTTTTTACGCTCAGATCGGACTCATCCGACGACGTCGGCCTCGACGACATCGCCCGACTTCTTCTTGCCCAGCGCCACGCGCTGTTCCCAGAAATGCGCATTCTTGATGCCCAGCGCGGCGGGATCGAACACCGGATCCTTGCCCAGCTTCTTCTGCGCCTCGTAGTCGCGCAGGCATTTGAAGGCCACGTCGCGCATCAGGAGGATGGCGATCAGGTTCAGCCAGGCCATCAGGCCCACGCCCAGGTCGCCCAGCGCCCAGGCCACGTCGGCGGTCTTGACCGCGCCGTAGATGGTGGCGCCGATCATGGCCAGCTTGAGCGCGACACCCATCCACGGACGGTTGGTGGCGCGGTTCAGGTAGGCGATATTGGTTTCGGCGATGTAGTAATAGGCGACGATGGTGGTGCCGGCGAAGAACAGCAGGGCGATCGCGACGAACAGCGAGCCGAAGCCCGGCATCACGTTTTCCAGCGCGGTCTGCACGTAACCGGGGCCGGACGCCACGCCCTGCACGCCGACGAACATCGGGGTGCCGTTCGGTGCTTCCACGTTGTACTGGCCGGTAATCAATAGCATGAAGGCGGTGGCCGAGCAGACGAACAGGGTGTCGATATACACCGAGAAGCCCTGCACCAGGCCCTGCTTGGCCGGGTGGCTCACTTCCGCGGCGCTCGATGCGTGCGGGCCCGTGCCCTGGCCGGCTTCGTTCGAGTACACGCCGCGCTTGACGCCCCACATGATGGCCATGCCGATGATGGCGCCGAAGGCGGCGTCCATGCCGAAGGCGGACGTGAAGATGAGTTTGAGCACGCCCGGGAGTTGCTCGATGTTCATGGCGACGATCACGCAGGCCACCAGGATATAGCCCAGCGCCATGAACGGAACGACGAACTCGGCAAAGCGCGCAATGCGCTTGACGCCGCCGAAGATGATGAAGGCGAGCACCACGGCCAGGGCCACGCCCGTGTAGGTGGTGTCGATGCCGGCGGCGGTCTTGAGGCTTTCGGCGATCGAGTTGGCCTGTACGCCCGGCAGCAGCACGCCGGTGGCCAGGATGGTGGTCACCGCGAACAGCACGGCATACCATTTGATGCCGAGGCCTTTTTCAATATAGAAGGCCGGTCCGCCGCGGAATTCCTTGTTGATCGATTCCTTGTACACCTGGCCGAGGGTCGATTCCACGAAGGCCGAGCTGGCGCCCAGGAAGGCCACCATCCACATCCAGAACACGGCGCCGGGGCCGCCGAAGGTGATCGCCGTGGCCACGCCGGCGATGTTGCCGGTGCCGACACGGCCCGCCAGGGTCATCGTCAGCGCCTGGAACGAGGACACGCCTTGCTCGGAACTTTTACCATCCCACATCAGACGCACCATTTCCCCCAGGTGGCGCAATTGCAGGAAGCGCGAGCGGATGGAAAAATACAGGCCGGCGCCCAGGCAGAGCGCGATCAGCGCAGGACTCCAGACATAGCCGTTGATGGCAGTGACCAACTCGTTCATTGCTTTGTTCCCCGTAGCTGGCAACGCAGATGCGTGCCGGTGATCGATCATGGCCGGGAACGCTGCCCGGCCGCTTGTGGGTCACAAAGATACCTGAAGAGTTAACTGTTTCCTATCGATATTTTTCGCGAGCCGGCTCAGCGCAGGCGGACCGGCGCCGTCGTCGTGCCTTCGCCCACCTCGATAGCGGCATCGTCGAAGCCGGGCGGCCCGAAGCGGCCGGCGGCGTTGCGGCTGAAACCGTAGTTCTCGCGCGGGATGCCGATGAAGTTGCGGTCCAGTTCGCCGTTCTCGTTCGCGTCCTGGTAGGCCAGCACGGCCCAGGTGCCGGGCGGGATGTCCTTCAGGCTGACGACGGCTTCCGTGCCCTGGGCCGGCACCGAGGCGCTGAACAGGCATTGCTTGAGGAAGCGCTCGCGGTCGCACACGGCGACATTGACCTTGCCTTTGCCGGCCGTCACGCCCGATACCCGGACTTCCACGGTGGCGCTGGAGGCCGGGGCGGCTGCCAGCAGCAGCGTGCTGCAGAGGAGGGCGGTAACCTGGATTCGCATCATCTTCCTTTCGTGATTGATATGTGTGTACCGTCGATGACCCGCACGCTATCTGCGCCACCGGGCGCGCAGCGAGGTCCTTATGGTAGGCTCTTGCCATTGTATTCACAGGTCGCCCCATGTTGCTCAATGCCTTCATCGTCGTGCTCACCGTCGTGCTGATGGAAGTATTTTCCATCGTCGCGCACAAGTACGTCATGCACGGCTTCGGCTGGGGCTGGCACAAGTCGCACCACGAGCCGCGCACCGGCTGGTTCGAGAAGAACGACCTGTACGCCCTCGTGTTCGCGGGCGTCGCCATCGCGCTGATCTGGTTCGGCACCAAAGGCGCCCATCCGTTAGAGTGGATCGGCGCCGGCATGACCGCCTACGGCCTGCTGTATTTCATCGCCCACGACGGCCTGGTGCACCGCCGCTGGCCGTTCAAGGTGACCCCGCGCAGCGGCTACCTCAAGCGCCTGTACCAGGCCCACCGCATGCACCATGCGGTGGAGGGCAAGGACGGCGCGGTGTCCTTCGGATTTTTATATGCGCCGCCCGTGGACCGCCTCAAGCGGCAGTTGCAGGCGCTCCATGGTGGGCGCCTGCAGCGCCACCCGGACGCTGCCACAGCCCCGCAGGACGGGGACGCGCCAGCACACCCGCTGGGCGAGCGCGCGAGCTGAGCGCCAGCGCCGCGCCCCTGGCCAGCAGCCATAGTTTCATCGCCTTGCCGGTGCCGGCGCGCTCGTCCCAGGCCTGCGCGCCGCGGCGCTTCACGACAATCCCGATCTGGCGGTACACATTGCGCGCGCTGGCGATCGCCCAGGCCGAGCGCAGCGGCAGGAACGCGATGCCTTCCAGCGCCGAGTCGTAATACGGTTCGGCTTCATCGACCAGGCGCGCCGCGACGCGTGCCAATGCCGCGCGGTGGCGCGGGTCGGCCACTTCGTCCGCGGGAATGCCGGCCTCGACCAGCCACTGGGCCGGCACGTAGCAGCGGCCCATGCGCGCGTCTTCGACGATGTCGCGCGCGATATTCGTCAGCTGGAAGGCCAGGCCCAGGTCGCAGGCGCGGTCGAGCACGCGCGCATCTTGCGCGCCCATGATCGAGGCCATCATCAGGCCGACCACGCCGGCCACGTGGTAGCAGTAGCGCAGGGTGTCCTCAAACGTTTCGTAGCGCACGTCTTGCACGTCCATCGCAAAGCCGGCCAGGTGGTCCAGCGCATAGCGCGGCTCGATGCGGTGGCGCAGCGCCACTTCCTGGAAGGCGGCGAAGGCCGGGTCCTGCATCGGCTCGCCCGCATAGGCGCGGCGGGTCTGCGCCTCCAGCATGGCCAGTTCGGCCGCCGGGTCGTGCGGCTGTTGTGGCGCGACATGGAAACCCAGCTCCTGGCCGTCGACCACGTCGTCGCAATGGCGGCACCAGGCATACAGCATCAACACGCTGCGCCGGGTGGCCGGATCGAACAGGCGCGCCGCCGCGGCGAAGCTCTTCGAGCCGACCTCGATGGTGCGGGTCGCATGCTCCATCAGCGCTTCGCTCATGCCGGGATCCTCGCCTTCAAGTCCTCCACCATCAGGCCGGCGGTGGCCTTGGCCGAGCCGATCACGCCGGGCACGCCCGCGCCCGGATGGGTGCCGGCGCCGACCAGGTAGAGGTTGGACAATTCGCTGTCGCGGTTATGCGGCCGGAACCAGGCGCTCTGGGTCAGGATCGGCTCCAGCGAGAAGGCCGAGCCGACGTGGGCGTTGAGCTGGTCGCGGAAGTCGAAGGGCGTGAAGATGCGGCTGGTCACCAGCTGGCTGCGCAGGCCCGGCATGTAGCGCTTTTCCAGGTACTCGAAGATGCGGTCGCGGTAGCGCGGGCCTTCGACTTCCCAGTCGATCGGCGCATTGCCCAGGTGCGGCACGGGCGCCAGCACGTAATGGCTGCCGCAGCCGGGCGGGGCCAGAGAGGGGTCGGTCACGCAAGGCGCATGCAGGTAGAGCGAGAAATCGTCGGCCAGGGTTTCGCCATTGAAGATGTCCTTGATCAGCTCGCGGTAGCGCGGGCCGAAGCAGACCGTGTGGTGCTGCAGCTGCTGGTGGTGGTGGTCCAGGCCAAAATAGAGCACGAACAGCGAATTGGAAAAGCGCTTTTTTTGCAGCGCCTGGCCTTCGGATGCGCCGCGCGGGTGCGCGCCCAGCAGCGAAGCATAGGTGTGCACCACGTCGGCGTTCGAGGCCACCGCGTCGGCCGGGAACAGGCGCCCGTCCTCGAGGCGCACGCCGGAGACGCGCGTGCCGCTCGCTTCGATCCGCGCCACCGGGGCATTGAGTTCGATGCGCCCGCCGATGTCCTCGAACAGCTTGACCATCGCCTGCACCAGGGCGCCGGTGCCGCCGCGCGGGAACCAGACGCCCCATTTGCGTTCCAGCGCGTGGATCAGGGTGTAGATCGAGCTGGTCGCAAACGGATTGCCGCCCACCAGCAGCGAGTGGAAGGAGAAAGCCTGGCGCAGGTGCTCGTCCTGGATGAACTTGGCCACCAGGCTGTAGACGCTGCGCCAGGCCTGCAGGCGCGCCAGCTGCGGGCCGGCCGCGATCATGTCGCGGAAGGTAAGAAAGGGCACGGCGCCCAGTTTTACGTAGCCTTCCTCGAACACGGCCTTCGAATAGGCCAGGAAGCGCTTGTAGCCTTCGACGTCGGCAGGATTGAGCGCATGGATCTGGCGGTCCAGCGCCTCCTGGTCGTTGACGTAGTCGAAATGGCTGCCGTCTTCCCAGCACAGGCGGTAGAAGGGCGCGACCGGCAGCATCTCGACATAATCGCTCATGCGCTTGCCGGCGGCGGTGAACAGCTCTTCGATGCAGGAGGGATCGGTAATCACGGTGGGACCGGCGTCGAATACGAAGCCCTGGTCTTCATAGACATAGGCGCGTCCGCCCGGCTTGTCGCGCTTTTCCAGCAGGGTGACCTGCGTGCCGCCGGCCTGCAGGCGGATCGCCAGGGCCAGCCCGCCGAAGCCGGCGCCTATCACCACGGCCTGTTTCTTGTCGTTGTTGCTCATGCTTGTGCGGCTTTCCTGATCTGGTCGGGATGGATTTTGAGGGCGGCGGACAGGGCTTGTCCGACCGGCACCGGCGGCTTGCCGCTGAGCAGCCGCGCCTTGTCGCGCAGGCGCAGGCGCCCGGCGTAGAAGCGCGCGATGAGCGGCGCCGGCAAATGGTAAAAGCGCTGCATCACGCGCCAGCGCTGTTCGGGGCGGCCGGCAAGGAACAGCATGCGGTTGAGCAGCCGGAAGAAGCGCTGGCCCTGCCATGCCTGCTGCGCTTCGAGGCGGATCGCGGCGAACAGCGCCGGCGCCTGCAAGGCTGCCGGATCGACGGCCAGGCTGGCGATGCGGTCGGCCAGGCGCACCGCATGCGGCAGCGAATAGCCGGTGGTGGGGTGGAACAATCCGGCGCGCAGGCCGGCCGTGGGCTGGCCGTTCAAGGCCGCCCAGTACGCGTCGACATCGCCCGCCAGCACGATCGGCAGCGAGCCGTGTTCCTCGCGCAGCACTTCTAACACCTCCCAGCCGCGCCCGCGCACATAGGTCGCGATGTTCGCGCGCAGGCGCTCGGGCTCCCAGGCGGCGGTATCGACGTAATGCGTGTCCTCGACCAGGATGCGGTCCGGGCCGAAAGGCAGCAGGTAGACGAAGCGGTAGCCGCCATCCTGCTCGACGCCGGCGTCCATGATCACCGGCGCGCTCAAGCCATGCGGCGCGCTCAAGCGCAGCTCCTGGCCCAGGAAGGTCTGGTAGCCGAGCGACATGTGCGGGGTCGGACGCGGGCCGCGGCCGTCGATGACGGCCCGCGCCGCCAGCGTCTCGCCGCCGGCCAGGCGCACCGTGGTCGGGGTCAGGTGTTCGATGCGGGCATTCAGGCGTAGGTCCGGGCCCAGCGCGGCTTCGATCACGCGCGCGAAATCGCTCGATGCGATGCTGGCATAGCCGCCCTCCAGGGTGCGCGCGAGATCGGGGAAGACCACGTCGTAGCGTGGCCAGCGCTGCGACACGAGCGGCGCGATCCAGGCCTGTTCTGCCTGCGTGAGGTCGGCATCGTGGAAGGACCAGGTATGGTTGCCGCCGATATGTTCGCCGGCTTCGAGCAGCAGGATGCGCAGGCCCGGGTGCAGGCTGCGCAGGCGCCAGGCGGTCAAGCCGTTGGCGAGGCCGCCGCCGGCCAGGATCAGGTCGTAGGGCTTATCCACCGCTGGTTACGCCCTGTTCTGCCTGCGGCCTGCGGCGCAGGCGCAGGGCGCCTTCGATCAGGTCGGCCGCGCGCGGCGCGCCGCCGCTGGCCGCCACGCTGCCGGCCAGCGCCTCCAGCCGGGTGGCGAAGCTGTTTTCATGGAGCAGCCGGCGCAGCTGCGACGCGAGGTGGGCGCTGCCGGAGAAATGGGCCGAGGCCTTCAGGCCGATACCGGCGTGGACGATGCGCGCCGCCGCCCCCGGCTGGTCGAAGGCGATCGGCAAGGCCAGGATCGGGGTGCGCGCCGCGATCGCGTCCATCACCGTATTCAGGCCGGCGTGCGACACGACGGCGTCGGCGCGCGCCAGCGCGGCCTGCTGGGGCGCGAAGGCGCAGACCCAGGTGGCGCCGGCGCGTTCGAGGGCGCGTTCCTGGGCGGCATCGAGGCCGCCGCAATGGGCAATCAACAGCTGGGCGTCGAGCCGGCGGCAGGCCGCCGCGATGCGTTTGAACAGCGCCAGGCGCTGGCCCTGCAGGGTGCCGAGCGACGCAAAGATGAAGGGGCGGCCGGGCGCGATGTCCGGCAGCGGCGCGACATCGCTGCGCGGCTGGGAGGCCCGCAGCGGCCCGACCTGATGAAAATGCGCCGGCAGCGCGCGGCGCGGGAAATCGTAGCCCTCGACCGTCTGGCTCAGCTGCAGCAGCGGCGACAGGCAATCGTGCAAGGCGCCGCGCACGGGCAGTTTGAGGCGCTTTGCATTGGCTTCGATGCTGCGGCGGTGCGGCGCCATCATCCAGTCGTAGACGCGGGTGCTGCCCTCGACGACCTGGTGGGCGCGCTCGCTGTCCTCGTACCCGAAGGGCATCACCGGCAGCGGGATGCCCGGCTCGCGGTTGACCGGCAGCGCGCAGGCCACCGACACGAAAGGCATGCCCAGGCCCTCGGCCACCAGGCCACCGGCCGCTTCCATCTGGTCGGCAATCAGGGTGTCGATTTCGAGGGCTTCGATGGCGCGCGGCAGTTCGCGGCACAGCATGTCCGTGCCGGCAGCCATGTCGAGGATCACGCGGCGCAGCCCCAGCGGCCCGCCGGGGTTCGCCGCCAGCTGCAGGGAAGCGTCCAGCGAACCGGGAGGATGGGTGGCCGCGCCGATGGCGTGAAAGGCCACGCGCGGGTCGCGCACAGTGTTCAAAAAACGGCTCGCGTCCGGGCGGTGCAGGAAGGTCACGCGGTGGCCGCGCTCCACCAGCTCGCCGGCAAGCGCTTCGAGGGCGTTGAAGTGGCTGTAGAACGCAGGTGCAACGACCCCGAAATGCGCCATGGATCGTTTCCCGTCGGGCTCAGTTGACGTGGACTTCGCGCACGCGCGCGGCCACCGTCTCGGAGTAGGCCAGGCCGGCTTCGGCCGCCAGGCGCATGCGCGAGCGGCCCTGGGCGAACAGGCTGTCGATGAAGCGGCGGGTACCGCCGCCGGCGCCGAGGGCATCGCCCAGATGGCGGTCGGCATCCATCAGGTAGGCGGCCAAAAGGCGCTGCGCTTCCTCCTGGCCGAGCGAGGCCAGCAGGGTCGCCTTGCCCAGGTCCTTGCCGGTGTCCTTGCCGGTGACCGCGCTGTCGGTGCCGGGCAGGTCGTGGAAGTCGTCGCGGATCTGGAAGGCGTGGCCGGCCGCCAGCGCAAAGGCGCGCAGCGACTGCGACACGCCCTCGCAGGTCTGGGCGATGATCGCGGCCATGTCGACCGCCACGCCCAGCAGCACGCCGGTTTTGAGCTCGTTGGTGGTGGCGATGGCGTCGGCCGTGCGCGCGCCGGCGCCGTGCAGGTCTTCGTACTGGCCGCGCACCAGGCCTTGCGTACCGATGGTCTCGGCCAGGCGCGCCACCAGGCGGGTGCGGGTGACCGGCGGAATGTCCTGGGCCGCGGCCAGCACGCCGAAGGCGCGGCTGAGCAGGGCGACCGAGGCCAGGATGGCGACGTCTTCGCCATACTCCACATGGATTGCAGGCATGCCGCGGCGCAGCTGGGCATTGTCCATGCAGGGCATGTCGTCAAGCATCAGCGAAGCGGCATGCACCATCTCGACCGCGCAGGCAACGTCGACCAGCGCCGGCGAGGTGCAGCCGAGGTCGCGCGCCACCAGCATCACCAGGAGGGGACGCATGCGCTTGCCGGCGCTCAGCGCCCCGGCGCGCATGGCGGCAGCGAGCATGTCCGCCTGGCTGCCGGAGTCGGCCAGCAGCTGGGTGATGCGCTCTTCGATGGTGCTGCGCATGCGCTCCAGGTCGGCGTGATGGTCGTCGCCATGCCCAGGCCGGGCGAACTCGCCGAGTCCGCCGATCCCATCCAATCGCCGTGTCGCTGTTGTCATGCGCTACTCCTTTGCCGGGTGCAGGAATCAAAATCGATGAATTCGAGGCCGATGATACATGATCAAAATGTCAACGAATCACGATTAGTTCAATCGTGCGGATGCCTGCGCATCTGGCCGCAGGGCCGTGCCGACATAGTAAGCTTGAACAAAATACCACGGCCCCGCGTTTGGGCGGCTGGAAACAGCTTTGTGGGTCAAACTTGGGACAAGAAAGACGATGCCGGCAGGCGCCGGCATCGGGCCGGTCCGCGCGGGACCGGAGGCTGGCCGCGCCGCAGGAGCGGCACGGCAGAGGGGACGCTCAGAACGAGTGGCGCACGCCCACGGTGAACACCGACGGATCGGCGCCCAGCGCGCTAGCCGGCGGGGTGACCGCGGTCGACGAGGAGCTGATCCCGAACACCGCGCGGCCGTTATTGCGCAGCTGGGCGTAGGTCGAGTAGATGTTGGTGCGCTTGGACAGTGCGTAGGTGTAGGCCAGCGACACGGTATTGCCCTTGGCGCCGGTCTCGATCTTTTGCTGCTGGAAGTTCAGGAAGAACTTGTTCGGGCCGGTGGTGAAGGCCGCGCCCAGGTTGGCGTTGGTGTACTCGTTGTTGGCGCCGGTCTGGTCGGCCTGCAGGTAATTGCCCTTGATCTCGAAGGCGCCGAAGCTGTAGCCGGCGCCGAAGGCGAGTTCCTTGTCGTCGCCCGTGGCCAGGCGCTCGATTGCGTGGTAGCCAGCGCCCAGGTAGAGGCCGCCGGTCTTGTACTCAAGCGACACGCCCACCAGGTTGCCCGATGGGTCGACGACGCGCTCGCCGGCCGAGTAGGCGGCGTTGACGGTGAAGCCGCTCATCGCGTCGCTCTTGTAGTTGACCGAATTGGCCAGGCGGCGGGTCAGGCGGTTGGTGGCGAAGGCCGACAGGTTGGTGCCGAACATGCCCTGGCCCATGATGTCGCTGGCTGCAGCAACCGCGGCGATCGGGCTGTATTCGCGGCCGACGGTGACGGTGCCGAAGGCGCCCTGCAGGCCGACCACGGCGCGGCGGCCGAACAGCGCCGAATCGGCGGCGCCGGTGTCGAGGGCGACGCCGGCTTCGATGTTGAACAGCGCCTTCAGGCCGTTACCCAGGTCTTCGGTGCCGCGAAAGCCGAGGCGGCTGCTCGACTGGTTGCCCGAATTGATTACGGTGCGGCGGTCTTCTCCCGGTGCGTCGGTGTCTTCCACGGCGACCGCTGCGTCCATCACGCCATAGATGGTGACGTTGCTCTGGGCGTGGGCGAACAGCGGGAGGGTGGACAGCAGCGCAGCTGCCAGGGTCTTGAACTTCATGCAGATCTCCAGTTGGTTTGGACAGGGCGCCGGGCTCGTGGATGAGCCCGGATCGACCCGAATCTTAACCAGTGAATATGTCCGCTTAGTGACAGCTTCATATCGAACGGGCGATACGGCAGCCGCCCGGGCAGCCGGGAGAAAAGGCTAGATCGTGCGCTCGGCGAGCGGCAGCACGATGTCGATGCGGGTGCCGGACGGCTCGTCGGCGCTGATGGTGATCTCGCCGTCCATGGCCCAGACCCGCTCGCGCATGCCGACCAGGCCGAGCGAGGCGGCTTTTTCCATGTCTTCGGCGCGGATGCCGCGGCCGTCGTCGCGGATCGTGACCAGCAGTTCGCCGTCGATGCGGCCGAGGTTGAGCACCACGCTGGTGGCCTGGGCATGGCGCGCGATATTGGTCAGCGCTTCCTGCACGATGCGGAAGATCGCGGTGCTGGCGCCGTCGTCGAGGCGCAGTTCGTTCTCGTCGGCCATCAGGATGCAGGAAATGTCATGCCGTTCGACGAACTCGTCGCGCAGGCCCTGCAGCGCGAAATACAGGCCGCCTTCGTCCAGCGCGCGCGGGCGCAGGTTGGTGGCGATGCGGCGCAGCGAGATGATGGCCGTGAGCAGGTTCGACTCCATGCCTTCGATCAGGCGCCGCCCCGGATCGGGCAGGTTGTCGCTGCGCTGGAGCAGGGTCAGGTCCATGCGCAGCGAGGCCAGCAGCTGGCCGAGGTCGTCGTGCAGTTCGCGTGCGATATGGGTGCGTTCTTCTTCGCGGATGGTCTGCAGCGCCGAGGACAGCTGGCGCAGCTGGTCGTGCGAGCGCGACAGTTTTTGCTGCACCAGGTGGCGTTCCGACACGTCGCGCAGGATCACGGTGCAGATTTCCTGGCCGTCCTGGAGAACGCTGGAGATCGAACCTTCGATCGGGAACAGCTGGCCGTTGGCGCGGATGCCGGTGACCGCGTAGTCGGTGGCGCGCCGGCCGGCACGGCCCGCGCCGGCCGAGAAATAGTCGAGCGGACTGCGCGCGTCCCTTCCGGGCGCCTGGATGAAGCGCGCCAGCGAATGTCCCTGCATGGCGGTGACGCTGGTGGCGAACATGTGGGCCGCCGCCGGGTTGGCGAACAGGATGAAGGCCTGCTCGTCGATCGAGAGGATGGCGTCGCTCGCGCTATGGACGATGCGGCGGCCGTCGAGCTCGCGCACGGTGCGGCGCACGCTGCGGGCACGGCGCAGCGCAGCGACGCCCGTGCCGGTGCAATAACCGCTGAGAAAGCCGAACACGAGGACCGCCGTGCCCGCGCGGCCGCGGCGTTGGCGTCGCTGAGGAGTCATGCGGGAATGCCATGAAGATGGCCGGGGAGGCCGGAAGCTCTACATTACGTGGCGGGGCGGGGAGGGGCGTTGATGCCCCACAAAGGGGGCGGGCGGCCCGTACAGGGCCGCCACGGACGCTTACATCTGCTTGAACAGGTGCAGGAAACTGCGGCTCACTTCCAGCTTCTCGGGACGCCCCTTGACCAGCACCAGGTGGCGCCCGCGGATGTCGCGGGTCACGCCTTCGATCGCGTTGACATTGACCAGGGTGGCGCGGTGGATCTGCCAGAACAGCGAGGGGTCGAGCTCGTCGGCCAGGTCGCGCACCGGCTTGCGGATCAGGGCCTCGAAGCCGGCGGTCTGCACGCAGGTGTATTTTTCGTCCGAGCGGAAGAACAGGATGTCTTCCACCGGGATCATGCGCAGGTCCTGGCCGATGCTGGCCTGGATCCATTGCAGGTGCTTGGGTTTTGGCGCACCGATCTTCTCGGCCAGTTGCGAGAGCATGGCCTGCACGCTGTCGTTGACCTTCGCGGCGGGCTGCTGCAGGCGCTGCTTGAGGCGGTCGACGGTGATCTTCAGGCGGTCGGGTTCGGTCGGCTTGAGCACGTAGTCGACCGCGCCGCGTTCGAAGGCTTCGACCGCATACTGGTCGTAGGCGGTGACGAACACGACCTGGCTGCGCTCGCCGATGTCGCGCGCCGCTTCCATGCCGGTCTTGCCGGGCATGCGGATGTCGAGAAAAGTCAGGTCGGGCCGCAGCTGGTCGACCAGTTCCACCGCTTCCTCGCCGTTCTTGGCTTCGCCCAGGATCTCCAGTTCCGGCCAGGCCTCGGACAGGCGCATGCGCAGCTGGTCGCGCATCAGTCTTTCATCGTCGGCAATAATCGCGGTAGGCATGGTTCTCTCGTGGCAGAAGGAAGGTGACAATTATTCAACGAAACAGCGCGGCAGGCAAGTCACCCTGCATGCGCCCCAGGAGCAGGGGCTTAAGCCTGCCTGGACAGCTGGTAGGGCACTTCGATCATCGCGATCACGCCGCTCGGGCTGTTGGCGGCGATGTGCAGCTGGCCGGCGTCGCCGTGCAGCAGCTTGAGGCGGTCGCGGATGGTCTGCAGGCCGAGGCCCGTGCCGTCGCTCGGCACCACGCCGAAGCCCACGCCGTCGTCGGCGACGGTCACGCGCAGCTTGCTGTCGGCCACTTCGGCGGTGATCTTGAGGGTGCCGCCTTCGGGCTTGCACTCGAGGCCGTGCTTGATCGCGTTCTCGACCATCGACTGCAGCATCATCGGCGGGAAGGCCGCGGTGCGCAGGCCGTCGGGAATCTGCATGATCACGTTCAGGCGCTCTTCCATGCGCATCTTGAGCAGGGCCAGGTAGGCCGTGACCATGTCGACTTCGCGCCCCAGGCCCGTGACCACGGCGTTGTCGCGCATTTGCGGCAGCACTGCGCGCAGGTACTGGATCAGGCTGCGCTGCATGGCCGAGGCGCGCGGCGGGTCGACCTGGATCAGGTGCTCGACCGAGGCCAGGGTGTTGAACAGGAAATGCGGCTCGACCTGGGCCTGCATCATCTGCATTTTGGTTTCCGACAGCTGGCGCTGCATCGCTTCGCGCTCGGCGGCGGCATTGGCGACCTGGGCTTCGGCCACGGCGCGCTTCTTGCCGCCGACCAGGGCCTTGGTGCCGAACAGCGCCAGCACGAACAGCAGCACGAAGTTCATGAACCAGGTCGAGGCCTGCTTGTGGTAGCGCGACACCTTCTGCTCGGCGGCGTCTTCGACCGCCATCTCGATCGCGTTCGAGAGTTCCTCGCCGATCTGCGGCGGCAGCTCGATGTGCACCGAT
This sequence comes from Telluria sp. ZT3P39, assembly GCF_059685935.1. NCBI lineage: Bacteria > Pseudomonadati > Pseudomonadota > Betaproteobacteria > Burkholderiales > Oxalobacteraceae > Telluria > Telluria sp. ZT3P39. The sequence continues at coordinate 60,924 of NZ_JCASIH010000012.1, forward strand.
TCGCCGTTCGGATAAATAGCGGGGGAGGGCGTCGTGCTCGGCGCCGGCGCGGCGGGGGCGTCCGGCGCCGGCGGCGGCTCGGGCGGCACGTTTGCCGCGCCGCTGCGGGGTTTGCGGCGCGGGTTGAAGCGGATGCCGCTCTCGTCGATCAGGATGGCGGCATCGCTGCGGCGGCCGGCATCGCGCTCGGCACGCGCGATATCTTCCTCCGCCGGGCCGGAGAATAATTCTTCCTGCAGGATGGCGCCGGCGGCCAGGGTCAGGAGCGCGAACAGGAAAAACTTCCACCACGACAGCTGGGTGACCCAGGTCGCCACGGCATCGAAGCCGCGGAAGATCCACGACAGGACGCTGGAAAAATAATGCTGGCTTGTATTCCGTGCTTGCATGATTACTGTGTGTTTCTTGTCGTGGGGTGCTGGAGCAAGCGGCGAGTGTACCGCGTCGCTGCGAGCGCGTGCCGGAAATACAACATCGCCGGCACCCATGACTGTTGGGATGATGCAACTTTACCCCCGCCGCCGCCCGGGAGCCAGCCCCGTGCGACAGCCTGCACGATCCGGGGCACAGGCTGCGCTTCGTCAAGCCAGAATGCGCCAACGCAAAGGCTGTCATTTGGAAACATTGCAAGGTATGATCTTTGAGGTCCGGTCCGCCGTTCGGCAGTCCACGCTTCGCAATCCGATTCCCGTTCTCGAAAGGATGTGCCGATGTCAGCCGTTCACGAAACATTCCGACTCGTTACCCGCAGCGATTTCGACGGCCTGGTGTGCGCGGTCCTGCTCAAGCACCTCGACCTGATCGACGACATCCTGTTCGTGCATCCGAAGGACATGCAGGACGGCAAAATCGCCATTTCCGGTCGCGACATCACGACCAACCTGCCTTATGTGGCGGCGGCGCACTTGTCGTTCGACCACCATTTGTCCGAGACCATCCGCAACACGGGCATCCGCGCGAACCACATCATCCATCCGGAAGCCCCGTCGGCCGCACGCGTCGTCTACGACCACTACGGCGGCGCGAAAACCTTCCCGGCAGCCTGGGGCGACATGATGGCGGCGGTCGACAAGGGCGACGCCGCGCGCTTCTCGCGCGACGAGGTGCTGTTCCCGCAGGGCTGGAACCTGCTGAACTTCCTGATGGACGCCCGCACCGGCCTGGGCCGCTTCCATGAATTCCGCATCTCGAACTACCAGCTGATGATGGCCCTGATCGACTACTGCGCCCAGCACTCGATCGAGCAGATCATGGAGCTGCCCGACGTGCGCGAGCGCACCGCGCTCTACTTCGAGCACAGCCAGCTGTGCAAGGAGCAGATCCGCCGCTGCGCCAGCGTGCACAAGAACCTGGTGGTGCTCGACCTGCGCAACGAGGCGACCATCTATGCCGGCAACCGATTCATCATCTACGCGCTCTTCCCGGAAACCAATATCTCGATCCACGTGCTGTGGGGCGTCAAGCAGCAGAACACCGTGTTCGCCACCGGCAAGTCGATCCTGAACCGGACCTCGAACACGAATATCGGCACCCTGATGCTGGAGTATGGCGGCGGCGGGCACGAGAATGCCGGCACCTGCCAGGTGGATAACGACTTGGCGGAAGACGTGCTGGGGGCGCTGATCAACCGGATCAACAAGGACGGTTGAGTCGGTCACTCAATAGCCGCCACTGTCTCGTAGGGCGGGCGGGTTTCCCGCCCGCGCGTTCAACCAGCGGTAGCACGGACGCGGTGCGTTTTTTCCTACGCTAACTATCACCGCGTGGGCAGGAAACCTGCCCACGCTACAGTTCTCTCTAATCGTCCGTTATCAGGCCGCGTGCCAGGTTCACTACGCGTGATAACGCTGTTCCAGCAACTGCCGCACCGCCTCCGCCGCCAGCGGCTCGCTGAACCATTGCCCTTGCAACTGGTCGCAGCCGTGCGAGGTGAGGAAGGCCATCTGGGCCTCGGTCTCGACCGCCTCGCCGACCACCGACAGATCGAGGTTGTGGCCGATGTCGATCAGGGTCTTGGCCAGCATGCTGCCGCGGCCCTCGCCGGCGATGTCGTGCACGGCTGTTTTCGACAGCTTGACCTGCTGCACCGACAGCTGCTGCAGGAAGGACAGGTCGGAAATGCCCTTGCCGAATTCGTCGATCGACAGCGCCGCGCCGGTCTCGCGCAGCTGGTCCGACAGGTCGCGCCCCAGGCCGGGGTTGCGGATCAGGTCGGCTTCGGGGATCTCGATTTCGAGGCTGCCGGGCGGCAGGTTATGGCGCTGCATGCGCTCGGCGATGCCGGCGACAAAACCGTGCTGGCTGTATTCGCGGTGCGAGACGTTGACCGACACCGGCAGGCCCGTGTAGCCGAGCTGGCGCAAGTTTTGCTGGAAGGCGCAGGCCTGGTCCAGCACCCAGTTGCCGATCTCGACCATCTGGCCGGATTCCTCGGCCTCGGCCAGGAAGGTGGCCGGCAGCATGACCCCGTTCTTGGGATGGCGCCAGCGCAGCAGGGCCTCGAAGCCGCGCACCTTGCCGCTCCTGGCGTCCATGCGCGGCTGGAACAGCAGGAACAATTCGTCGTGGTCGAGCGCGGCCCGGATGCCGTCGGCCAGCGCGGCGCGCTTCTCGTTGGCCGAGCGCATCTCGGGCGAAAAGAAGTGCACGCCGCCGCCATTGCCCTTGGCGTGGTACATGGCCATGTCGGCCGAGCGCACCAGTTCGGTCGGCGACAGGCCGTCGTGCGGGTAGGTCGCCACGCCCAGGCTGGCGCCCACGGGAATCTCGTTGCCCCCAAACGCTACGGGCATCGTTATGGAGTGCCGCAAGCGCTCGACCATGCGCAGGGTAAAGCGCAGCGAAGGCTGGTCCACCAGCACCAGTACGAACTCGTCGCCCGACATGCGCGCCACCGTATCGCTCTCGCGCACCGCCGATTGCAGGCGCCGCGCCACCACCTTGAGCACCACGTCGCCGGCCTCGTGGCCGAAGGTGTCGTTGATGGTCTTGAAGTTGTTCAGGTCGATCAGGACGACCGCCACCATGGCCTCGTGGCGGTGGGCCAGGTGCACCGCATGGTCGAGCCGGTCCCAGAGCAGGGTGCGGTTGGCCAGGCCGGTAAGGGCGTCGTGGTTGATCTCGTGCTCGAGATGGTCGGCGCGCTGCTTGGTGGCGGTGACGTCCTGCAGGATGCCGATGAAGTGGGTGACTTCGCCATACTCGTCGCGCACCGGGGTCACGCTCAGGTCGTTCCAGAACAGCTCGCCGTTCTTGCGCAGGTTGCGGAACACCACGCTCACCGGGCGCCGTTCGGCCAGGGCGACGCGGATCTGGCTGCGCTCGTTGGTGTCGAAATGGGGCGCGGCCATGAAGCGCGGGTCGCGACCGATGGCTTCAGATGCCGGATAGCCGGCGATGCGCTCGAAGGCCGGGTTGACGTATTCGATGATGTTGTCGGGCCCGCAGCAGCGGGTGATGACGATGCCGTTGCTGGCCGCGTGCAGCGCGCGCTCGCTCAGGAGCAGGCGGCGCTCCTTGTCGCGCCGCTTGGCGATGTTCACACCCATCCCGAACAGGTACTGGTCGCCGTTGCAGCTGACCAGCGCACCGCCCACCATCATCGGCGTTTCGCGGCCGCTGCGGGCGACGTAATTCATTTCCATCGAGACCTCGGCGCCTTCGTCGAAGACACGGCGCATGTTCTCCACCGCCATCTCGCGTTCGTGCGGCTCGAACATGTCGAGCACCTGGGCCGCCGCCAGTTCGTCCGGCGTCATTTCGGTGAGGCGTTCGAGGTTATGGTTCCAGAGGATGAAGCGGCCCTCGCGGTTGATCGCATAGAAGGTGCCGGGCAGCAGGTCGACCACCTGGGACAACGGCGTGCTGCCGACGCGGTCGGATTCGCGCACGGATTCGGACGGATCGATGACGATGCCGGCGCTCCAGCCGCAGGGTTCGCCGGCGGCGTCGTACTGGCGTGCCAGGCTCAGGGTGGCGGGACCGTCGCGGCCGCCGGAAAAACGCAGCCGGACCCGGGCGCCGCCGGCTGCGGCCAGCGCCGGCCAGGGGGCATCGCCCACGAGGAGATCGAGGAGGGAGCGGCCGGGAGCGCCGGCCAGCGTCCATCCTAACAGGCGCGCGCAGGCAGTATTCCACGTGATGACCTTGCCTTCGTCGTCGGTCAGGAAAACGACCTGGGCAGATGGATCGATGGTGGTCATGCCGGCACCCTTCGTGAAAAGCGCTCGATGGTTCTCAGCTTACACGCGTTCGCACGGAGGTGGCGCAAACAAGAAAGCCACGGCAGGCCGTGGCTTCTGGGGAAGGGAGCAGTGGAACAGACCTGCCGCGCCAGGCGCCTCAGGCCATCACGCTCAGGCCGCCACGATTTCCTGTTTCGGCGGCAAGGCAACCTGGTTGTCGACGCTGAACTGGTAGTCCTGGAACACGTGCTCGGCCGACAGGATCTGGTAGCTGCCGTCGGACAGACGGTGCGTGGTGTCCTTCAGGCGGTAGGTCGTATGGCCGCAGGTCCAGCAATTGAAATTGCGCATATGCGTGCACAGGCAGGTTTTATCGAGCACCGAGATGTTCTTGCCGTCCGGGCTGGCCTGCACTTCGCGGTTGTACGAATTGATGTAGGCGCAATTGCCGGTGGCGTCCAGCAGGTAGCCATAGGATTCGCAGCCAGGGCGGATGCCGGAACCGATTGCCGGCGTGCTCTTGAGCATACGCATCGGGTAGCCGGTCGGCGAGACGCCGTTGACGATGATGTCTTCTTCGCTGGCGCGGAAGTATTCCTGCTTGACGTGATCCGGCATGCCGCATTCGTGGGTCACGGTGAAGCGGGTCGCCACCTGCACGCCGGCCGCGCCTTTTTCCATGAAGCCGGCCGCGTCCGTGCCGGTGAAGATGCCGCCCGCGGCGATCACCGGAATGTCGAGCTGCTCGGCGCGCATGTAGGCATGGATTTCGTCCATGATGGTGTGCAGGTCGTACTGCTTCCAGTCGTCGATGCCGAAGCCCAGGTGGCCGCCGGCCAGCGGGCCTTCGACGATGATGTAGTCGGGCAGGCGGTCAAGGCGCGACACCTTGCGCAGGAACAGTTGCAGCGCGCGCACCGAGGACACGATGATGCCCAGCTTGGCGTCGCGGAAGCGCGGGTGGTCTTTGATGAGTTCGAAGGAACCGAGGTGCAGGCCGGCCGACATGGTGATGCCGTCGATGCCGGCGTCCAGCGCCGACGACAGGCGCGTGCGCAGGGTTTCCTTCGGTGCGTTCATGGTCAGCTTCTCCATGCAGTTCACGAAGATCAGGCCGTTGCCCTTTTTCGCCTGCATGGTCGCGCCCACGTGCAGGCGGGTCGCTTCGGCCAGGCGGTCGAGGTCGAACTGCACCACCGCCTTGTTCATGTTGTTGATGTTGAACTTGTAGAGCTTGGTCTTTTCCTTGACGAAGCTGGTGTCGAACTTGCGGTCGGACACATCCTGCACCATCGCATCGGAAATGTGGCCGATGCCGCCCAGGCGGGCCGCTTCCAGCGCCAGCTCCGAGGTCGAGATATCCACGCCCATCCCGCCGATCATGATGGGCACATATTCCTTGTTGCCCATTCGCAGGCGGAAATCATCAACACGTTTCATTGCAATCCTTAGACTACCGTAGTTTCCTACGCGTACAAATGCATCAACGGCCGTGCGCGTACACGGTCGTCATTCTACCCCAAGGCGGGACATGGCTTGCGCAGCGTTCACCGCGCGGCAGGACCGGCAGGCCGGCCCGGTGGTTCAGTCGCGGAAGTTGTTGAACGCCAGCGGCAGGTCTTCGACATCCTTGCGCAGCATGGCCATGGCGGTCTGCAGGTCGTCGCGCTTGGCGCCGGTGATGCGCACCGATTCGCCCTGGATGCTGGCCTGCACCTTCATCTTGCTTTCCTTGACCAGCTTGGTGATCTTCTTGGCGTCCTCGGTCTCGATGCCGTTGCGCACCTTGATGACCTGCTTGACCTTGTCGCCGCCGATCTTCTCGACCTTGCCTTCGTCGAGGAAGCGCACGTCGACCTTGCGCTTGGCCATCTTGTTGATGAGGACGTCCTTGACCTGGCTGAGCTGGAAGTCGGAATCGGCGAACAGGGTCAGTTCCTTGTCCTTCTGCTCGACGTTGGCCGAGCTGCCCTTGAAGTCGAAGCGGGTGGTGATTTCCTTGTTCGATTGTTCAACGGCATTCTTTACTTCGACCATGTCTGCTTCGCAGACGACATCAAACGATGGCATGGCGGGTTCCTTTTTCTGATGTTGCTAATAGATGAATCCCTCTATTTTAACGGACAACGGCGCCCGCACGCGACCACAATTTGCCTTGTGGGCAACAGGTGCGCCCGGCCCCGGCCCCGGCTTGCCCCTATAATGAGCAAAAACACCATGACGCCATGCACCCACGACTCCCCATCCTCGACGACTATCCGCTCGCTTCCCTCAACACCTTCCGCATCCCGGCGCGGGCCCGGCATTACCTGCAGGTAACGGGCGCCGCCGAACTGGAGGCGGTGCGGTGCGACCCTCTGCTTGCCGCGCTGCCGCGCCTCGTGCTCGGCGGCGGCAGCAACATGCTGTTCACGCGCGATGTCGACGGCATCGTGCTGCACATGACGGGCCTGGGCAAGGAAGTGCTGGGCGAGCACGATGGCAAGCTGCTGGTGCGCGCCCAGGCCGGCGAAAACTGGCATGCATTCGTGCAGTGGACGCTGGCCCAGGGCTTCGGCGGGCTGGAAAACCTGTCGCTGATCCCGGGCACCGTGGGCGCGGCGCCGATCCAGAACGTGGGTGCCTACGGCACCGAAACCAGGGATACGTTTCATTCGCTCACGGCCTACGACATGGCCAGCGGCGAGACGCGCACGCTCGACGCCGCGGCCTGCCGCTTCGGCTACCGCGACAGCATCTTCAAGCATCCGGAAGGCAGCACGCTGGTGGTGCTGGACGTCACCTTCGCGCTGCCGCTCGCCTGGACCCCGAATCTGCGCTATGCCGAACTGGCCAATGCGGTGGAGGCGGCTGGCGTGCTCTCTCCCACGCCCCGCGACATCGGGCAGGCGGTCGAAGCGATCCGGCGCCGCAAGCTGCCCGACCCGGCGGAGATCGGCAACGCCGGCAGCTTCTTCAAGAACCCGGTGGTATCAAACGAGCAGTGCGCGCAACTGCTGGCGCGGTATCCGGCGCTGGTGCACCACGCCCAGCCGGACGGAACCGAAAAACTGGCCGCCGGCTGGCTGATCGACCAGTGCGGCTGGAAGGGCAGGGCGCTGGGTGCTGCGGGCGTGTATCCGAAGCAGGCGCTGGTGCTGGTCAACCTGGGCGGAGCGCTGGGGGAGGATGTGGTGCGCCTGGCGCGCGCGATCCAGGCCGACGTGGCGGCGCGCTATGGCGTGGAACTGGAGCCGGAACCGGTATTCATTTAAGGAGGCGACATGATCAAGGCAGTCGTGACGGGCCACACCCGGGGCCTGGGCGCCGCGGTGGCGGCCGAACTGGTGGCGCGCGGCATTCCGGTGCTGGGCGTGGCGCGCGGGCACGCTGAAATCGGCGAGGGCATGGAGCAGGCCGTCGTCGACCTGGGCGACGCCACGGCGCTGGCGGCCTGGCTGCAAGGGCATGCGCTGCGCAGTTTCCTGGCCGGCTGCGACACCGCGCTGCTGGTGAACAATGCCGGCGTCGTCAGTCCCGTGGGCCCGCTGGCCGCGCAGGATCCGGTAGCAAGCCTGCGCGCGGCCATCATCAACGTCGGCGCGCCGCTGGCTTTGTCGGCCGCCTTCGTGCAGGCCGCGCCGGGGGGCGAACGGCGCATCCTGCATGTGTCCAGCGGCGCAGCGCGCAGCGCCTATCCCGGCTGGAGCGTGTACTGCGCGACCAAGGCGGCGCTCGACCAGCACGCGCGCGCAGTAAGCCTCGACGCCGACCCGCGCGTGCTGGCCTGCAGCCTGGCGCCCGGCGTGATCGACACCGACATGCAGGCCGAGATCCGCGCCACGCCCGGAGAACGCTTCCCGCTCAGGCAGCGTTTTGTGGAGATGAAGGAGGGCGGGGCGCTGGTGGCGCCAGGCGATTGCGCGGCCGCGCTGGTGGATTACCTGCTGGCCAAGCGCTTCGGGCAGGAGCCGGTGGACGACCTGCGCAACTGATATGCCACCCGGGCGCCGGCGCCCGCTTACTGCTGCACCAGCAGCGCCTCGAAGGCCGCCGCCGGCAGCGGCCGCGAGAACAGGAAGCCCTGGGCGTAGTCGCACCCGGACTGGCACAGGCAGTCGCGCTGCTCGGCGGTTTCCACGCCTTCGGCAATCACCTTCAGCCCCAGCTTGTGGGCCATGACGATGATGGTCTCGGTGATCGTGCGGCTGAAGTTGTCGTGCACCAGCTCCGCAACGAAGGACTGGTCGATCTTCAGGTAGTCGATATCGAGACGCTTCAGGTAGCTCATCGACGAATAGCCGGTGCCGAAATCGTCGATCGACACCTGCATGCCGCTGGCCTGCAGGGCCGCCAGCTTCGACAGCACGGTATCCGACAGGTTCAGCAGCAGGCCTTCGGTGATCTCGACGTTGATGCAGCGCGTGCGCAGCCCGATCTGCTCCAGGTAGGCCACCCAGTCGGCGCCGTAGGCCTGGGCCTGGGGCTGGAACTGGACGGGCGATTTGTTGATGCTCACCTGGAGATCCCGCCCCAGCAGGCCGGACCAGCGCTTCGCATGGTCCGCCGCGTTGCGAAATACCCAGTCGCCGATGTCATGGATCAGCCCCGATTCCTCGGCCACCTCGATGAAGGTGTCCGGCCCCAGCAGGGCGCCCGAGGCATGGTGCCAGCGCAGCAGGGCCTCGGCCTTGACGATCCGGCCTGAGGCCAGGTCGACGATGGGCTGGAAGTACAGTTCGAGCTGGCCTTCGGGGACGGCGCGGCGCAGCTCGGCGAGCAGCTTGAGGCGGTGGATCGCCGCAACCTGCATGTCCGCCTCGAAAAAGGTGAGCTGGTTGCGGCCGGCGGACTTGGAGCGGTACATGGCATGGTCGGCATTGCGCATCAGCTCGTCCGGGTCGGCGGCGTCGCCGGGGAAGCGGGCGATGCCGATGCTGCCGGCGATGTGCAGCACCTCGGCCTGGACCTGGAAGGGCAGGGCCAGCGCGTCCAGGATCGCCTGCGCGACCGCCTCGACGTGCGCCAGCTCGCGCGCTTCGGTCAGGATCACGGTAAACTCGTCGCCGCCCAGGCGGGCCACGGTATCGCTCTTGAGCACGCAGGCCTGGATGCGGCGCGCCGCCTCCACCAGCAGCAGGTCGCCGGCGCCGTGGCCGAGCAGGTCGTTGACTTCCTTGAAGCGGTCGAGATCGATGAACAGCAGCGCCACTTCACGGCCTGCGCGGCCGTCCTCGCCGCCCCGGTCGTCTTCGGCGCGGCGGATCGCCTGCTCAAGGCGGTCGCGGAACAGGGCGCGGTTGGGCAGCCCGGTGAGGGCGTCGTAGTTGGCGCGCCGCTCGAGCTTCCGGGTGAACTGGCGGATCATGTCTTCGCTGTGCTTGCGGCCCGAGATGTCGTCGGTGAAGCCATACCAGACGGTGTCGCCATTCGCGGCGCGGGTCGGGGTGGCGATCACTTCGCGCCAGCAGTGTTCGCCGCCGGGCAGCTCGACCTGGAACTCGGCCTGCAGCGGCTGCAGCTGCGCGGCCGACCATTCGAGCGCGCGCCGCAGGCGGGCGCGCTGCCCTTGCGGGATGCGGCGCTCCAGGCAAGACAGGTCGGCCTGGATCTCCGCCGGGGCCAGGCCGAACAGCGGCCGCGCCATGTCGCTGATGAAGGGGCAGCCGATGCCGCCGTCGGCGCCCCGCACCAGTTCGAACAGGGCGCCCGGAACCTGCTGCGCCAGCTGGGCCAGCCGCTGGTTGCTGTCGGCCAGTGCCTGGCGCATCCGGTAGGCCTCGGTGATGTCGGTCATGGTGCCGATCATGCGCAGCGGCTGGCCGGCCGCGTCGCGCTCGACCACGCTGCCGCGCGAGCGCACCCGGATCCATTCTCCAGTGGCGCGGCGGATCCGGTATTCGCAGGTGTAGAGCGGGGTGTCGCCCCTGAGGTAGCGCGCAACGGTATCGCGCACATGGGCGGCGTCATCGGGATGGATGCGGCTGGTCCACTCCCGCGGCGTGGAATCGCCCATGTCGCCCGTGACGCCCATGATCTCTTTCCACTTGTTCGAGAAGGTCGTGGAATTCTCGTCCATGCGCCAGTCCCAGACCCCTTCGCCGGTGCCGTCCAGCGCCAGCACCAGGCGCTCTTCCTCGCGCCGCAGCGATTCGGCCAGCCGGCCCTGGGTGGCGAAGGCCTGCTCCAGCGCCCGGTTGGCCTGCTGCAGCTTGTCCTCGCGCTGGATCAGGTCGGAAATATCGTGCACCGTGCCCACCAGGTCGGTGCAGCGGCCGGCGGCATCGAACACCGGCGTGATCGATACCTGGCCCACCTTGCGTCCGGCCGGGAAGTCGCTGGCCTCCTCCCAGCGCTGGGTCTGGCCGGTTGCGATCGCCCGGCGGTAATGGCCGAGCACCAGCGCCAGCGAAGGTTCGGGGATCACGTCGTCCACCAGCTTGCCGATGACCTGCTCGGGACGCAGCTGCGTGATCTTGTAGAAGGCCGGATTGACGTTGACGAAGCGAAAGCCGTTCACCTCGACGGCGAGCCGGTAGATGACATCCTCGATATTGCGATAGATGATGGCAAACGCATCTTCGCGGGCCAGGCCGGCCGGCAGCGCCGGCGGGTGGGGGGAGAAGTCGCGCCAGGGCGCGTTGGCGCGGTCGGGTTCGTCGTCGGAACGCATGCGTGCTCGCTGTGGTCGGTGCCAGAACCGATTCTAGCCGGAACCGGAAATGGCAGGCGCGCGTGGCACGGCGCCGGCAGGCGGCTCAGGTGGCGAGCGCGGGTATCGTTTGCCACCCCGGCTCGCACAACCATAAAAAAAGCCGCCCTCAGGCGGCTCTCGAACCAAGGCGCTTACTGCCCGCGCTTGGCCCTTGCCTTCGCCGCGATCCGCATCCGCAGCGCGTTGAGCTTGATGAAGCCGCCCGCATCGGCCTGGTTGTACGCGCCGCCGTCTTCGTCAAACGTAGCGATGTTCATGTCGAACAGCGAATCGGTCTTCGAGTCGCGCGAGACCACGATCACGTTGCCCTTGTAGAGCTTGACGCGCACCCAGCCGTTGACGGTGGCCTGGGTGTGGTCGATCAGGGTCTGCAGCGCGACGCGTTCCGGCGCCCACCAGTAGCCGTTATAGATCAGGCTCGCGTAGCGCGGCATCAGGTCGTCCTTCAGGTGCGCCACTTCGCGGTCCAGGGTAATCGATTCGATCGCGCGGTGGCCCTTGAGCATGATGGTGCCGCCCGGGGTTTCGTAGCAGCCGCGCGACTTCATGCCGACGTAGCGGTTTTCCACCAGGTCGAGGCGGCCGATGCCGTGCTTGCCGCCCAGGCGGTTCAGCTCGGTCAGCACGGTGGCGGGGCTCATGCGCACGCCGTTCAGGGCCACGATGTCGCCGCGCTCGTATTCGAGGTCCAGGTACTCGGCTTCGTTCGGCGCCGCTTCCGGCGACACGGTCCAGCGCCACATCGATTCCTCGGCTTCGGCGCTCGGGTTTTCGAGGTGGCGGCCTTCGAACGAAATGTGCAACAGGTTCGCATCCATCGAGTACGGCGCACCGCCGTTCTTGTGCTTCATGTCCACCGCGATGCCGGCGTCTTCCGCGTACTTCAGCAGCTTCTCGCGCGAGAGCAGGTCCCATTCGCGCCATGGAGCGATGATCTTGACGTCGGGTTTGAGCGCATAGGCGCCCAGCTCGAAGCGCACCTGGTCGTTGCCCTTGCCGGTGGCGCCGTGCGAGATGGCGTCGGCGCCGGTCTCGTTGGCGATCTCGATCAGGCGCTTGGCGATCAAGGGACGCGCGATCGAGGTGCCCAGCAGGTATTCGCCTTCGTAGACGGTGTTGGCGCGGAACATCGGGAACACGAAGTCGCGCACGAATTCTTCGCGCACGTCGTCGATGTAGATGTTTTCCGGCTTGATGCCGAACTTGATCGCCTTGGCGCGCGCCGGCTCGAGTTCTTCGCCCTGGCCGAGGTCGGCGGTGAAGGTGACGATCTCGCAGCCGTAGTGATCTTGCAGCCATTTCAGGATGACCGAGGTATCGAGGCCGCCCGAGTAGGCGAGGACTACTTTTTTAATGTCGCTCATGGATGGTTCCAGTGTGGAGGGGAGGTGGGATTGAGATGGTCAGCCGGCGCTTGCGCGCCGACGATCAAACAAAGGGTGCTGCTAAAAAATCAGTGGTCTTCAATACGCCCGAGCAGCAGGTATTCGATCAGGGCCTTCTGCACGTGCAGGCGGTTTTCCGCCTCGTCCCACACGACCGACTGCGGGCCGTCGATGACCTCCGCGGAGACTTCTTCGCCGCGGTGGGCCGGCAGGCAGTGCATGAACAGGGCGTCGGGCGTGGCGCGCGCCATCTTGGCGCTGTCGACGATGAAGCCGTCGAAGGCCTTCAGGCGCTCGGCGTTTTCCTTTTCATAGCCCATGCTGGTCCAGACGTCGGTGCTGACCAGGTGCGCGCCCTCGCAGGCGCTGGATGGGTTCTCGAACAGGGTGTAGCGTTCGGTCGCGACCAGCTTTGGATCGATCTCGTAGCCTTTCGGGGTCGAGACGTTCAGGTGGAAGCCGAAGACTTCGGCCGCCTGCAGCCAGGAATACAGCATGTTGTTGGCGTCGCCGATCCAGGCGACCGTCTTGCCGGCGATCGGGCCGCGGTGCTCGTAGAAAGTGAAGATGTCGGCCAGCACCTGGCAGGGATGGTGTTCGTTGGTCAGGCCGTTGATCACCGGGACGCGCGAGTGCGCGGCGAAGCGCTCGATGATCTCCTGGCCGAAGGTACGCACCATGATGATGTCGCACATGCGCGACATGACCTGGCCCGCGTCTTCCACCGGCTCGCCGCGTCCGAGCTGGCTGTCGCGCGTGTTCAGGTAGATCGCGGCGCCGCCCAGCTGGTGCATGCCGGCCTCGAAACTCAGGCGGGTGCGGGTCGAGCTCTTTTCGAACACCATCACAAGGGTGCGGTCGACCAGCGGGTGGTAGACCTCATAGGCCTTGAACTTGCGCTTGATGACCTTGGCGCGCGCGATGACGTACTCGAATTCGTCGGCGGAAAAATCGGAGAATTGCAGGAAGTGCTTTACTTTTGCGACTGGCATATCGTCTTTGCTTTGCTGTTTGTCCCTTGAATTATAAGGGTTTTTGCTTGACGCTAGGGAAAGCTGGGTTCGTAGGGTGGTCGGCTTCGCCGACCGCGCGGTGATCGTTATCGGTAGATCAGCAGTGGGGGCTGATCTTGCCCCGGTTGAACGCGCGGGCGGGAAAACCCGCCCACCCTGCAAAAGCGAGATTCCGCCCTCCAGTTCAATACAGGGTCTGCGCCGACTCGTGCAGCAACTGGCCGTAGAGCTCATGGCGGTAGCGCGCGATTTTTCCGGCGGCCACCGCATCGAGCACCGCGCACTGCGGCTCCTGCAGGTGGCGGCAGTTGTAGTACTTGCAGCCGCCCAGGTAGGGCTTGAATTCGACGAAGGCCCGTTCCAGCATGCCTTCGCTCAGGTGGTACAGGCCGAATTCCTGGAAGCCCGGCGAATCGATGATCGACGCGCCGCCCGGCAGCCAGTACAAGCGGGTGAAGGTGGTGGTGTGCTTGCCGGTGTCCAGCGCTTCCGAGATCTCGCGCACGGCGATGTCGGCGTCCGGCACCAGCAGGTTGATCAGCGACGACTTGCCCATGCCCGACTGGCCGATGAAGATCGACGACTGGCCGGCCAGGAGCGGCATGAGGGTCTCGACCGCGTGTTCCGGCTTGGCGGTGGCCGACAGCTCGTGCACCGGATAGCCGAGCGAGCCATACAGGCCGGCCCGTTCGCGGGCGCGCGGCAGCAGCGCCTCGACGTCGATCTTGTTCAGGATGATGTGGGCTTCGATGCCGGCCGCTTCTGCCGCCACCAGCGAGCGCGAGACCAGATCATCCGCGAAGCCCGGTTCGGTGGCGACGACGATGAACAGGCGCGTGATGTTCGCCGCCAGCAGTTTCGATTTGTATTGGTCCGAGCGGTAGAGCAGGGTCGTGCGGTCGGCGATGCGCTCGATCACGGCCTGGTTGTCGGAGGTCTTCTTGAGGTGGACGATGTCGCCCACGGCCACGTTGGTCTTCTTGCCGCGCGTGACGCACTGGAGCTTTTCGCCATCGGCGTCGGCCAGGTAGTGGCGGCCGTGCGCCGCGATAATGGTGCCGGTCAGGCCGTCGTTCGATCCGCTCATGCCGCGCGCCCCTGTTCGTACAGCCAGCCGGCCTTGGCCGCGCAGATGAAGTCGTTGGCGCTGAGGGCGCCTCCGGCCGAATGGGTGGTGTACACCAGGGTGCAGCGGCGGTAGCCCACGCGCATGTCCGGATGGTGGTTCTCGGTTTCGGCCATGGTCGCGATTGCGTTCACGAAGGCGATGGTGGAGCGGTAGTCGGCGAAGGTGAATTCGCGTTCGATGGCGCCGCCATTGGCTTGCCAGCCCGCTACCTGCGCCAGCAGGGCGCGGATGGCCTCAAGCTCGAGCGCGGGCGCGCCGTGGGTGCAGTGGCGTTCGAGGAGTTTCATGCGGCCGCCATGGTGAGATGTTTTACCCGCACGGAGGCCGGCGGGTGGGAATCGTAAAATGCCGAATGCAGCGGGTCGGGCGTGAGGGTCGAGGCATTGTCTTCGTACATCTTCACCAGGGCCGACACCAGGTGCGCCTGGTCGGTATGCCTGGCGGCGAAGGCATCGGCCTCGAATTCGTGCTTGCGCGAGGTGATCGAGTTGAGCGGCGAGAGCACGAACGTAAAGACCGGCAGCACCAGCATGAACAGGATCAGGGCCATGCCGTCGTTCGAGGCATTCATGAGCGGCGTCACGCCCAGGCCGGTGTAGAACCAGACCTGCGTCTTCAGGTAGCCGAGCAGCGCAAGGAACCCCAGCGACAACGCAAAGATCACGACGATGCGCTTGACGATGTGGCGCAGCTTGAAGTGGCCCAGTTCATGCGCCAGCACCGCTTCGATCTCGTGCGGATCCAGGCGCGAGAGCAGGGTGTCGAAGAAGACGATGCGCTTGTTGCTGCCGAAGCCGGAGAAATAGGCATTGCCATGGGCGCTGCGCTTGCTGCCGTCCATCACGAACAGGCCTTTCGAGGCAAATCCCACGCGCGCCATCAGGCCTTCGATGCGCGCCGCGAGGCTGGCATCGGCGAGCGGCGTGAACTTGTTGAACATCGGCGCGATCACGGTCGGGTAGAGCACCATCATGAGGAGCTGGAAGCCGCTCCAGACGCACCAGGCCCACAGCCACCACAGTTCGCCGCTTTTCTCCATCAGCGCCAGGATCACCCACAGCAGCGGCAGGCCGATCACGGCGCCCATCAGCGCGCCCTTGACCATGTCGGCCAGCCACAAGGCAGGGGTCATCTTGTTGAAGCCGAAGCGCTCTTCCTGCACGAACTGGCGGTACCAGTCGAGCGGCAGGTCCAGCAGCGCGGAGAGCACGGCGAAGGCGGCCACCAGTGCCAACTGGTGATAGAGCCCGGGGCCGGTCACGGTCAAGAGCGCGTTCGACAGCGCCTGCAGGCCGCCCAGCAGGGTAAACCCGACCAGCACCAGAGCGCCCCACAGGAGCGAGACCAGGCCCAGGCGGGTCTTGGCGACCGTATAGTCGGCGGCCTTCTGGTGCGCCGCCAGCGGCACCTTTGGAGCGAACTCGGCCGGAACGCTCGCGCGGTGGCGCAGCACGTGGCGGATGTGGCGGTTGGCCAGCCAGAAGCGCAGGCCGAGGGTCAGCGCAAAGAAAACAACGAACAAAACCGAAAACCCGAATGAAGACATTCTGTGCCTGTGAGAAAATGCAGGAGAAGCTTGCACAGTGAAGTGCAGTACCAATAAGGCAAAGAGAGAATTATGTCACAAGCTACACAAACCGAAGGGGCGGCCAAGCCGGCGCGTCCGAACGAGTTCAACCTGGTCTGGCTCGACATGGAGATGACCGGCCTCGATCCGGACAACGACCGCATCATCGAAGTGGCCGTGGTCGTGACCGACCCGGAGCTGAACATCATCGCCGAAGGCCCGGTGTTCGCCATCCACCAGTCGGACGAGACCCTCAACAAAATGGACAACTGGAACAAGGGCACCCACGGCAAGTCGGGCCTGATCGACCGCGTCAAGGCCTCCACCGTGACCGAAGCGCAGGCCGAGCTCGAGCTGATCGCTTTCCTGAAGCAGTACGTGCCGGCCAACAAGTCGCCGATGTGCGGCAATTCGATCTGCCAGGACCGCCGCTTCATGGCGCGCGGCATGCCGAAACTCGAAGCCTTCTTCCACTACCGGAACCTGGACGTGTCCACGCTCAAGGAACTGTGCCGCCGCTGGAAGCCGGAACTGGCATCCGGCTTCAAGAAGCACCAGAAGCATACGGCGCTGGCCGACATCCATGAGTCGGTCGAAGAGCTGCGCTACTACCGCGAGCACTTCATCAAGCTGTGATGCGCAAGCCGTAAATACCGCGGCAACTGTCCTTGGTGCCTGTCATGAAACATGCGTGACAGGCAACAAGTTATGCGACAATCATTCGCATGACCCACGCTCCGCAGACCGCGCTTCCTGACCCCAGTGGCGAAGCATCGATGCGTTCCCGCATCCGCCGGCACGACTGGAACCAGACGCCCCTCGGTCCGCCCGAGCGCTGGCCGGCCAGCCTGCGCACCGCGGTCGACATGATGCTGCACTCGGCCTTCCCCATGTTCCTGGCCTGGGGACCCGACCTGGTTTTCCTCTACAACGACGCCTATGTGCCGCTGCTCGGCCAGAAGCACGGGCGCGCGCTCGGCGAGCGCTTTTGCGACCTGTGGGCCGAGGTCTGGGGCGAGATGGTGCCCCTGATCGACCGAGCGCTGTCGGGTAAGCCCGTGTATTTCGAGGACATGCCGATGACGGTGAACCGGCGCGGCTATCCCGAGCGCGCCAATTTCACCTTCTCGCACGCGCCCCTGATGGGCGACGACGGCCAGGTGGCCGGCCTGTTCTGCACCGTGATGGAAACCACCCGCCGCGTCGCCGCCGAGCGCCGCGCGGCCTTCGAGCTGACGGTATCGGACGCGCTGCGGGCGCTGTCGTCGGGCGACGAAGTGGCCATCACCGCCGGCGCGCTGCTGGGCGGCGAGCTGCACGCGGACCGGGTGGTGTACGCGGAACTGGATCCGGGCAGCGGGCGCTTCGCCGCGCCGCGCTGGTGGACGCGCGACGAGCGCGCGAGCCTGCACCCGAACCTGCCGCCGCAGGCGCGCAAGAGCCCGCAGCCCGGCTTCAGCCTGGATGCCTTCGGCCCGGCGGTGGGCGCGGCGCTGCGCGAAGGCAGCGTGGTGCGCATCCACGACACGGCGCACGACGTCCGCACCATCGGCTACCGCAGCGCCTACGTGGCCGAGCGCATCGGCGCGCTGCTGGTGGTGCCGCTGGTGAAATCGAACCGGCTGGTGGCCTGCCTGGGCATCGACTGCCCGCAGCCGCGCTTCTGGAGCGAGGACGACATCCAGCTGGCGCGCGACGTGGCCGAGCGCACCTGGTCGGCGGTCGAGACGGCGCGCGCCCAGGCCGAGCTGCGCGCGGAACGCGACCGCAGCCGCGACATCTTCGACACCATCGCCGAAGGCTTCGCCGTGTTCGACGCCGACTGGAACGTGCTCGAGATGAACGCCGAAGGCCTGCGCATCTGCCGCATGGAGGCGGCCGAAGTATTGGGCCGCAACCACTGGGACGCCTTCCCGCACACGATCGACGCCGAGCCGGGCCCGATGTACCGCGAGGTGATGCGCACGCGGGTGGCCGGCGCCGCCGAGCATGCGCACGTCTTCCCGGACGGCACCCGCCTGTGGACCGAGGTGCGGGCCTACCCGATGCAGGACGGCGGCCTGGCGGCTTTTTTCCGCGACATCACCGACCGCAAGCTGGCCGAAGAAAAGCTCAGGGAAGCCGACCGCCGCAAGGACGAGTTCCTGGCGATGCTGGCGCACGAGCTGCGCAACCCGCTGGCGCCGATCAGCGCGGCCGCCGAGCTGCTGCGCATCGGCCGCATGGACGAAGCGCGGGTGCGCCAGAGCAGCAACATCATCGGGCGCCAGGTGCGCCACATGACGCGGCTGGTGGACGACTTGCTCGACGTCTCGCGCGTCACGCGCGGCCTGATCTCGCTGGAACGGGCGCAGGTGCTGGCGCGCGTCGTCATCCAGGAAGCGGTCGAGCAGGTGCGCCCCATGATCGAGGCGCGCCGCCAGAAGCTGGCGGTGCACCTGCCGCCTGCCTGGGCCATCATCGAAGGCGACAAGGCGCGGCTGGTGCAGGTGGTCGCCAATATCCTCGGCAATGCCACCAAGTACACGCCGGAAGGGCGCGGCATCGACCTGGGCGCGCAGGCGGCTGGGGGCAGCCTCGTGATCAGCGTGCACGACGAGGGCATCGGCATGGAGCGCGAACTGACCAGGCGCGTATTCGACCTGTTCACCCAGGCCGAACGCTCGTCCGACCGCTCGCAGGGCGGCCTTGGCCTCGGACTGGCGCTGGCCAGGAACCTGGTCGAGCTGCATGGGGGGACGGTGGCCTGCGCCAGCGCCGGCCCGGGGCTGGGCTCTACCTTCGAGATCCGCCTGCCGCTGCTGCAGGGGGCGGTGCCGGCGGCCCTGGCCGCGCAGGCCGCGGCGCCCTTGTTATCCGGGCCGCTCAAGGTGCTGGTGGTGGACGACAACGTCGACGCCGCCGAGACCCTGGGCCTGCTGCTGGCGGCGCATGGGCACGAGGTCGCGGTCGAACACGGCTCGCTGCCGGCGCTCGAACGCGCGCGCGCCATGGCGCCGGACGTCTGCCTGCTCGACATCGGCCTGCCCGACATCGATGGCCGCGAGCTGGCGCGGCGCCTGCGCGCGCAGCCGGAGACAGCAAGCACGGTGCTGGTGGCCGTCACCGGCTACGGCCAGCAGCAGGACCGCGAGGATGCGTTCGCGGCCGGCTTCCAGCACCACCTGGTCAAGCCGGTCGACATGGATGCGCTGGCGCGCCTGCTGGAGGGCGTGCGCGCCGGGACCGGAACCGAATCCGCTTAGCGCATCTGGGTGTAGTTCACCGGGATGAAGCGGTAGCCCTTGCCGTCAAGCGCCAGGTAACCCATCCCCGGGAACTGCAGGTGGGCGCCGCCGATCAGGTAGCCGCCCTTGGCCGCGGCGTCGAAGGCCTTCTTGCGCGGCGCCGCGGCGGCTTTCTGGTCGCTGTCGAATTCGATCGTCACGGCCGGATTTTCCATCTGCACCGCCGCCACGTGGATCAGGTCGCCGACCAGGTGCAGTTTCCGGCCGCCGCTCTCGACGAGATAGGTGGTGTGCCCCGGCGTGTGCCCTGGCGCGGCCTGGGCGCGGATGCCCGGCACCAGTTCGACGTCGCCCTCGAACGGTTTGAACTTGCCTGCCTTCACATACGGGTTGACGGCGGCCATGGCAGCCTTGAAGCCATCCTTGCCCTTGGCCTTGTCCATGTTCGCCTGGCTCAGCCAGTAGTCGGCTTCCTTCTTGCTGGCCCGTACCGTGGCGTTCGGGAAGACCAGCTGCGCACCGTTGACCAGGCCGCCCACGTGGTCGCCGTGGAAGTGGGTGATGTAGATTTCGTCGACCTGTTCCGGCTGATAGCCGGCGGCCTTGATGTTGGCGGCCAGCCGGCCCAGGGTCGGGCCGAAGAAGGACCCGGCGCCGCCGTCGATCATCACCAGCTTGCTGCCCGTATTGATGAGGTAGGCGTTGGCCGAGGTTTCCAGCGGCGCCTTCAGGTGCGCTTTCGCCAGCGTGTCGAGCGTTTTCTTCTTGTCCTGGGCCAGCAGCTGGTCCACCGGCAGGTCGACCGTGCCGTCCGACAGCGGGGTAATCTCGAACTGGCCGAGCATGAGGCGCGACCAGCCGGGGGCAGGGGTCTTGGCCATCGGTGCGGCAGCCCAGGCAGGGCCGGCCAGGCAGGCGGCTGCCACGGCAGTGGCGAGGAGGGCAGGGTACAGGCGTGGTGTCATCGCAGGTCCTTTTTATTGTGTGCGGCGCAGGCCGGCCGCGAGCGTTGCATATCGTACATGATTGCAGGGCAGGATGTTCAGCTTGTGCCAAGCACCGGGCAAGCGAGCTGGCGCGCTTCCATGACGGGGGGCGCAGCAGGTGTTCCTGGTGGACGGGGAGGGCAGGCTGACCGGGATGGTGCAGCCGGGGGATTTGCTGGTGGGGCTGGAGTTGGGCTTGCAGGAGGCGGCGGCCTGAGGGTGGCCGCCGCGGGCCTGGCTTACTCCGCCGCTTCCGCGCCGCAGCACTTCTTGTACTTCTTCCCGCTGCCGCAAGGGCAATCGTCGTTGCGGCCGACCTTCGGCTCCTCGCGCACGACGGTTTCCACGGCCGGCTTGCGCAGCGGCAGCCAGTAGCGGTGGATGGCGGGCAGATTGGCTTCGATGGCCAGGGCCAGCTGGTGCGCCTTCTTCGGGTCTTCGACTTCGGGCAATTCGGACTCTTCGATCTCGTCGGCGCCGAGCAGGTAGATCGGGCGCATCAGTTCGGCGACCTCGGAGGTCCAGATCGGCTCCCACGAACCCGGTCGCAGCTCCATGCCCTCCCAGAAGCCCCAGCACCAGGCTTCGGCGTCGATCAGGTTGGCGCCGCCCACTTCGTGCTCGCAGAACAGCGGCTCGAATTCTTTCGGGGCGACCTCGAAGGTGACCAGCACTTCGTTCATGAAGCGCATGATCAGGTTGATGATCTTTTCTTCGTCGCGGCTGTTCTTCCACTTCGGCGCCTGCTGGCCATCCTGGCCCCAGACCCGCGGCAGCCACTCGGCCGGCATGATGGTTTCCGGGCCGATCGCGATCGCGGTCAGGTAGCCGTGCAGCGTGTCCATCGTCATCGCATCCTCGGGGGAGCGGTCGGACAGCAGGAACTGGTCGAGTTCGTCGAATTCTTTGTCGGTAAGGGGCTGGTCGAGATGCATGTGGGGCTCTTGTTGCGTTTGAAGGCGACAGTTTAACCCCTGCGGGCCGGGAGGGCACGGAAATTGTGGATAGGACGGGACGGGGCGCGGCGCTTACAATGTCCAAATGGATAACCCGACCTCCCCCGACACTACCGCGGCGCATCCCTACGCGCGGCTCGATCCCCAGGCCGTGCTGGAGGCCGTCGAAAGCCTTGGCCTCTACTGCGACGGCCGCCTGCTGGCGCTCAACAGCTACGAGAACCGCGTCTACCAGGTCGGCCTCGAAGAAGGCGGGCCCGTGGTCGTCAAGTTCTACCGCCCCGAGCGCTGGAGCGACGAAGCCATCCTGGAAGAACACGCGTTTGTCGCCGAACTGGCGGAGCGCGAGATTCCGGTGGTGCCGGCCGATACCATCGACGGCCGCACCCTGCACAGCTTTGGCGGCTACCGCTTCTCGGTCTTCCCGCGCCGCGGCGGGCGCGCGCCAGAGCTGGGCGATCCGGCCACGCTGGAATGGATCGGGCGCTTCATCGGACGCATCCACGCCGTCGGCGCCTTGAAGCCGTTCACGGCGCGTCCGGAACTGAACCAGCAGACTTTCGGCCATGAACCCTTCGCCTGGCTGCGCAGCCACGGCTTCATTCCGCCGGAGCTGGCTGCGACCTATGCCAGCGTGGTCGAGCAGGCGCTGGCGGGTGTGGCGCGCTGCTACGAGCGCGCCGGCGAACTTCCGTTGCTGCGCCTGCACGGCGACTGCCACGCCGGCAACGTGCTGTGGACGCCCGATGGCCCGCATTTCGTCGACTTCGACGACAGCCGCATGGGCCCGGCGATCCAGGACCTGTGGATGCTGCTCTCGGGCGAGCGCCACGAGATGGTGGGCCAGATGGCCGACGTGCTGGCGGGGTATGACGACTTCTGCGAATTCCATCCGCGCCAGCTCTACCTGGTCGAGGCCCTGCGCACGCTGCGCCTGATCCATTATTCGTACTGGCTGGCGATGCGCTGGGACGATCCGGCCTTCCCGGCGGCCTTCCCCTGGTTTAACACCCAGCGCTACTGGCAGGACCGCATCCTGGAGTTGCGCGAGCAGGTGGCGCTGATGGACGAGCCGCCGCTGTGGCAGGTGTAGGCTTTTAAACACGGAATAGCCGCGCGTTCACCGTCCAGTTCGGCGTGACACGCGGCCGCGATTTGCCGGATAATCTGGCGACGCAGATTTGCCTGCGGCCCAGCGCCACCGAGAACGACCATGGAACCCATCAAACCTGACCCTGACGACATCGATTTCACGATAGACCTGTCCCACGCGGGCAGCGTCGTGCCGAGGGGATTGGAGCTGGCGCCCGCAGCCCCGCCGCAGGCGCCGGGCCGCGCGCCGATGGAGATGCACGAGATCCAGGAAGCCATCGCCCGGGTCGAGGCCGAGGCCAAGGCCAACGTGGCCGCCGAGAGCCGCGCCCACGCCGAGTCGCGCGCCCGCGCGCTGGCCGAGGAGCGCGCCGCGATGGACGCTGCCGCCACCGCGGCGGCTCTGGCCAATGCCCAGGCCTCCGAAGACGCGATTGCCGCCAACCGCGAGCGCCTCGAGTCCCTGCACGCAGCGGCCAGGGCGTCCAGCGAGCGGCTCGAAGCGATTCGCCAGGAAACCGCCGAGCTGCGCTCGCGCGTGCAGCTGGAAACCGAAACCCGCATGGCCTCCGAGGCGCGCTCGCGCCAGGAAGACGAATCGCGCCGCCGCGCCGCCGCCCAGGTGGAAGCCCAGGCCGAGATGGCGGTGCAGGCCGAAAAGGCGGCCGACGAATTGATGGTCCAGACCGAGCGCGCCCGCCTCCAGGCGGCCGAGCGGATGGCGGCGGTCGAAGCCGCGCGCGAAGAAGTGCTGCACAACGCCAGCGCCGATGCGCGGGTGGCGATCCTGGCGCGCGAGCGCGAGCGCGCCGAACGGGGCGCCCGCCAGACCGCCGAGATGCTGGTGCAGGCCGAGGCCGAGGCGCTGGAACTGACCCTGCAGCGCGAACGCGCCGACCAGGTGGCGCTGGCCTCGAGCTTCGCCCGCGCGGCGGCCGAGGCGCGCGCGCTGGAAGAAGCGCGCGCCATGGCCCATATCGAGCAGGAACGCGAAGCGATCGCGCTGGCCCAGGCCGAGTCGGACCGCGTCGCCACCCAATCGATGCGCATGCGCCTGCAGACCGAAAAGGAACTGCGCGACGCCGCCACCCACCGCGAGCGCCTGGAACAGATGGCAGCCGCCGGCGCCGAAGCGCGGCGTGAAGCCGAGACCCGGATCCTGGCCGCGACCGAAGCGCGGATCGAGGCCGACCGCAAGCTGCGCGAGCTGGCCGGTGAGCGCGCCCGCGCCGAAGAAGACGCCGGCGCGCAGGTAGCCGCAAGGCTGGAAGCCGAAGCGCAGGCCGCGACCCATGCGCGCGAGCGCGCCGCCGCCGACGAAGCCGCGGCCCTGGCCGCCCGGCGCGAGGCCGACGAGCAGGAACACGAACGGGCGCTGGCCGAGGAACGCGCGGCGCTGTCCCGGGCCGCGGTTGAAGCCCGCGCCGCCGCCAATGCGGCGGAAGAAGCGGCGATGCTGGCCGTGCGCGAGCAGGCCGCGGCCGAGCAGGAGGCGCTGGACGCCGCCCGGCGCCGCGCCGAGGCTGCGCAGCAGCGGGTGGAGGCCGAACGCGAGCGCGCGGCGCTTGACGAAGCCGCCCTGGCGCGCGAACAAGAACAGGCGCAGGCCGAACGCGCGCTGGCGCAGGCGGCCGAAGCACGCGCCCGCGCCGCGCAGGCCGCTGCCGCGCAGTTGCGCGAGCAGGCCGGGGCTGAACGGCGCGCCGAGGCAGTGCAGCAGGCCATGCTCGAGGCCCAGCAGGCGCAGGCGCGCGCCGCCATCGAAGAAGCCGGGCACGCCCAGGCGGCAGCGGCGGCCCAGCAGGAAGGGGCGCGCCGTGCGCTCGAATTGGCGGCGGCCCAGGCCGAACGCGCCGCCGCCGAGCGCCGCCAGCTGGCGCTGGTGGACGAGGCCATCGCGGCCGAACGCGCCGCGACCGAAGCGGCGCGCGAATCGCTGGAACTGACCGAACGCAAGCTGGCCGCGCAGCGCCAGCAGGCCGCGGCCGATGCGCGCGCGACCGAAGCGGCAGCTGCGCGCCTGGCCTCCGAGCAGGCCGCCGCGCAGGCCGCGCTGGCCCGCGCGGCCGCCGAAGAAGAACAGGCGCGCCTGGCAGGCGAACGCGAAGCGGCCGAGCAGGATGCGCTGCGGGCGTCGGTGGAGAAGCGCGAGGCCCAGCGCCTGCTGCTCGAGCACGCGCAGCGCCACGCCGGCATGCAGCGCAAGGCGGCCGAGGCAACACAGCGCATGGCCGACGCGCGCAAGGCGCTGGCCGACCTGGAAACGCATCGCTTCGAAGAAGTGTCAGCCGATTTGGCCGCCCTGGACCGCGCGATCGGCGCCCGCACGGCCGAAGCCGAGCACCGGGTGGCATCGGTGAACATCACGCGCGAGGTGCTGGGACGCTTCAAGCAGTCGCCGCCGGCATCGGCGTCGCAGGCCGTGACCAGGCTGGCGGAGGTGATTATGAATCAGAGGAAGAACGAGCAGGAGTAGGGCAGCACGCAGTAGCGGTTTGCTGCCCCAAGCAAGCGTGATATGCCACGCATATCAGTCGGGCATAATCAAGTCGCCCAACATATCACTGACTCGCCCCCACCGGATTGACCGGCCCCATGCTCGCCCTGGTCGCGAAATATTCCGTCTCGCCGAAGCACGAAGTTGGAATCCCGCGGTGCTGTTCGTAGGTGATCTGCACGCGCTGGCCCATCGCGCCCTGCAGTTGCTTGACCACCGCCTCGTCGCGCACCGAGAAGGTGAAGCGTTCGGGAATGGCGCCCGGCATGCTCGACAGCAAAATTTCGCCTTCCCAGGTCTTGCACAGCCAGCCCTTTTTCGAGAACTTCTGCAGGTAGCCCGCCCGTTCGCCTTCCGAATACGACCAGCTCAGCGTGAACCAGGTGTAGAGCGCGAACAGCACCAGCACGGCGGCGATGGCGGAGAGCAGGAGGGCGGTGGCGCGTTTTGGCAGGGCGTTGGGCATGGCGGCAGTGATCAATGGTAAAAGTGGGTGAGGGAGTCGGCAAGGGACAGCCGCGCCCATTCTGCCACGGCTTGGCAAAATAACAAAATCAGCTGCAAGCGTTCAGGATTTGCCCAGCGCCGCGCGGCGCGCTTCGTCCTCGTGCTCCTCGCGCTCGACCCGGCGCCGGTAGCGCACCGAGGACCATAGCGACACCAGGATGAAGGCCAGCCCCGACAGCCCGGTGAACCATTCCGGGATGTGATAGTGGACGCTGGCGAACATGATCAGCGCCAGGATGCCGATCGCGTAGTGCGCGCCATGCTCGAGGAAGACGAATTCGTCCAGTGTGCCCTTGTAGACCAGGAACACGGTCATCGAGCGCACGAACATGGCGCCGATCGCCAGGCCCAGCATGATGATGACGACGTCGTTGGTGATCGCAAACGCCCCGATCACGCCGTCGAAGGAGAACGAGGCATCGAGCACCTCCAGGTAGAGGAAGCCGCCGATGCTGCCCTGGGCGATCATCTTGCCCACCGCCGGTTCGTCTTCCTGGTGTTCCAGCAGGCCGCTGAGCCATTGCACGCCTATATAGATGAGCACGCCGGTGACGCCGGCCACCAGCACCGGCAGCTTGCGCGCGACGGGCATCAGCGACATGGCGCCGCAGACCGCCGACAGGGTGATCAGGATGGCCAGGCCCTCAGTGCCGTACTTGCCGACTTTTTCCTCGAGCCAGCCGAGCCAGTGCAATTGTTTTTCTTCGTCGAATAAAAAATTCAGGAACACCAGCATCAGGAAGGCGCCGCCGAAGGACGCGACCTCGGCGTGCTTTTCGGTGAGGTGGCGCGAATACTCGCGCGGGTTGTCGATGGCCATCTGCCAGACTTCGACCAGGCCGAGCCCGGTGGCGGCCGAGACGATCACGAGCGGGAACAGCAGCCGCATGCCGAACACGGCCACCAGGATGCCGACGGTGAGGAACAATTTGCGCCAGAACTCGTTCCAACCACGCAGGACCGAGGCGTTCACGACCGCATTGTCGAAAGAAAGCGACACTTCGAGCACGCCGAGCACGGCGGTGATCCAGAGTGCCTGCAGCATGCCGCCGATGCCCCGGTGCTCATAGCCCCACCACCCCGCAAGGGCCATGAGGATGACCGTGACCGCGATCGACAACCGAAAATGCCGCATGACGCCCCCTTGCCTGTGTAGTCGTGTTGGAGGAATATTACCGTTCCAGGCTCGAGGACGGCGCAGCAATGCCGCGTTGGCAGGCGGAAGGTGTATCTACCGAGGCTTGCATCTGAGATAATTCCGGCCGGCATCAATTCACCTGGACTGAGACATGGATTTTGTTTACCTCGTAACTCCCGTGCTGACCTGGATGGTGGTCGGCCCGATCAAGTTCTTGATTACCAGCGCGCGCCAGCGCCGTTGGGCCTTCAACCTCGTGGGCAATGGCGGCTTCCCCAGCAACCATAGCTCCGTGGTCAGCAGCATGGCCACCCTGATCGCGCTGCGCGAGGGGATGGGCCACCCGGCGTTCGGGGTCGCGGTGACGCTCGCGTTCATCGTGATGATCGACGCGAACAGTTTGCGCCAGCACGTCGGCCGCCAGGCGGCGGCGATCAACCGGCTGGCGTGCGACACGGTCGGGCACGTGGTCCTGCGCGAGCGCATGGGCCACACCCTGGTGGAGATCACCGGCGGCATCGCCACCGGTATCGGGATGGGCTTCCTGATCAACGCGGTATTCGGCGCGGCCTGACGCGGCCCGCCGGACGGACAGGGCGGACGTCCGCCTGTCCGCCAAAGCGCTGCATTCCAGCCACCCGGAATGCAGCTCATCGCCAAATACCGCAGTTCATCCCACGATTTCCGCGTTATGCAGAGTCGTCAATTGACGCCCGCAGGTCCCTACTCGATACTGCGCGCTGGCTGTCCATATTCTAATATTTACAAGATCACTGAGTCCTTCTCTGGAGAACCACAATGCTGCGCAAATCACTACTCGTCCTTGCCATAGCCACGGCGCTCGCCGCCTGCAGCAAGGAGGCCAAGGAGCCTGCCAAGCCGGGCGCTGAAACGAGTGCCACGGCCGATGGCAAAGATCCCAAGGACAAGCGTCCGTCGCAGCTGAAGGTCGCCTCGGAAGACGTGCTGACCATCCAGAGCGACACCCTGAGCAGCGGCCCGGTCGTCACCGGCTCGATCCAGCCGGAACGCAAGGCCGACCTGCGCGCCGAAGTCTCGGCCGTTGTGCTGCAGGTCCTGAAAGACAATGGCGAGCCGGTCAAGCGCGGCGACGTGCTGGTGCGACTGGACGAAACCGCCATCCGCGACAGCCTGGTGTCGGCCGAAGCCACCGTGCGCTCGTCCAGCCAGGCCCTCGACCAGGCCAACCGCCAGCTCGAGCGCATGAAGACCCTGCGCGCCTCCGGCATGGCCTCGGCCGTCGGCCTGGACGACGCCGAAGTGCGCCGCAACAGCGCCCAGAGCGAATTGTCGGCCGCCAAGAGCCGCGCCGCCACCGCGCGCCAGCTGCTCAACCGCACCGTGGTGCGCGCGCCTTTCGACGGCATCGTCTCCGAGCGCAAGGTCTCGGCCGGCGACACCGCCAACATCGGCAAGGAACTGGTCAAGGTGATCGATCCGAACAGCATGCGCTTCGAAGCGCGCGTCTCGGCCGACTCGATCTCGACCCTGAAAGTGGGCCAGAAGGTCAATTTCCGCGTCAACGGCTATGGCGACCAGCAGTTCGCCGGCCACATCAAGCGCATCGACCCGGCCGCCAATGCCGTCACCCGCCAGGTCGAAGTGCTGGTCGAGTTCGCCGACAAGGCCCAGCCGCGCGTGGCCGGCCTGTACGCGGAAGGGCGCGTCGACGCCCAGAGCAGCAGCGCCCTGATGCTGCCGGAAGCGGCGCTGGTCAAGGCCGGCGACACCGCCTTCACCTGGCGCATCAAGGACAAGACCCTGAACAAGGTCCCGCTGGTGGTCGGCGCGCGCGACCCGCGCACCGGCAATGTCGAGATCAAGCAGGGCCTGGTGGCGGGCGACGTCGTGCTGCGCGCCCCGACCTCGAACCTGAAGGACGGCCAGAAGGTCGAGATGCCGGCCGCGCGCGTGGCCAGCGCCTCCAGCGCGGCGGGCAACGGCGCCGCACAGGGAAAATAACACCATGTTCCTCTCCAATTTCAGCGTCAAGAAACCGGTAGCGACCATCGTCCTGATCCTGGCGATGATGGCCATGGGCCTGCTTGCCCTGTCCAAACTGAAGGTCAACCAGAACCCGGACGTCGAAGTGCCGGTGGTCGTGGTCGACATCCCGTATCCGGGCGCCTCGCCCGAGACCGTCGAGCGCGAGATCACCAACCGCCTGGAAAAGCAGATGCTGGCGATCCAGGGCGTGACCGAACTCAATTCCAACTCGTATGAAGGCGGCGTGTCGATCTGGATGGAATTCGACTTCGACCGCAACGTCATCGAAGCTTCGGACGACGTACGCAACGCGATCGCCGCGGTGCGCTACAAGCTGCCGCTCGAAATGCGCGAACCGGTGCTGCGGCGCTGGGACCCGGCCTCGGAGCCGGTGATGCAGCTGGCGCTGTCCTCGAGCGCGCAGTCGCATGCCGAGATCTCGCGCTATGCCGAAGACGTGCTGGCCGACAAGTTCCGCGCCATCGAAGGCGTCTCGACCGTGACCGTGAACGGCGCCCTGCGCCGCGAGCTGTCGGTCCTCCTGCGCGCCGAGAAGCTGCGCGAGTTCAACGTGTCGGTCTCGGAAGTGACCAACGCGCTGCGCACCCAGAACACCAATGCCCCGGTGGGCAAGCTGCGCAGCCAGCTGGACGAGAAGGGCATCCGCCTGGTCGGCCGCATCGAGCGTCCGGAAGATTTCTCGCAAGTCGTGGTCAAGCGTAACGGCGACCAGATCGTGCGCCTGAACCAGGTAGCCGAAATCAAGGACGGTTTTGCCGACGTCAACAGCATGTCGATGCGCAGCGGCAAGCCGAACGTCGGTCTGATGATTGCCCGCTCGCGCGACGCCTCGACCGTGTCGCTGGCCAAGAAGGTGCACCAGGTGGTCAAGGAGACCAACAAGGAGATGCCGGCTGGCACGAAAGTCGAAGTCGTGCGCGACGGCGGCGAAGAAGCGCAAAGCAGCCTGAACAACGTGATCGAATCGCTGGTGCTGGGCGCGGTGCTGACCATTTTCGTGGTCTACGCCTTCCTCAACTCGTGGCGCTCGACCCTGATTACCGCGCTGTCGCTGCCGACTTCGGTGCTGGCCGCGTTCATCGCGGTCTGGCTGTGCGGCTTCACGCTGAACTTCATGACCCTGCTGGGCCTGTCGCTGGCGATCGGCGTGCTGATCGACGATGCGATCGTGGTGCGCGAAAACATCGTGCGCCACATGGAAAAAGGCTCGGACCGCCGTACCGCCGCCCTCGAAGGTACTGCCGAGATCGGCATGGCAGTGGCCGCGACCACCTTCTCGATCATGGCCGTGTTCGTGCCGGTGGCCTTCATGCCGGGCGTCTCCGGCGAGTGGTTCCGTCCGTTCGCGCTCACCGTGACCTGCTCGGTCATCGTGTCGCTGTTCATCTCGTTCACGCTCGATCCGATGCTGTCGGCTTACTGGGGCGACCCTCCAGGCCATGCCCACGCCCCGAAGAAGGGCCTGAGCCGCGTGCTGGAACGCTTCAACGTCTGGTTCGACCACCAGGCCGACCGCTACGGTAACGTCATCGCCTGGGCGCTGCACCACCGCAAGTGGATGGCCCTGATCGCCGTCGGCAGCCTGGTCGGCGCCGTGGTCCTGCACCATTTCTTCGGCGGCTCGAGCTTCCTGCCGAAATCGGATGGCGGCAACCTGATGGTCGAGGTGCGCACGCCGGCCTCGTCGAGCGTCGAATACTCGCGCCGCAAGCTGCTGGCCGCTGCCGAGATGGCGCACCAGATCAAGGAGACCAAGGACACCAACGTCTCGATCAACCCGAACGGCGGCCGCGTCTATATCGACATCGGCAAACGCAGCACCCGCAAGCGCAGCGCTGCCGAGATCGGCACTGAACTGCGCACCAAGATCTCGGCCCTGGTCGGCGCCGAATACGTCGTCATCGACGACCTCAGCGGCGGCGGCAAGCCGGTCCAGGTCGAGTTCACCGGTCCGGATTCGCGCAAGCTGATGGAGATCACGGCGGCCTACATGGACAAGCTGCGCCAGGTGCCGGGCGCCGTCGACGTCACGCTGTCGGAGCAGGATCCGAAGAACGAACTGCAGATCGTGCTCGACCGCGGCCTGGCCAACGCCATGGGCATCTCGGTCAGCGATGCCGCCCAGGCGCTGCGCGTGGCCTTCGCCGGCATCGAGGTGGGCGACTGGGTCGACCCGACCAGCGAAACCCGCGACGTCGCCGTCCGCCTGCATCCGGAAGACCGCGTCAACACCGAGAACATCGAGCGCCTGCCGATCGCGGTGGCGGGCACCGGCATGATGGTGCCGCTCGAGCAGATCGCCTCCATCACCATGGGCAAGGGTCCTTCCGGTATCCGCCACAAGGATGGCGAGCGCATGATCACCGTGTCGGCCAATGCCCAGGGCCGCTCGGCCGGCGAAGTGACCGCCGACGCGATGAAGCTGGCCAAGACCTTCGACTTCCCACCGGGCTATGGCCTGGCGCTGGGCGGCCAGGGTGAAGACCAGGCGGAGCTGTTCACCCAGATGCTGATTGCGCTCGGTTCGGGCATCGGCCTGATGTACCTGATCCTGGTGATGCAGTTCGGTTCGTTCACCGCACCGCTGGGCGTCATGCTGTCGTTGCCGCTGTCCCTGATCGGCGTGGTGCTGGCCCTGATCCTGACCAAGAACACGCTCAATCTGATGAGCATGATCGGGGTCCTGATGCTGATGGGCCTGGTGGCGAAGAACGCGATCCTGCTGCTCGACGCCGCCCGTGCGCTGGAACACGAAGGTGTCGACCGCGAAGAGGCACTGATGCAGGCCGGCCGCAAGCGCCTGCGTCCGATCCTGATGACGACCTTCGCCCTGATCGCCGGCATGCTGCCGGTGGCCATGGCGCTGGGCGATTCGGGCCAGTTCTACCAGCCGCTGGCGATCGCCATCATCGGCGGCACCATCACCTCGACGCTGCTGACCCTGCTGGTCGTGCCGACCTTCTACGACAGCATCGAGATCGCCCGCGACCGCATGGCGGCCAAGTTCGGCCGCCGCGCCAAGCGCTTCGGCGGACTGCCGGCCTTCTTCATGACCTTCGTCGAGGCCATCCTGACCCTGGTGTTCGTGCGCCTGATCTACCGTTCGATCATGCGCGGCTTCCGCTACTTCACTGGCCGCGGCAGGGTACAGCCGGCCTGACCTGGGGGAGGGCGGCCAGCTGGCTGCCCGCTTCCACCGACAGCCTGACGGCCAGCTACGCGCTGGCCGTTTTTTTGCGCCGGGAACAAAAAAGCCAGCCTCAAGGGCTGGCGATCGAACATGCGAAGGCGCGGGACAGGGCCCGCCATCCGGCAGCAACGGGCACCGCGTCGCGGACCCCGTTGCTGCACTTGCAGCCGGATGCTTACTGGCCGGTGGTGCCGGTCGGCGGCGGCGTGGTGGACGTGCCGGTGGTGCCGGTCGTACCCGTGGTGCCGGTGGCGCCGGTGCCGGTCGGTGGCGGGGTCATGGACGGATCGGTGGTGGTGCCGGTTGGTGGCGTGGTGGCCGGATCGGTCATGGTGCCGGTGGTGCCGGTCGCGCCGGTGCCGGTTGCGCCAGTGCCGGTGTCACCCGTGGTGCCGGTGGTGCCCGAGGTGCTGCTTGGGGCGGTCGCCGACGTGTCAGTAGTGGTGGTCGTGTCGGTTGCCGGCTCGTTCTTGCGGCATGCGCCCAGCAGCGAGGCCAACACGGCAGCAGTCAGCAGGATTTTTGGTGCTTGAGTCAGTGCTTTCATTGTTTAAACTCCTCGTTCACGTCTATCTTGTGCCGCAGGCTCCGGTCAGCCGTGGAGTCCCGGCGGCGCCAGGGGTGGTCCTCCGAGGGTCCGTTGAACCCCTCAGTGGAACCATCAGGGAACCGACGCAATACGCGGCCCCATCAGCGCACGAACCCGGCTGTGATACAAGACTGGCGGTGAGCCTGCCAGTTCGCCGGACCGCACACCTCGTACTCGTTTCCGCGGTGCTGCTGCGGAGTATTCGAAGAGCAGGTGCTACACGCCCACTCCCCAAACCACCGGTTGTGGCCGGATGGTTTCGCCGTCGCCGGCAGCTTTGCCTGCGATCTGTTCCAGCAAGGCCGGGATTTCCTGAGAAATTTCCCGCGCCAGATAGCCGAGTGTACCCATGCGCTGCGCCAGGCATTCGCCGGCTCGCGCATGCAGGGCCACGCCCCAGCAGGCGGCCTGGTCGAGTGGCGCGCCGCGCGCCGCCAGGCCCGCGATGATCCCGGCCAGCACGTCGCCGGAACCGGAGATCGCCAGGCCGACATTGCCGCCTTCATGCTGGTACAACGTTCCATCGGGCGTTGCGATGACAGTGCGCGCGCCTTTTAATGCGACCAGCGCATTCCATGCCTGCGCGGCCTCGAGCGCCTTCGGGTCGGGTCCGGCATTGATGTCGTCTTTCGCGATGCCGGTCAGGTGCGCCATTTCGCCCGCGTGCGGCGTGACGATGACGGGGCGTGCGAAGCGCCAGGGGCGGCCTTCCGGCCAGCCCGCGGGCGGGTGCAGCAGCACGCCCATGGCGCAGGCATCGAGCACCACAGCAACGCGCGAATCCGTCAGGCGCGGCAGCAGCGCATGCACCAGCTCGGCCGTGGCCGCTTCGTCCTGCATCCCGGGACCGATCAGCACGGCGTCCACGCGGTCGGCCAGCGGGTCGAGGCTGGCGACGGCGTCGATGCACAGGCCCGCGCTGGCGTGTTCGGGCAGGCCGATGACGCGCGCCTCGGGCATGGCCAGGGCCACCAGCTGGGCCACGCTCTGGCCGGTGGCGATGGTGAGCTTGCCGGCGCCGGCCCGCAGCGCGGCGGTCGCAGCCAGGATGATGGCGCCGGGCATTTCGCAGGAGCCGCCGAGCACCAGTACATGCCCGCGGATTTCCTTGTCGCCCTCTTCGGACGGCATCGGCACCGGCCAGCTGCGCAGCAGGGCGGTGTCGACGTCAATCACGCCGGTGGTGCGGACGGTCGCGCCTGCGCGCGGATCGATGAGCTTATCCATGGAAGTGGGCCTTATGCCTTCGGGGCGGCTGGCAAGTCCTTGCTGGCGGTAACCGGGGTGCCGGTCGCTTCGAGGGGCGCCACGAAATTCACGAGGCGCAGGGCAGGGTGGCCGCCCTTGCCGAGGCTCGGGTCGAACTGATAGGACGTGACCGAGCAGTTCGGCACGTCGCCGGCGCGGTCGAAATCGAGGATGGTCTTTTCGCTGAGGCGCTCGAACAGGTAGCGGAAGCAATTGACCGTGACCTGGTGCGCGACGATCAGGACGCGCTCCTTGCAGTATTCGCGGTTGAGCGTGTCGATCACGCTGCGCAGGCGCAGGATGACGTCGCACCAGCTTTCGCCGCCGGGCGGGCGGAAATAGAACTTGCCGACGTGCTGGCGCTGCTCGTAGAGCTCGGGATAATGGTGGGCGATGCCGTAGGTGGTGAGCCGGTCGAGGATGCCGAATTCTTTTTCGCGCAGGCGCTCGTCGGATTCGATCACCAGCTTGCTGCGGTCGAGCCGCTGCATCATGATGTTGGCGGTTTCCTCGGCGCGCACATAGGGCGAGTGCAGCACGACGGTCGGCTGCTGATCGGGCGGCAGCGAGGCGAACCAGGAACCCAGTGCCTGCGACTGGCGCTCGCCGAGCTCGGACAGGGGGACGTCGACGTCGCGGTCGGCAATGTCGATGCGGTGTCCGGCGGCGGCTTCAGCCAGGTCGCGTGCCACGTTGCCCGCACTCTGGCCATGCCTGACCAGCCAGATTTCTTGCGGCCACTTCTGTTCCATTAACAGTCCGTCGATGATGTTGACATGGCGTCATCATAGACGGATTCGACGGCTGCAAAGCGCACGATTGCAGCCCTTCCGGAGCGGCTTGCGACCGCGTCGGAGGGGGCTTACAAGCTTGCTTTCAGGCGATTAAACAGCCTGTGTTTCACTGTCCAGGTTGATTTCCGCATCGCTCTGAAACACGCGCAAGTCCGTCTGTCCAAGCACCCGGCTGGTGACCGTGCCGGCCGCGATCGAGCCGCTCACGTTCAGGGCGGTGCGGCCCATGTCGATCAGCGGCTCCACCGAGATCAGGAGGCCCGCCAGCGCCACCGGCAAGTCCATTGCGGAGAGCACGATCAGCGCGGCAAAGGTCGCGCCGCCGCCGACGCCGGCCACCCCGATCGAGCCGAAGGCGACGATCGCCAGCAGCGGCAGCAGGAAGGACGCCGTCATCGGGTCGATGCCGACGGTGGGGGCGATCATCACCGCCAGCATGGCCGGGTAGATGCCGGCGCAGCCGTTCTGGCCGATGGTCGCGCCGAACGAGGCCGCGAAGTTGGCGATGCCTTCCGGCGTGCCCAGGCGCGCGGTCTGGGTCGCCACGCTCATCGGGATCGAGCCGGCGCTGGTGCGCGAGCTGAAGGCGAAGGCCAGTACCGGGAAGATCTTTTGCACATAGCGCAGCGGGTTCAGGCCGCTGCCTGCAACGAGCAGCAGGTGCACGCAGAACATCAGCGCCAGCGCGCAGTAGGAGGCCACCACGAAGTTCGCCAGGCTGAGGATATCCTGCAGGCTCGAGCCGGCCACCACGATGGCCATCAGCGCGAATACCCCGAACGGGGTCAGGCGCAGCACCAGGGTCACCATGCGCATCACGATCACGTGCGCCATGTGCACGAAGTCGCTGAACGACCGGAACACTTCCGGCTTCTTGCCTGCAATCCCCGTGGCCGAGATGCCGATGAAGATCGCGAACACCACCACCGCGATGGTCGAGGTCTTGCGCGCGCCGGTCATGTCGAGGAAGGGGTTGGCCGGGATGAAGGACAGGATCATGCTCGGGAGCGAAATGTCCTTCGCCGCGGCCAGGTTGCCCTGCAGGTATTCGCCGCGCGCCAGTTCGGCGCTGGAGGCGGTCAGGCCGACCGCGCTCAGGCCGAACAGCTTGGCCATCAGGATGCCGATCGCGGCCGCCACGATGGTGGTGGCGATGAGGATGCCGATCGTCAGCGTGCTGATGGTGCCGAGCGAGGACGCGTTGCGCAGCTTCAGGATGGCCTGCACGATCGACACCATGATCAGGGGAATGACGATCATCTGCAGCAGTTTCACATAGCCGCTGCCGATCACGTCCAGCCAGGCATTGGTGGCCGCGATCTCGGGCGAGCTCGCCCCGTAGATCGCCTGCAGGGCCGCGCCGAACACGACGCCCAGGCCCAGGCCCGTGAATACGCGCCTGGTGAACGAGGCGTGGCTTGCCTGCATGCGGTAGAGCAGGGCGCAGACCGCCAGCGCCACTGCCAGGTTGAGCAGAAGAGGGAAGTTCATTCGAAGCCTTTGTGTGAGCCCTTGCTCACGGTTAGTGCGCTACGGAAATCTATCGCGGCATTTTATAGGCAAACCGATATTGCCGCCGGATAGGCGCCCGCGGCCGTGGCGAGGCTGCACGCGCCGGTGTTGCGGGGATGTCTAGCCAGCCCGGCTACAGGCAGTGTTTTCCTGACAAAGTTCCGTGGTGCGAGGAAGACGCAGGGCAGGAATTGCACGAAACGCACTCGTCAATATGCGTTGCGCATGAGAATCTATTTCCAAACTTCAATATAGTCTTCGCGTCCTTTTCGCCCACCTTTTTTCGAGCGCACCATGTTCAAGAACCTTACCATCAAGTCACGCCTGATCTTTGTCATCAGCTTTCTCGCAGCCGAGCTCGTCATCGGAGCCCTGATCGGCATCCATAACCTGGGCAAGGCGAACGACGAGCTGAAGAACCTCTACGACAACCGCCTGGTGGCCCTTGGCCAGCTCAGCCGCGTGATGCAGCTGATCACGACCAACCAGCTGCTGGTCGCGAAAGCCGTCGGTGTGAACGACAATGCCCAGCGCGGCGCCCTCATGCAGGAAGTGGACACCAATATCGCTGCCGTCTCCACCACCTGGAAGAGCTACGAGCAGACCGAGCTGACGGTCGAGGAAGCCGCCCTCGCCGGCAAGTTCGTCGAGGCCCGCAAAGCCTTCCTGGCCCAGGGCCTGGTGCCGGCAGTGGCGGCCGTGCGCGCCAACGACAGCGCCCGTGCGGGCGAGCTGGTGGCGGGCGAGATGTCGCGCCGCTTCCAGCCGGTCGGCGCGCTCGGCGGCGAACTGATCGAACTGCAGCAATCCGTGGCGAAAGCCGATTACGCGCGCTCGCTCGCGGCCTATGAGACCGTGCGTCTGGTCTGCCTGGCCGGCCTCGCGTTCGGCCTGTTGATGGCGGCCGTGGTCGGCTGGATGCTGGTGCGCGCCATCGTGCGCCCGATCGAGGCGGCAGTGAAGATCGCCGGCGCGGTTGCCGCCGGCGACCTGACCCAGGATATCCAGGTCAGCTCGAACGACGAGACCGGCCGCCTGCTGCAGGCGCTGAAGGACATGAACGGCTCGCTGGTGGACATCGTCACCCGCGTGCGCGGCGGCACCGACACCATCGCCACCGCATCGGGCCAGATTGCCGCAGGCAACCTCGACCTGTCGTCGCGTACCGAACAGCAAGCCAGCTCGCTGGAAGAGACCGCCTCGTCGATGGAAGAGCTGACCTCGACCGTCAAGCAGAATGCCGACAATGCGCGCCAGGCCAATGTGCTGGCGGCGTCCGCGCAACAGGTGGCGGGCAAGGGCGGCGCGGTGGTCGAGCAGGTAGTGCGCACCATGGGCGAGATCAATAGCTCGGCAACGCGCATCGTCGACATCATCGCGGTCATCGACGGCATCGCGTTCCAGACCAATATCCTGGCGCTCAATGCCGCAGTGGAAGCCGCGCGCGCCGGCGAACAGGGCCGCGGCTTTGCCGTAGTGGCGAGCGAAGTGCGCAACCTGGCGCACCGCAGCGCGTCGGCAGCCAAGGAAATCAAGGTCTTGATCGACGATTCGGTCCAGAAGGTGCACCATGGCTCGGAGCTGGTGGACCAGGCCGGCGCCACGATGGCCGAGATCGTCGAGAGCGTGGGGCGCGTCACCGACATCATGGCGGAGATCACCGCTGCCAGCCAGGAGCAGACCGCGGGCATCGAACAGATCAACGTCGCCGTGACCCAGATGGACCAGGTGACACAGCAGAACGCAGCGCTGGTCGAGGAAGCCTCGGCCGCGGCGCAGTCGCTGCAGGATGAAGCGGCCCAGCTGGCCTTGACGGTGGGTGCGTTCAGGCTCGATACCCAGGCGGCGCCTGCCGTGCAGGCGGTCCGTGCCCGGGCGCCGGCCCAGCGCGCCGCGATCGATATGGCGCGGGCAGTGCAGAAGCCGGCGGCTCCGGCCAAGGCCGCAGCCGCGCCGAGAACGGCAGGCAAGGGCGCGCCATCGAATGCGGCCCAGGCAACCGAGGGTTGGGAAGAGTTCTGACGATACCGTGTAAAAAAACAACCGCTCACTGCGTAATGCCGTTCAGTTGAGCGTAGGATGGCCGGGGTCGTTCAGGCCAGTGGCCTGAACGACGAACGGCCGCGCATCCAACTCCAATGTGATCTGCCACAGCGCCTCGGTGATTTGAACGCGCGGCCGGCGAAGCCGGCCACCCTACATTTTCATGCTAACTGAACAGCATTACCGCTCACTGCAGTTGTTTTTTTAGGGAGAAGGACTGTTACAGGGAACTGAAACGCAGCAGGGGATCGTCGCGATGCTGTGCCACGCGCACTTCACCCTGGCCGCTGCCGCTGCGGTCGAAGACGAGCGAAATGGACCGGTCGGTCGACGTGAACGTGTACTGGTCGCGCGCCGCCAGGGTCTGCCGTTTATTCCTGCCCAGGTCGACGTACAGCTTGTCGTCGACCAGCCGGATCCACATCGTGCGTCCATCGCTCAACCGGTATGCGCCCGCGATCTCCTTCATCTGCTGCTCGCTCATGTCGAACGAAGCCGGCCGCGACGCCGATGGTGGAGCTGCCTGCGCGCTCATGCAGCCAGCGGCCAGCAAGCATGCCAGAGCAAAAGACCTGGAAGTAATCATCGTATTCTCCTGTGGGTTGCGGATTCGGCCCCGATGGCGTCGGGGCCGTTCAAGTCGCCGCTGCCGTGTTGCTGGCTCAGCGTTGATACCACAGTAAAATAAATTTCCCCAGGGAATCTTGATGGTCGGCAACTGAAATGCACCGCCGCCGCATTTCATGCGGGGCAGCTTGTGCGGGGGGGAGGGTGCAGCCGGTCGAGCATGCGTGGCGGATAAGGCGGGCCGCGCAAGGGCGGCCGGGCGCTGCGGCTGGACGGCGGTGCGGCTTATTCCATGACGATCACGAGCGCGGCCAGCCCCAGGCACAGGCCCATCGCCACGCCCACGCGCTTGCGCAGGCGGCGGCCGTTCGAGACCATGCTCTTGGCGAAGGTGCGCTTCGGCGCGGCAGGGTTGCTGCGGTCGACGGTGGCTGGATGGATGCTTGGAGGCGAATGTTCGGTGTTCATGATGATTCCTTATTGCCGTCTCCACCGGAGACTGGTCTTGGTTGATGTGCTGGATGCAAACAGGCCAGGGTAGGTGGACATGCGCTTGCCGGTACCCGGCTTTGACTTCACATTCGGTCCGCACTGCAATGCGCGCTGTTGGGTGAGCTGCACGATATGTTATTCATTTTACATGTCGGGCGAGCGAATTCAAGACCGCATACGATTCGTTACAAGCTCAACTAATTGCCCTTCATCAACAATATCCTGCCGCGCCCGCAGAAAGTCAAGCCCCGACTGCATTGCCGGACGCTGTCGCGATCCGAAAAACCCTTACGCAGGGCGATTCATGGATCATGTCGTCCCGATCTGACTTTTGCCGCTTCGAGACCGTTTCGTGATGTCGGGGACGCCGTCCTTGCGCGCAGCGGACGCCGCCCTAGACTGGGTTAACCGTCCCTGGCCTGACCAGTGATGCGCGACCCGTCCGCCAGGCAGCGCGCCCGATTCCGTCCTGCACCGATGCCTGTCGAACGCCCAACCATTTTCGCGAAGGAGCAATCATGCGTTCCCTATCCCTGGCAGTTTCTGCCAGCCTGCTGGTACTGGCATCCGACGCCGGCGCCCAGGCAAGCAAGTATCCGGTAACGGCCGACAGCGCCATCTCCAGCGTGCAGGTGACGGCCCCGGCACGCCGCATTTTCCAGGAAGATCTCGACACGGTCCGCGGCCAGTACGCCTTGTCCAATGGCTGGCGCCTGAAGGTCGATCCGGCCGCGAGCGGCATTTCCGCGCGCATCGACAAGCAGCGTGCTATCCATCTCGTTGCGCTATCGAAGGATAAATTCGTGTCCCGCGACGGCAACGTGGAAATGGTCTTCAACCGCGGCGACCAGGGCGAGGACATGGTGATGAGCTATGTTCCGGCCGACTCGAGGATTGCCCAGGTGATCGTGGTGAGGGCGACGCTGGCGCAGCGCTGAACGACAGCTTCCAGCTGCAACGAAGAACGCCAACCCGAAGGTTGGCGTTTTTTTTCAGGCCCGGCACCGCAGCGCTTACTGCCCGACGCAAATGATCTTGGTCGTGTACTCGTGGGCGCTGCCCTTTTTCTTGCTGGCCCAGTCGATCACTTCCTGGGCGTCGGCCACCGTCATCACGGTGGCTTTTTCCTTGTTCCTGATAAAGGAGACGCCTTCGAACTTGCCTTCCTTGCTGCGCATGACTTTGGCGAAGACAAGCGCCTTGTTCTCTTTGTCGGCGAGATTGTTTTGCTGGACGACGTCACATGGCGATTCGGGCTCAACCAACCGTCGCAGGCACGCTGCCGATCAGCTTGCACCCGCATTCCGTCGTGCATCCTTCGACGGCAACGGGCACCCCGTCGAGTGTCAATGTGTTGTGGGCGGTAATGATCTTGTTTACGCCATGTGGTTTGCCGCCGGGGTAGGGCAGCGGACAGTCAACTTTGTCGCCCAGTCGGGCGATCGCTTTTCCCCTGATGTCGTGGTTGGGCGAACCGCTAATTACTGTGCCGCCATGATCGGTTTTGTCTCCGACTGTAATAATCTTCAATGACATTTGGCTCTCCGGTGGAATCGGTGACGTTAGGAGATCGGCCATCCGGCTCGGGTTACTGCGTCCTGAATGCCCTGCCGCGGCGGCAGCTCGGCTGGTGGCAGCGGCCGGCCGCCAAGATTTTTGTCTACCTGTTACGCTTACTCGCAAGGGATGATCGACCGCTAACGCTCGCGGTTCGGACGCAGCTTTATATGACTCACTATTCAATCTCCAAGAACATTTTTCTTCTGGAGAACTCCTCCTTTAGGAACTGAATCAGCTGCTCCTTCTCGGCGGGAGTCACGTCTTCTAGGTCATTTGGCGCATCCCACTTTTCGAAGGTGTTCTGATACAGCACGAAGGCGGGAGATCCGTAGCCCCTCAAAAGCGCTTCACCATATACAGTAACGCTCTTAGCGCCGTCCTTCACCCGAAGGTGCCCACGTGCAATTTCTGTCAGTTTTATATCGTTCATCGAGCGGTGCTATTAGAGATGCCAAATTATGCTTTATAAATCATGCCTCTAAACTTAGTTTTTTGAATAGCGCTCGAATTTGATCTTTAAACTTAGATCGCCTTGCTTCGCATCATAGAAAAAATGGCATTTCCCAATTCGCACGAATCCAGAAAAGCATTGCTTGGATGATTGCTTATAAACTTTAGATTTACATCCTTCTTGCATGCTTTTATTACTTTTGATTCAAGAATGTTGGATTCAAAAAACTCGATTAGATCAAATAAATACGTTACGGAGAATTTCCTTACTTCCTCGACTTCAATCACGCAATTGGCGGATTGTCCGCAAACACTGGCTTTTCTCAATAAGCGATATTGTGTTCGGCCCTCATCTGTTTGAATCGGTGGCGAGCATAGTTTTTCGACAGATACCGCGAGAAGACCTTTTTCGTCAATCGCTATGGCTTCCGAATCAGCAGAGGCAGAACCGTGTTTTAAATCGAACTCAATTGTATGCATGATTAATTTCTATGCGCGATGCGTACTGCTATTCGAAATCGACAACCGAGCCGCGATCCTGAAAATGTTTCCGAATTGCGCGAACGATCTCCTGCCTCTCATTTTCAGTCAAGGCAATGTCCGGTGGCACCTCCCAGTTATTCAATGAGTTCAGATAGATGACGTAACTTGGGTCGGTGGGTGCTAAGGCAATGAGTGCTTCGCCTAGAACACGTACATGCTTGTCTCCACTCTTTAATCGTATGTCTCCCCGTGAGACGTGAACGACTTCAAAATTCATACTTTACCTCTTGAAAATGGTTTTCGAGTTTCCGGATTTCGGGTCAACAATATCGATTTGGTTAACTGCTGGATTTTTCATGAGGGAGCCTTTCTCGTAGCCTTCCCAGATATTTCCCGACCGTAAATCTTGTCCAACAACGCCTCGTACGAGTCCGCACGTGCCTTGGGCATAGGCTCGAGACATTTCACCCCATTCTTTTACAACCACTGGATTCTTGTCATCCCAAGCCGGCATTTGTATTTCTTGGCTATCAATCAGCATTTCAAGCGTCGTTCCACCGTGAGTCTTGGCAATGTTGGCAGCGATATCCATCCCGCCGACACCTTCAGTTCTACCGGACCAGAAGAACGCGGTGTTTGGCTCCGTCTTCATAAGATGAGTTGGTCGCTTAATAAAGCGTCCATTCTCACGTTCATGCCATCGGTTAGTCTTGCAGTTCCACGTCGGCGACAACCCCAACGGATCAACCCACATAGTTGGATTTGGTCCGTACTTGTAGAAGTTGTGGCCACCGAAGAATCGGATTGGATCCTGCGTCAGATACCGTGTCGTATCGGGGTCATAGTAACGGTACCTGTTATAGTGCAGCCCCGTCTCTTCGTCAAAATACTGGCCCTGAAACCGTATCGGATTCCGCATCCCGGCCTGGTACGCCGCCGCGCTGATCGCCTCCTTCGCCTGCCCCCACGCCTTGTACTGCGCCGACCAGGCGACCTCGCCGTCGCAATCCGTCAACTCCTGCGGCGTCCCCAGATGATCGCATTGATAGAAGGCGATCTCATCTTTACGGAACGCCTCGGCTTCCTGTTCGAATTCCCCGTTCCATAGCGGATCGAGTGCAATGTCATACTTGCCGTCGTTGCCCGCCATCAGCGCCTTGACATCGGTGGTGGGCGCCAGTCGAAGCGCCCGGCTTCGCGTAGCCTGCAGCAGCGGCACGAAGCTGTCGCGCTCGTACACATAGTGCACCGTCCGTTCGCCCCCCGCGTGGCCCCGGTGCACGCTGCTTTCCAACGCCAGCGTGTCGCCGTCCCAGCCGTACATGGTCCGGGCCGTCTCCCGGAGGGTAGTACCTTCCACGGTCTGGCTATGCTTGGCAATGCGCCGCCCCATCGGATCATAGGCAAAGGTGGTGACGCCATGCCAGGTCGTGGCGCGCGTCATCCGGTTGAACGCATCCCATTCATATTCGGACCGAAGGCCGTCCTGGGTACGCTCCACGACGTTGCCGCGTTCGTCATAGCGGTAGCGGACGCCGGCATATTCCTTGAGCAGATTGTCCAGCAGTTTTGGCAGCGGGGCGCGGCGGGTAATGGGTTCCTGCTGCGCTGTATCGGCTGCAAGGATGTTGCCGGCCGGATCGAAGGCGAAAGTTTCGTGGCCCAATGCGCTGTTTGCCGCCAGCAGCCGTCCGACCGGGTCATAGCGGTATTCGACGCGGCCACGGCGGCTGTCTTCTAGGCTGGCCAGTTGGCCGGATGGGTCATAGCGGTAGCGCCGCAGGATCGCGGCTTGCATGCCGACCTGGACGTCGGGCCGGTACGTGTCGGGATAAGAATACCGGTCCTTCCGGCTGACCTGCGCGATGGCGCCGAGCTTCTGTTCGATCAGGCGTCCAAGCGGGTCGTACTTCATCGTTTGCAGCAGACCGTTGGCCTGGGTGCGGCCGGTTTCCTGGTACAGTGCGTCGCGCTCGAAGGAGACAAGGTCTTGTCCGTCGAGCAGCAGGCCGTGCACGTGGCCGGCGCCGTAGGTCAGCCAGTCGACGCGGTGGCCGTCGGGGCGCGTGGTGCCGGTGCGCTGGTTGAGTTCGTCGTGGTGATGGTGCCAGACCGCGGTGCGCTTCTCAAGGTGGAACGGGCCCTGGTAGTGCTGGTGCTCGCGCACCAGGTTACCGGCTGCGTCGTAGAACCATTGCAGCCTGGCGTGTTCGTTCTTCGCTTCGGCCAGCTGGCCGTTGGCGTTGTAGGCGAAAGTTTCGGCCTGCTCGGGCTGGCCGGGGGCTGCGGCCCGGCGTTGCACGAGCCGGCCCATGGGGTCGAAGTCGAGCCGCGTGGTCACGCCGGCTTCGACGGTTTCCGCCAGCACGCCGCTGGCTTCGTCATAGCGGTACTCGGTGACTTTGCCGTCGAAACCCTGTTCCTGCAGCAGGCGGCCGACCGGATCGTACTGGAAGCGGTAGACGCTGCCGTTTTCGTTTTCCAGCGCGGACAGGCGGCCGAGCGCATCCCACTTGTAGTGCAGGCTGTGTCCCAGCGCGTCGGTGCGCTTCGCGATCAGTCCGGCCGCGGTGTAGCGATAGGCGCTGGTGCGTTGCAGTGCGTCGGTGTGCGCAAGCAGCCGGCCTTCGGCGTCGTGGCGTAGTCGCTCTTCGCTGCCGTCGGGGTGGATGATGGCTTCGAGCTGGCCGGGGTGGTTGCCGTCGCCGGTGCCTTCGATGTGCACCTGTGCCAGCGTTTCGGCGCTGAGCGGCGTGTAGCGATAGCGGGTGACGTTGCCGGCGGCGTCGATGCTCTTGACCAGGCGCTTGCGGTCATCGTACTCCCATTGACTGCTGTGTCCGGAACAATCAAGGTAGCCGGCGGGCAGTCCGTCCCGGGTGTAGGCAAGTTTCTTGACGCCGCCCTTGGCGTCTGTGACTTCGATCGGCCGGCCGGTCTTGTCGTACGCGTATTGGGTCTTGTTGCCGCGCGGGTCTGTTTCCTCGACCAGATGGCCCTGTGCATTGTAATCACGCTTCCAGGTGCCGCCTTCGCCGTCGCGGATGCCGGTGACGCGGTGCTGGCTGTCATACTCGAAGTGGACCTGGCTGCCGTCAGCGCGTGTGTGCGTAAGCAGGTTGCCGAGCGCATCGTAGTGGTGGTGCTCGCTGCTGCCGTCGACATGGATGTGGCGGACGACGTTCTTGGCGTCGTCGCGAAAGAACCATTCCTCGCGCCCGTCCGGATAGACGATGCGATAGGTATAGCCGGCG
Source organism: Telluria sp. ZT3P39 (assembly GCF_059685935.1). Lineage (NCBI taxonomy): Bacteria > Pseudomonadati > Pseudomonadota > Betaproteobacteria > Burkholderiales > Oxalobacteraceae > Telluria > Telluria sp. ZT3P39. The sequence goes on from NZ_JCASIH010000012.1 coordinate 105,509, forward strand.
ATGTCGTAGTAGTAGCGGGTCTCCTGCCCAAGCGCATCAAGGACGTAGGTCAGGCGGATGTTCTTGTCCCATTCGAGCCGGATGTCGTCGCTGCCGTCATCAAGCCACTCGCGGATCGCTTTGGCGTGAAGCCCGCTGTCGATGCTGGTGTCGTAGGCGAGGTTCATGCCGCGCCCGGTGCGATCCAGGTAGCGGGTGACGAGGTGGCGATCGTACTGGTACTGCCAGGCTGCAGCGTTTTCGTCCTGGGCGCGGATCAGGTCGCCGTGGTCGTCGTAGTCGTAGGCAGCGAGCTGGCGCACCAGCTTGCCGTCCTTGATTTCCCAGAGCGCGCGGATGCATCCGGTATCAAGGTCGACCTGGGTGCCGACATGGGCGACGATGGTCTCGCCCTGCTTGCTGATGATGTCGCTGAGCACCTCCTCGCCGGCGTGGGGGCCACTCGCGACCACGTGATCGTAGCGTAGGCCGAGGGCCGCGCCGTCGCGGGAATGCAGCGCGATCAGCCGGAAATGCTCCTTGCCCAGCTCAAGCGCCTTGGCACGCACGGTGTCGACCAGCTCGTAGGTTTCGCGCCAGGGGCTGGGTTCGCCCTCTGGCAGCGGCTTGCCGAAGTCGAGCGTGAGCAGGGTGGCGCTCATGCGGGTGAGCGTGACTTGCTCGACCGGGTCGTGGTGCTTCTCGCCGATGCCAAGGTACGGATAGCGGTGGCTGCGGCCGTCGGCGGCGTGATAGAGCAGGGCGGCGGGCTTGCCTTGACCGACTACGTCGATGCGCGTGCTGTACGGGGTGAGCCAGCGCGCGCCGAGGTTGCCGCGATCATAGGCGATCAGCTGGCTGCGGTAGGTGCGGCTCCACTCGACAGGGAGCGGCGCGTCCAGTACGAAGTCAAGGTGGGTGAAGGTTTCGGCGCCGGTGGCGAAGCTGATCGAGTGCGCGGTGCCGCCTTTTGCGGGGCACAGCTTGCAGGCATTGGCGTCGCCCTTGGCCGGGCTTTGCCGGCCGCTGGCGCCCAGTTCGTGGCCAGGGTTGTTCTTCTTGTGGTCCGCGCCCTTGCTTGATGGGACCATCGCCGGATGCCGCTTCTTGTGCTTATTGAGCGCATCGCGCAGCCGCATCAGTATCCACCGGATGCTCATCTGCGCCTGTTCGTCGGCCAAGGCGGCGAGCTTGCCGCGAAACGCCGGCTTGAAGGCGGTCAGGTGGGTGATGATGCTTGTTACGCCCACGACCGCGCTCTGCGGCAGTTGGCTGGCTGCCATAGCGACAGCGTAGTTCGCGGTCTTCTTGTATTGTCGGCCAAGGGCGCCAAGCATGCGGCGCCAGCTGCTTTCCACCTTGGGGTCGTGCAGCTTTCCCTCCACTTCCTCTGGGGATGTCACATCGAACAGCGGTTCCTTGCCGATGCAGCGCTTGAGGATCTTGATCAAATCGTCGGCAATGCCATCGGCAGTATTGGCGCAATCGTCAAGGATGCCTGCCAGCTTGCCCATCGCGCTGTCGACAAAGGTGTCGATCTCGCCGGCCAGCCTGGCGTTGAGGTGCACGATCAGCACCTCAACCAGCGCGCTGCCGAGATCCTTGACGCCCAGCGCCAGCTTTTGCCGGACCAGGTGCAGTGCCGGCCGCAGGCTCATGCGCGCCGCGCCCATCGCCGGCGGCACCGGGACCACGCCGATCAGATTGATGCCAAGGCTCACCCATAGCAGGAAATCGACTTCCTTCCTGGCGATGTATTTCTGGGTTACCTGCACCATGTCCATGATGGCGTCGATCAGCGCGATGATGTTGCCGATCACCGGCAGGCTGCCAGCCACGGTGCTCAGGCGTTCCAGCGTCACATAGTCGTAGCTGATCTTGCGCAGCCATTTGTCGAAGGCGGCGGCGCCGGCGCCTATGTCTTGCTGGTCTATCGTGTTGAGCGGGGCGACTGCGACTTCCGGCGCGCGTTGGGCGGGCTTGGACGGGGACTGCGTGGGTTCAGTCATGGTGGCTTTTTATATGACGGATTTTTTCGGGATCGAGGGCGGTACTTCAGCGCCGATGCGCGGCAGTGATCCGGGCAAACCGAGGGGGGATCCGACTTTCGCCAGGGCCGTCTGTCCGACAGCTGCCAGCAATGCTTGCGCGCCGCCTTTTGGCAGCGCCTGCACCGCGTTTGCTGCTTGCTCCGCAGCTTGCGCTACGGCGCCGAACTTGCCGGCTGCGCCGTTGAGACTGTCTGCCGCAGTCTTGGCGCCGACGGGCAGTCCGGGGTTCTGCGCCCTAAGCGCTGGCGCTGGCCGGTCAGCCGTGGGCGCGGTAGGGGCAGCGGCGCCAGTTTCGGACAGCGCCACGGTCGGCCATTCGGTTCCCTGGCCGAAGTAGCTGTCTTCATCCCATGGGTCGCGCGGGTCCTTGCCGTAGCTGACCGTGGCCATTCCCATCGGCAGGCCGGCCACGCTGGCAAAGCCGTTGCCATCGAGCGTCCCTTGGTGGACGCCACCTTCGGCGTCGACGACGGTGTAGTCGCCTTGCCTGATCCCTTGCTTCTTGCCGCCTTCCGGGTTCACGTACTGGTGATACAGGTCGAGCTTTCCCGGCGGCAGCTGCACGGGCTGTGGCAGGCTCGGCGTGCCTTCGCTCTTGGCGGGCTCGAAGCTGTGGTGCGCCGCGTGTTGCACCCAGTTGCCGCTGGTGCCATGGACGATCCCCGATGCGTTCCAGCGGCTGAAACTGGTGCCGCCGTTGATCACCACCTCTTCCTTTGCCGTGATCGTGATCCGGTTGGCGGTATGGGTGATGTTGAGCTTGGCCAGGATGTTGATGCTGTCCTTCAAGGCGGTGATGTCGATGTCGGCGCTGGCCGCCACCAGCTTCATGCCGGCCTTGTAGGCAAACATGCGGACCGCTTCCTTTACGCTGACGAGCAGGCTCTTGCCCGCGCTCAGGCTGGCATGGCCGCCGCTGCTCAAGGCGGTGTGCTCCACGCTCATCAGGTGGGTGGACCCCTGCGTGCTGGTTTCGATGCCGGCGGGGCTGGCTAGAAGCAGGTGGGGAGCCTGGAATTCCGGGAATTCGCCTTGGCTAGGCGTGCCCCCCTGGCCTTTGATGGCCTCGACCTGCGCCTGCAGCGCGGCGACGACCTGGTCCTGGTCGCCCGGCTGGTGCGCCTGCGCCTGTTGCGCGACCTGCGACAGGCTGTCGTGCAACTCCTGGCCCTGCTTCATGCGCGCCACCGTCTCGGCCATGTCGGCGATATGGGAACGGGCGTTCGGCCGTCCTTCGGTGCTGAGCAGCAGGCCCTGCTGCGCGCGCACCGCACCAATGCCGTCGCTGCGCAGCTCGAAGCCCTGGCCGCGCGCGTCCTTGCGTCCGGCATTGTCTTCGATGCGGTTGATATGGCCGAGGCTGAGCTGGCTGGCGAGATGGTCGCTCTTGAGTTGCGCCTGGATCTGCCCCAGTGTGTCATCCAGCACCAGATGGTTGCTGCGTCCACCGGGCGTGTTGCCGCCCCCGGCGGTCAGCTCCCGGCTCCTGATCCCCATCAGCGCCCTCTGGTCAGGCAGCTTCCACGGCGGCATATAACTCTGGTTGTACACCGAGCCGGTCACGATTGGATGGTCGGGATTGCCATCGAGCCATTGCACGATTACTTCCGATCCAACCCGCGGATGGCTGGTCAAGCCCTTCTCGCCGCCGGCCCAGTTGCTGCTTACCCGTGTCCAGCAGCTGCCGCTTTCGTCCCGGTCCCAGTGAAACTTGACCTGGATGCGCCCGTACTGGTCCACGTTCAGGCTGCCCTGGCCTTCCGCGCCGACCACGGTGGCGGTCTGCAGGGCCAGCAGTCTGGTGTCCGCGCTGTTGAAGCCGCGTCCCGGACGCCAGGGCAGGGACTTGCCCTGGCAGAGCAGGCGGTTCTTGTACTCTGCCACCGCGCCTTTGCCTTGCAGGTAGTTGTTGCTGGCTTCGTGATGCACTTCCAGGACCAGGAATTCGCAGTCTTCACTCTCGCTGTAATGGTCTAGCAGCTTGAACCATCTGCCCGGCGCAACCTGCCGGTTGTTGCCCTTTCCTTCGTACAGCTTGCCGCGGGCTTCGATTTCTTCCATGCGCAACTGCGCAAGTTGGTCGGCGCCCGACTGGTGCTTGAATCCGTAATGCCCCTCATAGCTGTGCACCTCCAGGTGCGGAATATCGCCTTGCTGGTTGATGGTGACGGTATCCGCATGTACCGGGTGCGGATTCTTGAAGTCGAAGCCGCTCACCGCTGCCTGTCCGGACGCCCACCGGCGCAGCGGGCTCCATTGGTCGATGGAGTTTTCTTCGGCCGCGCCACCGGCGCCATGGAAGCGGATGCCGGGCGATGGCCCGTCGATCGGCGCGGCGGCGCGGGTGTCGTCGCAGACCATGAGCGTATGGCCTTCGCCGCTGTGCTCGTACCAATAGCTGTAGCCCGCCGCTTCCCAGCGTCGGCACAGGTAGTTATGGTCGGTCTCGTCCCATTGCGTGGACATCGTGAACTGCGGCTGTTCGCCGGCGACTTTCCACTCCCACTCAGGCAGGCTGCCGTAGCCGGCGAAGATCGTCTCGGTCTGTTCGCTCAGGCTTTGCGCATGGAACAACCGGTTGTTCCGGCGCAGGCGCGTGTAGCCCAGCCATGGCTTCAGGACGGCTTCATAGAACACGACGCCGCCGTCCGTATCGACCAGCTTGAATGAAGCGACATAACCGGTGAACGGACGCAGGCTACCGTCGTCCTGTACCAGCGAGACGCACAGCAGCTTGCCGTGCATTGCCTCGAGCTCGATCCCGGCGTCGTCGCTCAGGAGTTCGATCTTGAATTCGAAGTCGCGCGACAGGTATTCCGTGCCTTCGAACCGGTTCACCATCAGCTTGGCTTGCGGGCCATCGCCTCTCGGGAACGACAAGCGCAACAGGCGGGTGCTTCGGGCGGCTTCCAGCATTGCTTGCAGGTCAGTCATCGTATTTGCCCATTAGTTGAGCTGGACATTGTTGAATTCGAGATGCTCGAAGTGGCTATGAGAGCGCGTCTGAACTTGCGACGAACTTTTTGACTGTAGTCATTAAATTGCGATTGGCTAGTGACAAAACGCAAGTCCTTGCGAAGTCACGCCACGCAGCCGTTTCCGCGATTTATTTCAGTCTCAGGGGGGATCGAGCACAACGCATCACGATAGGCCAGTGCGGAAGTCAACGGGACCTGCAGGAGATGGGCGGTTGGAAGTTGGCTGCGATGGTGCGGCGCACCTGGCGCCGGCACACATGGCGCGTCGCGCGGCCGTAGTGGACGGGCTGCTGCGCGCCACAAATACGGCACAGTAGGTAAAGAAGGGGATTGCTGCGGGTACAAAAAAAGGCGTCACGATTGCTCGTAACGCCTTGATCTGATACTACAAATTCGTGGTAGACCGTGTGGGATTTGGACCTGCGACCAAGGGATTAAAAGTTCCTGAAGCAGCTCCTATTGGCTTGAAGTTCCTAGGCGCTGCCGAAGCCATTGCGGTAGGGACTTCCTGGCCGCGCCTGTGTCATTGCCGAATGTCTCGTTTTTGCTCGGTTCGACCCGACCTTGACGGTGATGGATGCCGCTTTCCCCTGATGATCTGGCTTCCACCAGAGAACGACCAGACGCCGTTTTCGATGCAGTTAGCCGCGCCCGGTTGCCGATGAGCGACGGCGTGTTGTTGATGATGAATCAGTTCTTGCAGGATCCCAAATGATAGCCGAAATGCAACACTTTGACTAAATATTCTCCCGCTGCTTTAAGCAACTAACCGCTCACCTGCACTCGCGAATGCGCTGCTCATGTTCGGTGTGACACTGAGAAACGGTGCTATTTTGCCGCGCCTCCGCGGTATTCATTGCACCACACCGCTTACTGCCCGACGCAAATGATCTTGGTCGTGTATTCGTGGGCGCTGCCCTTTTTCTTGCTGGCCCAATCGATCACTTCCTGGGCGTCGGCCACCGTCATCACGGTGGCTTTTTCCTTGTTCCTGATAAAGGAGACACCTTCGAACTTGCCTTCCTTGCTGCGCATGACTTTGGCGAAGACGGGCGCCTTGTTCTCTTTGTCGGCGAGCTTGTTTTGCTGGACGAGGTAACGCTGGTCGATGGTTTCCATGCTGGTGTTCTGTACGTGAGGGGTCGAGATCGTATTCTACGGCGGTGGGGGCGCGTTCGAATCGACCGGAAAAGGGATCGGAAAACAAAAACGCCAACCCGTGAAGGTTGGCGATTTTGCTGAAACTTGGTAGGCCGTGCGGGATTCGAACCTGCGACCAACGGATTAAAAGTCCGCTGCTCTACCAGCTGAGCTAACGACCCGAAGAAGCGAGATTATAGGATGCTGGACTCATCCTGTCAAATCCCGGCCCGCGCGGGAACTTATTTCAGCGAAGCCAATCGGTCTTTCGCCGTCTTGCCGGCGCTGGACTCCGGATACTTCGCCACCAGCTGCTGCAGCGCCTTCCTGGCGTTCTTGCTGTCCTTGAGCAGGGCATAGCTGCTGGCGATGTTCAGCATGGCGTCCGGCACCTTGTTACTGCTGGCATAGGTGCTGGTGACGACTTCCTGGGCCGCGATGGCCTTCTTGTAGTCGCCCAGCGCGTAATAGGCGTTGCCGAGCCAGTACTGGGCGTTCGAGGCGTAGGGCGATTCCGGGTAGCGGCGCACGAAGTCCTGCAGCGCGGTGGCGGCGCCCTTGTAGTCGCCCGACTGGAACATGGCGGTGGCGCTCTCGTAGGCGGTTTTCTCGGACGGCAGCACCTCGGCGGCCTGGCCGTCGATGGTTTCCTGCTGCGGCTCGATCTTCTTGATGCGCGCGTCGAGGTCGGCATAGAGCTGCTTCTGGCTGTTCTGCGCTTTGCTGATCTCGTTGGCCAGCACTTCGATCTGGCCGCGCAGGCGCGAGATTTCCTGCATGGTCTGCTCGTGCTGGTTCAGCATGTCGAGCTGGACGGTCTTGTCCGACTTGGTGTCGATGCGGGCGTTCAGGTCGCGGGCAATGGCGTCGACCTTGGTGCGCAGGTCGAGGATGGCCTTGCGCGCTTCGTCGTCGTCGAGCAGGCCGGCGGAGGCCTGCAATGGCATCCAGGCCATCAGGATCAGGCAGGCGAGGCGGGACAGGGACAATTTCATCATGGCGGGAATCTTTCCGGTTGCAGAGTAAAACGGGGCGGATGCAGTCTGCACTGCGATCCGCCCCGCTGTCAATCGGCCGTGTCTACGACAGAATCAAGTCGATTACTGGTAAACGATATCGGCGCGGCGGTTTTCAGCCCATGCGGCTTCGTCGCTGCCGGTGGCTTTCGGCTTTTCTTCGCCCAGCGACACGGCTTCCATCTGGTTGTCCGACACGCCCAGCGAATTCATCGAGCGGCGCACGGCTTCGGCGCGCTTCTGGCCCAGGGCCAGGTTGTACTCGGTGCCGCCGCGTTCGTCGGTGTTGCCCTGGATCAGGACCTTGCGGCCGGTGTTCTTGGTCAGGTAGCCCGAGTGGTTGGCGACGACCGGCTTGCCGTCTTCGCGCACGACGAAGCTGTCGTAGTCGAAGTAGACGCTGCGGTTGGCCAGCACGCCTTTTGGATCGTTCAGCGGATCGACGCTGCCGGTTTCGACTGGACGGATGTCGCGCGAATCAGCAGGCTGGGCTGCCGGGGTCGGGCTCTTCTCGACCACCGGGGTCTCGTTCAGTTTCGTCGGCGACGAGCAAGCGGTCAGCAGGGCGGCCGAAGCGATGAGGGCTACTTTCTGGAAGTGGCGCATGGTTTTTCTCCTTGTCTAATAAAAAGGGTGTTGCATTTGTTTTACATCATTACTTCATGAAGGGACCCCAGCTGGGCTCCCGAATGTTTCCCGCTTTGGTCGTCAAGCGCTGCTTTACCCGTCCGTCCACCGAGACCACGGCCAGCGAGACACGCCCGCCGCCCTTGGTCGCATACATGATGTACTTGCCGTTAGGCGAAAAACTCGGTTCGGTGGCCCCATCGGCCAGGCGCAGCTCCTGGCCGCTGGCCAGGTCCATCGCATAAAGGGAGAAACCGCCGCCGCGCTGGGAGATCCATGCCAGGGTCTTGCCGTCCGAAGACACGCGCGGGCTGATGTTGTAGTTGCCGTTGAAGGTGACGCGGGTCGGATTGCCGCCCGAGACGCTCATCTTGTAGATCTGCGGGCCGCCGCTGCGGTCGCTGGTGAAGTAAATGGTCTGGCCGTCGGCCGAGAACTGCGGCTCGGTGTCGATCGACGGGCTGTTGGTCAGGCGGCGATGGCCGCTGCCATCCGAGCCGACGGTATAGATTTCGGTATTGCCGTCTTTGGACAGCGCCACGGCCAGCATGTTGCCGTTGGGCGCCCAGCTTGGCGCCGAGTTGTTGCCCTTGACGTTGGAGATCACGTTGCGGCGGCCGGTCATCAGGTCCTGCAGGTAGACCACGGGCTTGCGGTCTTCCATCGAGACATAGGCGACCTTGCTGCCGTCAGGCGACCAGGCCGGCGAAATGATCGGCTCGCGGCCGCGGGTGGCGACGATTTCGTTCTCGCCGTCGGCATCGGCCACGGCCAGCGTGTAGTTGCGGTTGGCGCGGTCTTCCTTCACGTAGGCGATGCGGGTCGAGAAGATGCCGCGGCTGCCGGTCAGCTTTTCGTAGACGTCGTCGGCGATGCGGTGCGCCTGCAGGCGCGTGTACTTCGGCTGGACTTCGCCACCGAGCTGGGACAGCTGGGTGCCGCCCACGGTGTCGTGCAGCTTGTAGCGAACGGCAAGGCGACCGTCCGGCTGGCGCGCCACGCTGCCCACCACCAGCGCCTGCACGCCGCGCGCCTTGAAGGCGGCGAGGTCGACGCTGGCGCTGTCGCTGATAGCCTGGCCCGCATCGGTGACCTTGAACAGGCCGCTGCGCTCGAGGTCGGCTCGGATGATGGCGGACACTTGTTCCGGGGCCACCGATTCATCGGCGAAGGCTGCGACGGCAACGGGAATCTGGTTGCTGCCGACGCCGGCGATTTCAACCTTGAGCTGGGCCTGGGCGGAGCCCATCAGGACGGTAGCGCTGAACAGCAGGAAATGGAGTTTTTTCATATTGATCGTTTGATTGGACTAACTAGTCAGTCGTAATCCTTCATCGAGAAATTGACGTCGAGCGTGCGCTCCACCGTCCCGTCTTTTTTCTTCGGGAGAGGAGAAGCATTCTTGATACCATTTTGAACTGCCCGGTCGAACTCAGGCACACCGCTGCTTTTCACCAGGCGCACCGACATGATTTCGCCGGTCGGCAGCTGGTCGACCTTGAACACCGCCTTCGGGTTGCCCGGCATGCTGGTGCTGCCGGCGTAGGCCGTGGCGCTCTTGATCGCGGCGGTGATCGCGGCCACGTAGCCGGCATCGGCCTTCGGCGCGGTGGACTTGGCGGCAGTGCCGGTGCTGCCCATGGCGCCGGCCATGCGTTTCAGGTCGTCAGCACGGATCTTGGCCAGCTGGGCAGCTTCGGCTTTCTCGGCCTTGTCCTTGGCGGCCTTCTCGGCGGCCAGCTTCTCGAGCTTCTTCTTGTCGTCCGCTTCCTTCTTGGCCAGTTCCTTTTCCTTGCGCTCGGCGTCGTCGCGCTTCTTCTGCTCGGCCAGCTCCTTGCGCTGTTCTTCCTTGCGCTCGAGTTCGCGTTTCTCGGCCAGCTCCTGCTTGCGCGCTTCTTCCTTCAGTTTCTTTTCGCGCTGCAGGTTGATGTCGGGCGGGGTCGGGGCAGGGCGCTCGACGGGCGGCGGCTCGGCCGCGCGCGGTGGCGGCGGGGCCGGCTCCGGTTCAGGTTGCGGCTCGGGCTTCGGCGCCGGCGGGGGCGGCAGTGCCGGCGCGGCGGCGGTCTGCACCGACATGTCCCAGACTTCGGCTTCGACCGCGACCGGTTCGTTGTTCTGCCAGCTGATGCCGAACCACAAAAAACTCACCAGCACGGCGTGCACCGCCAGCGCCAGCAGGAAAGCGGGCAGGCGGCTCGGTTCGGGCGGTACGCTGTAGGGCGCGCCGGCGGTGGCAGGCTTCAGTGCGGGCATGGATGCGTCTCGGGGCTCATCACTTGGCGGCCAGTCCCACCCGGTTGATGCCCATCTTCTTCGCTTCGGAAATCAGCTGGATCACATCGTCGTATTTGCTGTCGCGGTCACCGGCAATCAAGACCGGATAGTCCGGATTTTCCTCGTGCAGGGCGCGCAGGCGCTCCAGCAGGGCGGTGCGGTCGGCCACTTCTTCGGCCGCGACCTTTTGCTTGCCGCCGACGCCGATCGACAGCTTGTTTTCCGGCTGGATCGAGATCTGGATATAGGTGTCCGGCGGCAGCGCCGATTTTTCCGCGCTCGGCAGGTTGATCACGCTCGGCGCTTCGTTGGCCGGCACAGCCATGAAGATGATGAGCAGCACCAGCATCACGTCGATATAGGGTACGACGTTGATCTCGGATTTGAAGCTGCGTTTGCGTCCGCTGCGCAGGCTGCTGGAAAAGGCCATTGAAGAATTCTCCGCTGTGCTTAGCGCGCCTGGCGCTGCAGGATGTTCGAGAATTCCTCGACGAAGCTCTCGAAGCGGATCGCCAGGCGGTCGATGTCGTGGGTGAAGCGGTTATAGGCCACCACCGCCGGGATCGCGGCGAACAGGCCGATCGCGGTGGCGATCAGGGCTTCGGCGATGCCGGGCGCGACGATGGCGAGCGTGGCTTGCTGGACGCTGGCCAGGCCGCGGAAGGCGTTCATGATGCCCCAGACGGTGCCGAGCAGGCCGATGTAAGGCGAGACCGAGCCGACCGAGGCCAGGAAGTTCAGGTGGATGTCGAGGGCGTCGAGTTCGCGCTGGAAGGCGGCGCGCATGGCGCGGCGGGCGCCGTCGAGCGCCGGGCCCATGTCGGCGGCGTCGCGCGCGGCCTGCTTGCCCTTGATGAATTCGCCCATGCCGGCCTCGAAGATGCGGGCCAGCGGGCCGCTCTGGTCGCGCTGGCTGCTGGCGCTCTGGTGCAGGGTGTTGAGGTTGCCGCCGGCCCAGAAGCTGCGCTCGAACTGCTCGGTCTGGTTCCGCGCGGCCTTCAGCGCGAACACCTTGCGGAAGATATAGGTCCAGCTCACCACCGACAGGATCAACAGCAGGGCCATGATCAGCTGCACCAGGATGTGGGCGTTGCTGATCAGGTGGATAAACGAGAGGTCTTGGGTTGCGGTCATCGGGTGGATTCTGTTGTCGGATTATTCAGGCAGGTCACGCGGCGCGCATTTTATCAGCAGCGCTGTCGGGAAGCGACCGTGGGCGCATGGTCGCGATATCGACGCAGCCCACTTTCACATGGGCGCTGGTCAGGAGCAGGTCGCCTTTCCAGGCTTGCTGGGCGAACTGGACGGAGGCGCGGCCAAGCTTTTCGACCGTGGTGCGGATCGTCAGCACATCGTCGAGCCGGGCCGGCGCATGGTAATCCAGGGAGGCGCTCTTGACGACGAAGGCGGCGCCACCGGCATCGAGCAGCTCCTGCTGGCCGACGCCCAGGGCGCGCAACCATTCGGTGCGGGCACGTTCAAAGAATTTCAGGTAATTGGCGTAAAACACGATGCCACCGGCGTCCGTATCTTCGTAATAGATCCTGACTGTCCAGTCGAAAGCTGAAGGCATTTCCCCTGCCATTTAAATGTAAATAGGAAACATTTTACGCGATTTTTGCCGATCCTATGTACGCTGTAGTACATAGGGCTCGGAAAAGGTCGGACGTGCCTTCCGTTCAAGGCACTACGCTGCGGCAGTAGTAGACGTGAAACATAGCCGAAAGGCCAATGACTGTAACACTTTCTAACAATTGCAGAGCGCGCGTTACCGGACCAACGTTCGCTCGGTTCAACCCTGTGTGCGTTTAATCGTGAACGGCGAGAACCCCTGGCAAGTCGGCATCAACTCGATGCTGTTCACATTCACATGCTGCGGCAGGGTCGCGATCCAGTAGGCCGTATTCGCAATATCCTCCGCGCTCAGCGGCGTGGTGCCTTCGTACACCTTGGCTGCCGCCGCATCGTCGCCCTTGAAGCGCACGTTCGAGAACTCCGTCCCGCCGCACAGTCCCGGGGCCAGGTTGGTCGCGCGCACCCCGGTGCCGACCAGGTCCGCCCGCAAATTCAGGGTGAACTGCTCCACGAAGGCCTTGGTCGCGCCATACACGTTGCCGCCCGGGTAAGGGTAGTGGCCGGCCACCGAGCCCAGGTTGATCACCAGGCCGCGCCCGCGTGCCACCATGCCAGGCAGCACCGCGCGGGTCATCGTCACCAGTCCCTGGCAATTGGTGGCGATCATCGTGTCCCAGTCGTCCAGCGGCACCTCGTGCGCCGGCAGGGTGTTGAGCGCCAGTCCCGCGTTATTGACGAGCACGTCGATGTCGCGCCATTCCTCGGGAAGGCCGGCGATGGCCGCATCGATCGAGGCCCGGCTGGTCACGTCCAGCGTGACCGGCAAGGCGGCCTCGCCCAGTTCGGCTGCCAGGTGGGCGATGCGGTCGGTGCGGCGGGCCGCGAGGATGGCCTTGTGGCCGTTGGCGACGAATACGCGGGCCATCGCGGCGCCGAAGCCGGCCGAGGCGCCGGTAATGAAGACGATCATGATGGGGTCCTGGTGGCGGCGAAGTGGTAGGAAGGGAAAATTGTAGCCGAAATGGCCACAAGCTTGCTGCGTGCGCCGCACTTGTCAGGCAGACAGCAGTTTCCTTGCCCTAAGGGGCTCGGATCACATACAATCTGGAGTCATTTACGTCTCACGTAACTGGCGAAACACCGTGCCGCATCCGAATGCACCAGGCGCGGCAAAAGGTGGGTACCCACCGGGGAACGTGAGATGTCAACGCCGTTCGCCTGGGCAGCCACCAAACGACCGCGCCGTGTTGCGCGCGGCCTCGCGGCTGCCTTGCGCCCGCCCGGCCGCCCATTCTGCGCTGGCCCGTTGCCTGGTATTTCTCTCGATTGGAGTTTTACATGTTTGCAAAGAATCACACGCTCGCCAATGTCGACCCGGAACTGTGGGATGCCATCCAGAAGGAAAACGTTCGCCAGCAGGACCACATCGAACTGATCGCGTCCGAGAACTACACCTCGCCGGCCGTCATGGAAGCGCAGGGCTCGCAGCTGACCAACAAGTACGCTGAAGGCTACCCGGGCAAGCGCTATTACGGCGGCTGCGAATACGTCGACGTCGCCGAGCAGCTGGCGATCGACCGCCTCAAGCAATTGTTCGGCGCGGAAGCGGCCAACGTGCAGCCGAACTCCGGTTCGCAGGCCAATCAGGGCGTGTTCTTCGCCATGCTCAAGCCAGGCGACACCATCATGGGCATGTCGCTGGCCGAAGGCGGCCACCTGACCCACGGCATGGCGCTGAACATGTCGGGCAAGTGGTTCAATGTCGTGTCCTACGGCCTGACGCCGGAAGAAGACATCGACTACGAGGCCATGGAACGCCTTGCGCGCGAGCACAAGCCGAAGATGATCATCGCCGGTGCCTCGGCCTTCGCGCTGCGCATCGACTTCGAGCGCTTCGCGAAAATCGCCAAGGAAGTCGGCGCCTGGTTCATGGTCGACATGGCCCACTACGCCGGCCTGATCGCCGCGGGCGAATACCCGAACCCGGTGCCGCATGCCGACTTCGTGACGTCCACGACGCACAAGTCGCTGCGCGGCCCGCGCGGCGGCATCATCCTGATGAAGGCCGAGTTCGAGAAGCAGATCAACTCGGCGATCTTCCCGGGCATCCAGGGCGGTCCGCTGATGCACGTCATTGCCGGCAAGGCCGTGGCCTTCAAGGAAGCCTTGTCGCCGGAGTTCAAGGAATACCAGCAGCAGGTCGTCAAGAACGCCAAGGTGCTGGCCGAGACCCTGATCGAGCGTGGCCTGCGCATCGTGTCGGGCCGGACCGAATCGCACGTGATGCTGGTCGACCTGCGCTCGAAGGGCCTGACCGGCAAGGAAGCCGAAGCGATCCTGGGCCAGGCGCACATGACCTGCAACAAGAACGGCATCCCGAACGACCCGCAGAAGCCTTTCGTCACCTCGGGCATCCGCCTGGGCAGCCCGGCCTTCACCACCCGCGGATTCAAGGAAGAAGATGCGATCAAGGTGGGCCACCTGATCGCCGACGTGCTGGACAACCCGCACGACGCCGCGACCATCGAGCGCGTGAAGGCGGAAGTCAAGCTGCTGACCGACAAGTACCCGGTCTACGCCGCTTAAAGCAGCAACCACCCCGGAGCCGGCGCTTGCCGGCCCGACAAGCATCCCCGGCGCCCATGAAATGTCCGTTCTGCCAGCATGAAGATACCCAGGTCCTCGACACGCGCGTGTCCGAGGAAGGGGACGCCATTCGCCGGCGCCGGCGCTGCGCGAAGTGCGACAAGCGCTTCACCACCTATGAGCGCATCGAGCTGTCGATGCCGATCATCGTCAAGAAGAACGGCAGCCGCACCGAGTTCGCATCGAGCAAATTGCGCGGCAGCCTGATGCTGGCTTTGCGCAAGCGCCCCGTGGCCGCCGAAGCGATCGACACGGCCGTCGCCACCATCGAGGAAAAGCTGCTCACCAGCGGCCGCCGCGAAGTCGATACCGGCTATGTGGGCGAACTGGTGATGCAGGAACTCAAGCGCCTCGACAAGATCGCCTACATCCGCTTCGCCTCGGTCTACAAGAATTTCGAAGACCTGGCCGAGTTCCAGGAAGCGCTGGCCGAAGTCGGCCACCCGCGTAAATAAAACCGCTCATCAGTTCCCCGTACACGATTGGGCCAGCTCATGGCCGGCAGATGCTCGCCTGATAACTTGGCAGCTCGCAGATGGCAGGCCCCTCGCATGGCCTTGCCGTTGCTCGACGCTGACGAGGGGAGGTGGCTGTGCGCTCGCATGGGGCAATACAAGGATTCACGCTGGTCGAAGTACTGGTCGCGCTGTTCGTGCTCGCGGTCGGCATCGTCGGCGCCGGGGCCGCGCAGCTGACGGCCGAGCGGCTGCGCCAGCACGCGGCCCGCACCTCCGAAGCGGCGCAACTGGCGGCCTCGCTGGCCTCGCGCATGCGGGCCAATGGCCCGGTGGCCGGCTTGCCCGATGCAAGCAACCCCTATCTCGCTTTTCACTATAACGCAGCCGACGGCGCGCCCATTGCGCCGCTGCCGTGCTTCGGCAGCACCGCATGCAGCCCGCAGCAGCTCGCCGAGTTCGACCTGCACGAAATCCGCCAGGCCGTGCATGCGCAATTCCCCGGCGGGCGCGTCGAGGTCTGCCGCGACGGCTCGCCCTGGGACAGCGCCACCAACAGCTTTCGCTGGAGCTGCGACGGCGACGCCAGTGCGCTGCCGGTCGTCAAAATCGGCTGGCAGGGCCAGGACGCGGCGCCCGCTTACGTGACGGTGCTGCGATGAGGCTATCCATTCACCGCCAGCGCGGCATGACGATGGCCGAACTGCTGGTCGCCATGACGGTGGGCCTTGGTGTGCTGCTGGCCGCCGGCAGCCTGTTCGTCTGGTCCACCCGGGCCTTTGCCGCGCAGGTGGAAACGGCGGCCATGGACGATGCGGGACGCTACGCGCTCGACGTGGTGGCGCGCGCGGTGCGGCAGGCGGCTGCCGTCGATTGGGAGGCGCATAGCGGCGGGCCGGATGCGGCCGCGCCTGCGGCGCTCGCCGGCCTGGACGCACGCCGGGTAACGCAGACCGGCTTCGCCATCGACAACCCGGTCGCCACTGCGGTCGTGCATGGCAGCGATGTGCTGGCGGTGCGCTATCCCGGCAGCGGCGCGCCGCCTTCGGGCGACGGCACCACCCTCGACTGCGCGGGCTTTTCCGTGCACCGCAATGAAGAAGGCTGGAGCATCTTCCATGTCGCCCGCAATGCCCAGGGCGACGCCGAGTTGCGCTGCAAATATCGGGGCGCCGGCGCCTGGTCGGCCGATGCGGTGGTCGGCGCCGTCGACAGTTTCCAGGTGCTGTACGGACTCGATCTCGACGCCGACGGTGCGCCCGAGCGCTACGTCAATGCCAGCGCGCTGCATGCGCTCGACGCCGGCCTGCTGCTGGTGGGCGCGACGGCGGCCGAGCGCGAGGCCGACCTGCGGCGGCGCACCCACTGGAAGAAGCTGGCCAGTGTGCGAGTGGCGCTGCTGCTGCATGGGGCGCCCAGCCGGCTTGCGAATGCGGGCGGTGCCGCCTACGACCTGTTCGGGCCGCAGTATGGCGACATGGTGGGCGTGCTGGACGCCGGCACCCGCCTGCTGGAGGCGACGCTGGCCGGGCGCGCGCCGCCGCGCCACCGCAAGGTGTTCGCCACCACCATCGCGCTGCCGGCGCGCGGCGGGTGAGGACGGCATGCACATCGCCGACTCGATGCGCGCCTGCCGGAGCAGGCAAGCCGGCGTGGCGCTGCTCACCGCCTTGCTGCTGATGCTGGCGATCCTGTTGACCGGAATCGCCTCGGCCCGCAGCGCCCTGCATGGCGCGCTGGCCGCCGCCAACGAACGTGACCGCATGCTGGCACTGCATGGCGCCATGGCCGCGCTGACGGACGCCGAGCAGGATATCGAAGGCGGCGCCGATCCGGCCTCCGCGCGCGCCGCCGCGCTGGCCGGTGCCGCGCCCGCGGCCTTTGCCGACGGATGCCGCGGCGGCGCGCCCTACCAGGGGCTGTGCACCCGGGCCGTCGACGCCGGTGACATCCACCTGGCGCTGGCCGACGGGGGCGGGCCCGGCATCGTATTCGGCGCATTCACCGGCGCCCGGATGCCGGCAGGTAGTGGGGCGCTGGCCGCGCGGGCGCCGCGCTACCTGATCGAGCGCATGCCTTCGGCGCCGGATGCGCTGCTGTACCGGATCACGGCACTGGGCTTCGGCAGCGCCGGGACGACCCAGGTCGGGGTGCAGGCTTATTACCGCAAGTTGCTGGTTGTGGCTGCGCCGGGCAGCCCCGAGATAGGTAGGGCGCCCCCTGCACCGGGCACGCCGGGCGGACCGGGCGTGCGCGTGAGCTGGCGCGAGATCGCCAACTGGCACGATGGCGTCGCCGCGGCAACGGAGCCGGGATGAGACGCGCCCTGACGACACCGCGTCCGCGAAAACGCCATGGCTTCACGCTGGTCGAGCTGATGGTCGTGCTGGCGATCGTGGCGATCCTGGCGGCGATTGCCTATCCCGGCTATGCGGCCCAGCTGGTCAAGGCCCGGCGCGTGGAAGCGCAGCTGGCGCTGGTCGACGCCATGCAGCGTCAGGAAGCCTACCGCGCCCAGCACCATACCTATGTCGCGTTCTCGGTCGGCACCGACGACCCGGACAGCCGCCAGTTCCGTTGGTGGATAGGTTCGCAGCCGGAAACCAGCGCCTACGAAGTCGACGGTTATGCCTGCGAAGACCAGGACATCAGCCAGTGCATCGAGCTGCGCGCCCAGCCGGGGACGGAGAATGTCGATGCCGGCTTCGACGACCCGGACTGCGGCACGCTCACCTTCGACAGCACCGGCGCGCAGGGAGCGAGCGGGAACGGGCGGCGCTGCTGGCCATGAAGCCGATCAGGGCATGCAGGCATGCCGCAGGCGCCACGCTCGCCGAGCTGGTCGCCGTGCTCGGCATCTCGGCCGTCGTTCTCGCCGTCGCCGGCCCCGACCTGCACGCCCTCGTCACGGCCCAGCAGATGCGCGCCGCCTCAAGCGAGCTGCTGGGCGCGATCGCCCATACCCGGGCCCAGGCCATCGCGCGCAACGGACGGGTCAAGCTGATGCCGCGCGATCCCCTGGGCGCCGACTGGACCCAGGGCTGGACGATCTTCGTCGACCGCGACGGCGACCGCGAGCCCGGCTCGGGCGACGAGATCCTGTCCGTCCATGGCCCCCTGGACCCCGGCCTGCGGGTCGATTTTTCCTTCACCCAGTCAGCGCCGCCTCAGTACATCGCCTACAATGGCGCCGGGCGCAGCTGCAGCGACACCAATGCCAATTCCTCCCGGCCCGGTACGCTGTCGCTGTTTCACGGCGAGCATATCCGCCGTATTAGAATCAACATGCTCGGGCGCGTACGGATGTGCAATCCCGAGCGCGACGAGGGCTGCGAGGGCGCGCAAGCGCCGCCCTAGCACCGGCAGACGGCATGGCAGCACATGCTGCAGGACGCAACAGCGGGACACCACTTGGCACACGACAGCGAGCAAATTCTCAACGATACCGACGGCATGGCCCTGGCCCTGGCATGGGCCGCGAAAGGCATGTACATCACGGCGCCGAACCCGCGGGTCGGCTGCGTGATCGTGCGTGACGGCGTCGTGATCGGCGCCGGGCATACCCAGCCTGCGGGGCAGGCGCATGCCGAGATCCAGGCCATGCGCGATGCGCACGCGCGCGGCCATGATGTGCGCGGCGCCACCGCCTATGTCACCCTGGAACCGTGCAGCCATTACGGGCGCACGCCGCCCTGCTCGAATGCGCTGGTCGACGCGGGCCTGGGGCGCGTGGTGGCCGCCATGCTCGATCCCAACCCGCTGGTGTCGGGCCGCGGCCTGGCGCAGCTGGAGGCGGCGGGCATCGAGGTGGCTTCCGGCGTGCTGGCCGACGCCGCCCATGAACTGAACATCGGTTTCTTCTCGCGCATGCGGCGCGGCCTGCCCTGGGTGCGCCTGAAAGTCGCGGCCAGCCTGGACGGCGCCACCGCGTTGGAGAACGGTGAGAGCCAATGGATCACGGGGCCGCAGGCCCGCGCCGACGGCCACGCATGGCGCGCCAGGGCGCAGGCGATCCTGACCGGCATCGGCACGGTCATGGCGGACGACCCGCAGCTGAACGTGCGCGGCATCGACACACCCTTGCCGCCGCGCCGCGTGATCGTCGACAGCCGGCTCGAAGTCAGGCTCGATGCCCGTATCCTGCAGGGCGAGCCGTGCTGGATCGTCGCAGCGAGCGAGGTGCCGGGGAAAGCCGCGGCCTTGCGCGCGGCCGGCCACGAGGTGATCGTGCTGCCGAACGCGAGCGGCAAGGTCGACCTGCCGGCGCTGATGCGCGAATTGGGCCGGCGCGAGATCAACGAAGTGCATGTCGAAGCGGGGTCGAAGCTGAACGCCTCGATGCTGCGCGAAGGCTGCGTCGACGAACTGCTGGTCTACCTGGCCCCGAGCCTGGTCGGACCGGGGCAGGGCATGTTCGCCCTGCAGCCGCTGGCGCAGCTGAGCGACAAGCGGCAACTGCGCTTCCACGAGGTGACGCGGGTCGGCGACGACCTGCGCATCCTGGCAAGATTGAATACTACTGAGGACTAGGATCGTATGTTTACTGGAATCGTCGCCGCTGTCGGCAATATCACTTCGGTCACCCCGCTCGAGGGTGGCTCGTTCGCCGGCGTGCGCCTGGATGTCGACGCCGGCCCGCTGCCCCTCGGCGACGTCGCCCTGGGCGACTCGATCGCACTCAACGGCGCCTGCATGACCGTGGTGGCCAAGAGCGGCAACGGCTTCAGCGTCGACGTGTCGCGCGAGAGCCTGAACAAGACCGCAGGCCTGGATGCGACCGGCGAGGTGAACCTGGAAAAGGCGCTCACGCTGGCCGAACGCCTGGGCGGCCACCTGGTTTCCGGCCATGTCGACGGCCTGGGCACCGTGCACAGCTTCGAGCCGGTGGGCGAGTCGCGCGAGCTGGTCATCGACGCGCCGCAGGAACTGGCCAAATTCCTGGCCTACAAGGGCTCGGTGGTGGTCAACGGCGTGTCGCTGACCGTAAACCGGGTCGAGGATCTGGACGCGGCAGCGGACAAGGTCTGCCGCTTCTCGATCAACCTGATCCCGCACACGATCGAGGTCACGACGCTCAAGCACCTGCGCGCCGGCTCGAAAGTGAACCTGGAAATCGACCTGATCGCGCGTTACGTCGAGCGCATGCTGTCGAGACAAGGCTAAGGCCTGCGCGGCAGTTTCAGCAGCGCCGGTCCGCGCACAAAACGGGCCGGCCAAAGGGTTGTTGCCTCAGTGTAAGTCTCGCATTACACTATTCTCATCAATACAACGAGAATGGCGAGATGAATCCGCACAAACCGCCCCGGTACCAAGGCAAGATCACCAGCTGGAAGGATGAGCAGGGATTCGGCTTCATCACGCCCAACGGTGGCGGCCCCGATGTCTTCCTGCACATCAAGTCTTTCAACGGCCACGGCGGCCGCCCGGCCGGCGGCGAAATCGTCACCTATGCCCTGTTCACGACCGACAATGGCAAGCCGCGTGCCGAGAACGTCAGCTTTGTGCGCCGCAAGGGCATGCGCCCCTCGATTGCCACTGCCTGGAGCGTGGCGGTCCTGTTCCTGGCGTTTGTGGGCGCCTGCGTGCTGGCCGGACAATTGCCGCCGCAAGTCCTGTATGGCTATCTCGGCCTGAGCATGCTGGCCTTCCTCGTCTACGCGCATGACAAGTCGGCTGCCCGCAACGGGCGCTGGCGCACCGAGGAATCGGTCCTCCACCTGCTCGGGCTGGTCGGCGGCTGGCCCGGGGCGCTGGTGGCGCGCCAGGTGCTGCGCCACAAATCCCAGAAGCTCGCTTTCCGCACCGGCTTCTGGACGACCGTCATCCTCAACATCGCCGCGCTGGCCTGGCTGTTGTCGCCGATGGGGGCGGAGGTCTTGGCGATGGCCGGCTTCCCGCGCCCGAACTAGCGCGCGATGGGCCGATTTGTTTCGTTCGCCCCAAGACCGTCGGGCAAAATCGGGGTCAGGTTGAGGCAGTCCGTGATTCATGGACATCCAAATAGGGGACAATATGCCCCGGAAGGATAAACATGAACCCGAAAAAGAAGCAGCTCCCATCCAAGCGGGAGATCATTCCCGCTGCACCCACGTCGATATCCAAGGTGCGCGCCGCGTTCCCCGATGATTTCAAACGGAAGGCGGTCGCGCGAATGCGTGTCGCGGGGCAGAGCGCTACTGATCTTGCAGTCGAACTGGGAATCCGCCGCAACCTGCTCTACAAGTGGGCTGACAAGATCGACAAGCAAGCCCCAGAGGCGCCCCTTCGTTCCCCTGGACGGCCTGTTGCAGGTGAACTAAGCGAAGTTGCACAACTGCGCCGC